>DASQHY010000001.1:0-33962 GCA_035631855.1 Candidatus Acidiferrales bacterium
CGGACAATTTTGTGATTGTGGACATCACGGCGGAGCCGGAAGTCATCGGCGAAGTGGATTTTCCCAGTGCGCTGGTAATGGTCCATCCCAAGGCCATCTACCTGCACGGGGGGAGGCAATTCCACGTCGAGCAACTCGACTTCGCCGAGCGCAAAGCCTTCGTCAAACGCGTGGATGCCGACTATTACACCGACGCGGTCCGCTACACCCAGGTGCGCATCCTCGAAATTGCCGAGCAGGCCCGCGCATCCACCGAACGCCCGGAAATCCCCGCGGCGCGCGCCTACGGCGACGTTCTGGTCCGTTCACAGGTGGTCGGATTCAAAAAGATCAAGTTCTTTACGAATGAAAACGTCGGCGCGGGAAAACTCGAGCTTCCCGAAAACGAAATGCACACCACCGCCTATTGGCTCACTCTGGAACGGCCGCTTGTCGAGTCGCTTCCTTTTTCCATAAGCGAACGCCAAAGCGGCATGTTCGGCCTGCTGTTTGCGCTCGAATCCATGGCGACGCTGCTTCTGATGTGCGACCGCCGCGACCTCAGCACCGCCATCGGCGAGCGGCCACCTTCTCCCGGCGTGGACGACGAATGGGAGGAGTTTCCCCCGGCAAACCTTTCCAGCGCGCGTTCGGAGGCGCAGGAGAAGGAATTCTTCGAGCCGAACCTCTATCTCTATGACGCTTATCCCGGCGGGATTGGCTTTTCCGAGCCTCTCTTTCGCGTTCACGGTCTGCTGCTGCACAAGACGCGCGAACTGATTGCCGCGTGCCCGTGCGAGAAGGGTTGCCCGTCATGCGTGGGCCCCGCGGGCGAGCGCGGCGAACGCGCCAAAGAAGCAGCGCTGGCGATTCTGGAAAGGCTATTGGCTTAGCCATGGCCACTCTCGAGGAACGGTTGTCGCGCCTCGCGGCGCTCCGTCCTGCGAAGCGGCAGCGCATCGAGGAAGAAGATTTCCAGCGCCGCACTCCCGTGGACTCCGACCCGCTTGCGCATCGTTTGGGCGCGGTCGTCGGGAAGAATCGTCATGGCGAGCATCTTCTTCTGCAGCAATGGTTCTCTTCGCCGGAACCCTGCGATCTGCATCCGGAAGCTCTCCGTTTGCTCCTTCCCGCCAAACTCGGCCCGGAGGAGCTTTCGCCATTGGTTCGCGAGCATCTTTGCGATCCTTCGCAATGGCTCTTTCTGGACACGGAAACCACCGGCCTCGCCGGCGGCACAGGAACCTACGCGTTTCTCATTGGCCTCGCCTGGTGGGAGTCCGGCGGATTGCAGGTCGAGCAGCTCTTCATGCGCGACTATGGAGAGGAACACTCGCTCTTGCTCGAACTCGCCGCGCGGATGGCTTCACGCCGCGTGCTGGTCACCTTCAACGGCAAATCCTTCGATTGGCCGCTGCTCGAAACGCGCTATGCGATGACCCGCAGCCTGAAGCCGCGCCGTCCCGAGGCACACCTCGACCTCTTGCACCCCGCGCGGGCCCTCTGGAAACTTCGCCTGGGCTCCGTGCGCCTCACCGAGCTGGAGCGCCGCGTGCTCGACGCGCCGCGCCTGGGCTGGTGCCGCGACCACGACATTGACTCCTCCTTCATCCCGCAATTCTATTTCGACTATTTGCGCGGCGGCTCTTCCGAGCCGCTAGCCGGCGTTTTTCGTCACAATCAAATGGATTTGCGGGGTCTCGCCGCTCTTGCCGGAAAAATTCTTTCTCTGCTTGCAAACGCGCACCCACACGCCTTTGCCGGCGACCCGCTGGATATTTTCGGGCTGTCCCGCCTGGTGCAGCGCCGCGGCCAGACCTCACGTGCGCGCCTGCTCTATCAATCCGCCCTGGACGCCGGTCTGCCCCGCGAGGCGGGCTGCACGGCGCGCCGCGAACTCGCCCTGCTGGCTAAGCGCGAGGGCGATTTCGAGCGGGCCACTGCGCTGTGGAACGAACTCGCCGAGAATCCCCAGGCTGACCCTAAGGAGGCGCTCCGCGCCTTCGAGCAGCTTGCCATCTATTTTGAGCACCGTGCCAAGGACCCGCTCCGGGCCGCGGAGTTGACTCGCAAGGCCCTCGCGCTCCTCGCACGCACGAAACGCTCCCGTTGGAGCATGTTCGAGCAAGCCACCGCGAACAAGCTCGATGCGCGGTTCCGTAGGCGGCTCGCGCGCGTCGAACGTCTTGGGCGTCTCGGGCGCCTCGCGGGTCGGCAGCCGCGGGCAATCAGCCCCTCCCTGCTGGATCCCGGAATATCTGCACCTTCTTCCCCGCGCTCTGAATCTAATCCGGCGTGAAAGCTGCAGTGCAGGAACGGCCCCCACAATTTAAGGTTTAGCCGCAAGAAGCGGATGGTCTCCGGCAGGAATTTGCGCCACTCTGGAGAAGCAAGGAAACGCTATGGCTACCGTCGAACAGACCTACCTTCATTCCGAGTTGCTCAAGCGCCGCGAGAGGCTGCAGACGGCGCTCTCCGTTCCCACGGCGGATGCATCGCTGGCGGGGCTGCTAAAGCAGGTGGACTCGGCGCTCGAACAGATGAGCAGTGGCACCTATGGATTATGCGAGGCGTGCCATGAGTCCATCGAACCCGACCGCCTGCTGGCCGACCCCTTACTGCGCTTCTGCGTGGATCACTTGACCAGTGAAGAACGCCGCGCGCTCGAAGGCGACCTGGGCCTTGCGGCGCGCATTCAGCGCGGACTGCTGCCCAAGCCGGAATTCAGCGCGGCCGGCTGGAACGCGCGGTACCACTATGAACCCCTGGGCGTGGTCAGCGGAGACTATTGCGATCTCGTCGAAGCCGATGGAGCCCTCAATTTCCTGTTGGGGGACGTGGCCGGCAAAGGCGTCGCCGCCTCGATGCTGATGAGCCATCTCCATGCTACATTTCGGAGCCTCATGGGCGTTGCCCTCGCGCCCGCGCAGTTGCTCGAATCCGCCAACCGCATCTTCTGCGAAAGCACCATGGCGGGGCAATACGCCACTCTGGTGTACGGCCGCGCCTCCGCTTCCGGCGAAGTAGAACTGGTCAGCGCGGGCCACTGCCCGGTTCTGGTGGTTCGCGGAAAGAAAGTGGAGCGCTTGGACGCCACCGGCGTGCCGCTGGGGATGTTCTGCGGCAGCCGCTATTCCTCGCATCGGACGCGTCTCGAACCGAACAACCACATCGTGCTTTACACCGATGGCCTATCAGAGGCGCGCAATTCCGCGGGCGAGGAGTATGGCCTTGAGCGCATCAGCGCGCATGTCAGCGGGAATCACCATGTGGCTCCCGCGTCGCTGCTCGAAACGTGCCTCTCGGGCGTCCGCGAATTCTCTGCCGGTGCGCCCCGCGGCGACGATATGACTGTTCTCGTGCTTCAGCGCGCTGCCTGATCTGCCAGGCCGCTATACGACGCAGGAATCAGAACGGCTTCTGTTTTCACTATGGGGCGATCGCTCGCCGGGACGCCCTTGGGGCCGGCAGGCCAGCCCATCGCCGCTGTCAGCTTGTCGAACATCTCCTGGTCTCCGCCCTCCAGGCCTGCGCATTCCTCTTCGAGACACCGCAGAAAAACTCCGCCCTCCTCGGTGGCAAACGAAAAATAGTTGGGCCGCCGGAATAGATCGTGCCGGCCGCCATATTTTAGCTCGAGCGCCTCCGAATAATTCCCCAGAAGCCGCGCCGCATCTTCTGCGCTGGCCATTCGGATACGGTAAACCATCAAGACGTTCTTGGCTTTTGTGTCCTCAAACGTGGCATAGCGGTCGCCGACCCACGGTGCGGCGAGTTTGACGGCTCGGTCTTTTCCCAGAAACTGCTTGAGAACTTCGCGAAGACCGAATTCCCCGAGAACGTTTTCCTCGAGTTTCTTCCATTGCGGTGGAACGATCGGCTTCAAGTCGGGAAGCGTTACACCCCTCACCTTCGCGGGATGCAGATACAGTTCCGGGTGGAGAATCTGCTGCGTGGAGACCGGTGGATTCTCGAAAACCTTGTGCAGGTCAGCCCAGCCGCTGTTGGCGCGCAAGAATGCCTGCGTGAAACTCAGCCCGGCGACGTAAGGAAAAAGCAGCGAATCCTGAATGTATTGCGGAGCCTTGGCGAACACGGGGCTCGTGGTGGGGTCGCCAATGAACAACTCGGGGTTAATTTCGGGTGCCTGGCGAACCCCCTTCCCGGTGTCTTTCAATAGATAGTCCACCATGGCGGCCAGCGCCGAGCCCTCCAACACAGCGTCGCGGGCCAGTTGGGCGTCGTCATTGGGCTTGGCGGCCTCTTCCCACTTCTCGATTTGGAAGTGCTGGTCCTGGAGGGCATGGGTGAGCTCGTGCGCCATCACCATCTTTTGGTCCTCTGGGCTATTCCAATCCGCGATGTAGAACTCATGCCCCTTCGGGTCGTACAGCCCGGCGATCTGCTCGGTCAGCAATTCCACAAGAAACGCGTCGAGTTCGAACCCTTTGGGCAGCAGGCCGAGCTTTTCTAAGGTACGTTTCCCCGCGTAGCGTTCTGCTTCACTCTTGTCCTCCTTCATCTGGCGGATGACGAACGCGCGAATCTCTTCGCGGGTTCGCACGCTCTTCTTCAGCGGGGAGAGCTGCGGAAGAGAAAGGATCGCGCTCATGTCTTTCACGACTTCGTCGGCAGCCTTTAGAAAGTCTTCCTGGGAAGAACCTGCGGAGGAGCGGCCCGGCTGCGGAGCGGGCGAATCCTGCGCGGCCACGGGCCGGAGGAAAAGAAGCGCAGCAAATACAAGAAACAATATCAGAGCAAGTCGTCGCATGGAGACGCGTCCCTCCGTGAGGATATCAGATTCTCTTAGCGCATTAGCGGTTGTAAACGGCGGACACAATCGATGCGGCGTACCACTTTGTGGGAGGCGATCAGCAGGCGGCTATTCTAGCGATGCGCGGGCGGAACTTTCTGGTGCTCGGCAAGTTTCCACGCCGAACTGTCCCACACGTACCGATCCTGGAACATTCCCCGGCAGTCGCGCGGCTTCTCCTCATCTGGCTCGCCGCAGTAGGTGATCCAAAATCCGTCCGCGCGATTCTCGTAGCTCGACCGTGGAAGCAGATCTGAGGCCCACAACAACTGAAGCTTCTGGCCGTCAAGCTCCCAGGCGTTGAAGGAGCCTGTCTGCAATTCGTCGGTGCGTCCCGAAACGGTGACGAAAACGGCTGCGGATGCGGCCACCGGGACTAGTTCGAGATACTCGTCGAAGAAATCCTTTTGGGTGTAACGGTCAATTCGCGCCGTGAGCTGAAATCGAATTGTGTCCCCGGGCCTGGAATAGAGGCGGACCGCGGACGGACCACCGACACCCAGGTTCGCGGCGAGAGCGTACACCGTCCCGGCCGCGCCGAGAGGCGCAATCCGATAATCCTCCCCGACGGGCGGGCGTTGGGAGACGAATTCTGCAAGTTGTTCGTTCAAGGCCGCGGTATTCGGCCGGTCTTTGGAATTCAAGGTGTCGAGCACGACCCCATCCAATATGCCCAGCGCCTGCTCCTGCAGTTTTTCGGTTTCCTCTTGTCCCTGCTGTCTCTTGAGGGTAAGTTGAGCTGCCAGACGCGAGAATTCCAGAGTCCTCTTGTTTTCCGCCGGACTTGTCAGGGGGTGGCGGGCAAGGATGCCATGCGCGACTTCCCGGGGAGGCAGGAGCGCGGCGGCGATGAGGGGCACCACAAGTAAGAACAATATCGTGCCGCAAATCTTGTGGATGCTTTTGAGTTCCTCTCTCATGGAGAAACCTACTTTAGCCCCTCACGGGCAGCTCTGCAATCGGCGCTCGTCGCTGTAGAGCAGGGATGTTTCCTCGACCCTTTCGGTGTATTTCGACGAGCTTGCCTGGCGCCCGCCGGGCAAATCAGGACTCCTGCCTCAAAGTGCTTGTTCCGAATGTTTAACAAACTATGATTCTGCTATAGTATAAACACGCCCTCTCATGCTCCCAATTCTAAGACCAGCTTTACCGCCGGGCCTGCGGCTTCGTCAGGCGCGCGAGCGCCTGGGACTCACCTATCGCGACGTTGAGCGCGCCAGCTACGACCTGGCTTCCCATCGCGGGCGGCCCGAATTCATCCTGCACATCAGCCGGCTGGCGGACATCGAAAACCGCGGTGTAACTCCCACCTTGCACAAGCTGTACTCACTCGCCGCCATCTATCACTTGAACCCTCTGGACGTGTGCTCCTGGTACGAAGTCCCGCTTCAGAATCATTTCAGCGATGGAGGACCGGCATGCGCCCCCCGGACGCATCTGGCGGCATCTCCGACTTCCTTCCGCCTTCCTCTTCGCTTTGACCCAGGATTCGATCCGAGCCGCACGTCTTATCTCTCTCGAATGGTTGAACAATGGGGACAATTGGAAGGGACCTTGTTCAATGGATATGGCCGTTATCGCTATGGCTACATTGGCCTCGAGGACCGCCGCATGGTTCCTTTCCTGCGTCCGGGGAGCGTGGTGCAAGTGGATCCGGCACTGAGAATCGTTCACAACTCCGGCTGGAGCAACGAATTCGAGCGGCCCATCTACTTTGTAGACGTGCGCTCCGGCTATCGGTGTGGCTGGTTTCAGACTGATGCAGGCCGCCTCATCCTCCAACCGCATCCCCTTTCGCAGTGTTTGCCGGAAGTCTGGCGGATTCCGGAACAAGCGGAAGTCATTGGGCAGGTCGTGGGCGTGGCGATGCGCCTAACGGAGCCATAATCTCGCCTGCAATAATCATCTCCAGAAGCACGCACAGATTTGAGCAGAACAAATCCCGCAAATATTCCGGAAGTTCTGTCGGCAGCAACATCCTATAGACTTGAAGCGTCTGCCAGCGCTCGGCGGCTTCCTTGGGCTCCTTGGATTGCCCTTCCAAACAAATGCGAAGATCCTCGTCCTGCTTTTCGAGAGGCATTTCCAGGATGCGGATGAAGAGCTCTTCGTGGCAGCGGGAGAGGGCTTGCTGTACCGCCTCGTGCGGATAGACCGCCTTCAATCCCTCGTGTTCATACGTGCCCTTCGATAGATCTCTCAAGGAAGCCAGATAAACGAGTTTCCCAAATTCGCTTGGAATCTCAGCCAGAGTGTTGGTGGTAAAGTCCTCGATAATCCGGCGGTTTTGTCGAAATCGCTCCAGCGTCTCCACAGGTTTCTTGTTCCGTTTCCTGAACGCTTTGCTTTCGAGTGACCCCTTCGCCTAACGCCTGGACAGTATAGCGGCGGGAGGTGTCACACGATGAAAAAGGTTCTTGCGTTGCTCTCGCTTCTGGTTTTGGCAGGGCTCATCCTACACCCTGTTACATCTCAGGTCAACACTCAACCAAGTAATGTAGGGCCACAGAGATTCGCGGCGGACGGTTTCCCCGTCCCGCCCATCTGGCCCCCCAGCGCGGTCGGTGCAACGCTCCTTGCCGACGGTTTCCCCGTCCCGCCCATCTGGCCGCCCAGTGCGGTCGGAACAGTGCTGGCATAGGCTTCTTGGGTCGCCCGTACCAGCGCATGCTGGTACTCCTGGTTATTGACAATGCACGTTATCAGGACTAGCATGCGCTTGGTATGTCTGGATTGGCTCATTGGGAGCAGTGGTTATGGGCGCTGATTCTATGCGCTGAGGTTGGCG
The DNA here is from genome assembly GCA_035631855.1 of Candidatus Acidiferrales bacterium. GTDB lineage: Bacteria > Acidobacteriota > Terriglobia > Acidiferrales > UBA7541 > DASQHY01. Next base: position 7,581 of record DASQHY010000001.1, read on the forward strand.
TTTGCTATGTTATTCTCCGCCGCAGCGCCTTCCAATACCTTCCCTTTCTCTTCTTCTACGTTCTTTCCGACCTTACATTATCGGGTGCATTATTTCTTACCTATCGGCACTGGGGCTTTTCGTCGCGGCCCGGCTACGTGATTGGCTGGTCAGCACGAGCCGTTGTGATGTCCACCCGCGGGATGGCCGTCACCGAAGTATGTAAGAATTGCTTGCGCGCATATCGGGGCATTTGGGCCGCGGGCTGGCGCATTCTCACGAGTGTGGGTGCTCTGGTGGCCATGTATGCTGGGCTCTCCGCGCTAATGGCCAGACACAAGGCGTTTTGGGTCACACAGGTCGTCCTGGCTGCTGACCGCGGGCTGGAGTTGGCCCTTGTCGCCGTTCTTCTCGCGCTTCTGCTTTTTGTCCGCTACTATGAAGTCGAGCTCCGCCCCCCGCAGAAAGCTCTGGTCCTCGGATTCTGCTTTTACTCCTGTGTCCTCGTACTGAACAACACCATTCTCTCCGTGTGGCTCAACAAGTACGCTTCGTTGTGGAATGGAATCCAGATGTCCAGCTATTTCGTGGTTCTCGTAGCTTGGTTGCAGGCGTTGTACAAACTGGTTCCCGCGCGGCCCGCGGTTCCGGTTCTGCTTCCCCGGACCTTGTATGAAGAATACGCCCCGCAGTTCAATTACCGGCTGCGCTTGTTAAACGACAGACTCACGGGGATGCTCAAATCATGACGGAATTGATTATCTTTGCTGTCATCGCCGTGCTCCTCTTTGCGTCGTTGCTGTTTCTGGCGCGCGAGAGGCGCGAGAGTCCGAACTCGCCTGCTGTGGCAGACCTTCCTCCGGTCGAGCAGTGGTTTCCGAGCCATGCCCGCTACTTCCCGCCCATCCTCCAGGCCATTTCCGAAGGCGACATTGCGTACTTGTCGAAGAAAATAAAGCCGGAGAGCCTGCGGCACGCCCGTGCGGAGCGCCACCATGTGGTGTGCGACTATCTGGCCGGGCTGCGCGAAGATTTCGTGCAAACCGAGCGCCTAGCGCGAACCCTGGCAGGGTTATCACCCACGGTCCGCCGGCGCCTGGAGTGGGAAAGGGTCCGCCTGGGGCTGCAATTCCGGGGACTCTACGGGCTCGCATGGCTGCGGATCCAGACGGGCATGGATTGCGTGGAGCTGCTGACGCGCCTTACGCACCTGGTCGCCGACCTGGCAACGCGTGTGGAGGCGCTTGGCCTTGCGATGGGGCGCGTCTCGCCGCAGGCCGCTGAATTGGGATCAACGGCGCAAGGCGGGGGCAGTCGCTCGGCGTAGCCCTCGGTAGATTGCCCTCGAGAAGCTCTCCAAATCAAAGGGCTTTTGAATAACCTGGCACCCCTTTCCCTCGAGCGAGGCTTTGACTTCGTCGCTCCGGGCGTCCGACATCGTGAATACCACGCGGCCGGCCAGATCCGGATGCTGCCTGGAAATCCAGTCATAGAGCTCTTTCCCTGTGATTTCACCGGGCATTTTCAGGTCGGTCACGACAAGGTCAACGCCTTCGCAGGAAAGAATCTGCTGGGCTTCGCGCCCGCTGCGGGCCATGCGCACGGAAAAGCCCTGTGACTCTAGAATCTCCCGTTCGAGTTCCAGAACAGCTTCTTCGTCGTCCACCACCAGCACGCGGCCGGCGGCAGCACGCTGTGGCAGCTCCGGGGGATTCGGCCCCGCTGTCTCTGTTGCAGACTGCACCGGGAGAGTCACGGAAAAAGCCGCGCCTCGCGGAGGGGAATTCTGGACGCGAATGCTGCCGCCGTGCTCGGAAATGATGCCGTAGCAGATGCTCAGGCCCAACCCGGTGCCCTTCCCCACTGGTTTGGTCGTATAAAAGGGGTCGAAAACTCTCGAGGGATCCTGCACACCCGGCCCACTATCGGTGAATTCCACAAGGATTTGTCTCTCTTCCACTGAGGATCGTACCCAGATATCTCCGCGCTTATCTTTGTCGAGAATGGCGTCCACGGCATTATTAAGAATATTTAAAAACACCTGCTGGAGCTGATGCGGATCTGCGGCGGTCGGCGGCAGATTGGGCGCCAAATCGCGGTGCACTTGAATGTTGTTCACACGAAGGTCGTAGTCGCGCAAGCCCAGCGTGTCCTCCAGAACCCGGTTCAGATCGATGGTCAGGCGCTCGGGCTTTTGCTGGCGGGAGAAGCTAAGAAGGTTCTGGACAATGCGATGCGTGCGCTGCGCTTGCTTGTGCAGCTTTTCGACGTACTCGACGCCTGTTTGGCTCATGCCGTCGCTGGAGGCCAGCAGTTGGCTGTACCCCAGAATGGCGGTAAGCGGGTTATTCAATTCATGCGCAACACCCGAAATCAATTGGCCCACGGCGGCCATTTTCTCGCTTTGGACCAATTGTTCCTGGGCGCGGCGGAGATTGTCATAGGCCTGGCGCGCCTCCTCGTACAGCAGAGATTTCTCAATGGCGGCTGCAAATTGCGTGCCCGTGGACCCGAGAAGGTTCAGGTCGGCAGGAGTGAATTCCCGGCGCGTCCGGCTTCCCACCGCCAGGCACCCGAGGATGCGGTCTTTGGACCACAGCACCACGACATAGGCCACTTGAAGGCCCTCTTTTTCGTGGACATCGCGGAAGACCTGCGGAAGTGGAAGGCTCAGAAAGGGAAGAACCGAAGCATGCACGGCCCGAACATGATTGATCAGATCCCGATGGATTTCTGTCTGCGGGAAGTGGCGCATGTATTCAGAGCGATGCCCAAAGGCAGCCGCACGGCGGATGACGCAGGTCTTTTCATTCAGCAAATAAATGGAGGCCACGTCCAATCCGAACAGTTCGGTGATCTGCCGCAGCGATCGCGACAGCAAGTCGGGAAGCTCCAGGGGCTGACTCAGTGTCTGTCCGATGGAATTCAGCACCATCAACTCGCGGTTTCGCCGCCGCACTTCCTGCTCGGCCCGCTTGCGCTCGGTAATGTCCAGCAAGAAACCCTGGTAAGCGGTCACGGCTCCGGAAATGTCCCGCGTGGCTATACTGGACTCCAGCACCGTGAGGATTTCACCGTCTTTCCTTCGAAGTTGAACCTCAAAGTCCTCGAGAGCTCCGTGCTCCTGAATCAGTCTTTGCATTCGTTCGCGGTCTGATGGATTGACGTAAAAAGCGGTCGGGATGTCCACCGAAAGCAGCTCTTCGCGGCTTTCGTAGCCGAACATCTTCACGAACGCATCATTAAAATCCAACAGCCGCCCGTTGGGGGTTGAGACAAAAACACCCTCTTGCAGGTTTTCGACCAGCTTCCGGTATTTTTCTTCGGCGCGCTTTCGGTCGGTCATGTCCTTTAACGCGTGCACCGTCCCCAGGCGATGGCCCGAAGGGTCGCTAAAATCGGAATTCGAGGCCAAGAAGAAACCCTTGAGCCAGGGATCGGGATCATCTCCTTGTCCGGCGATCCCCTCGCAGTAGGGGCAGGTGCGCCAAGAAAGTCCTTTGCGATCCAAGATATCGGCGACCGGCCGCCCCACCAGAGACCGCACCTCACGGTCCAAGGACCTTGCCAGTCGCTGATTGACCCGCAGGATATTCCCTGCGACGTCGTGAACCAGAATCGGATCCTGAATGGAATCGAACGTATAGGCCCACTGCTTCTGAACTGTGGCGGCCCGCTCGAACAAGGTGACGTTTTGTATCGTTAATCCCAGCAGGTTGCCGACATTCATGATGAAGTTCACTTCGTCTTGTTCGAAATGCGTGCGTTTGGAAAGTCCGATGCCCAGCGCACCGAGTGGACCTTCCTTTCCGGGCAAAGGCGTCAGAACCATGGCCGCGATTCCATCCTGTGCCATTTTTTGACGAACCTTGGGATCCTGCTCGGCCTCCAATGTATGGAAGGAACAACCTTGGCTCAGGACCCTGCGAACCCAATTCTCCTGCACCGAAACGGTTCCGAATTTTTTCTTAAACGAATCCGAGAAGCCCACCGACGCCCGCAGCACCAACGCCGCCGACTCTCCTGCACCTTCGGTCAGTCGAATCAGACCATGACTCGCATTCAAGCTTTGGACGAGATGGGCAAGGACGGGCTCCAAAACATCGTTCACCCTAAGTGTCTGCGCGCTGGCTGTGGTGATCAGTGTCAGGCGGCGCAGCTTTTCGTTGAGGTCTTCGGTTCTGGTTCGCGCCGCTTCCAGCACCATCACCGCCATGGCCATGCCGATGACGACTCCCATCAGATGATCAAACGCCACGCGCAGCAGGAACAGAGGATGCTCGGGCCAATGCGGGCCGTCAATGGCATGCAGCCCGCTCACCCAGAAAGCACCGGCCAGCAGCCGTGCGCCGAGCCCGCGTCGGGTGCGCGCGTCGCGCCACAGGATCCAGCCGGCGAAGATCTGGATGGCGCTCCCCAGAATCGATGTTTGCCAACCGATGGTGCCGTACCTGGCAGCTCCACTGCGCTCTGCATAGACTGTTATCAGAAGGCAGAGAGCAGCCAGGGGGCCCATTTGTGCGACGCGCCAAACTCTCCCTGCGCTGTATTCGATGACGGCTGCCAGGAACAGCAGGAGGCCAGCCATATGGCTCCCGAGCAACAACAATCGAAGGTTGGGACCATGAGGAAGCAGGGTGAGAACTTCCAGACCGCCTGCAAGGCTAAAGGCAGCCCAACCGGCAAGCCAGAATCGGAAGAAGCGTGCGGGAAGGTCCCGATTGAGGAGGAAGAAGAGAACAAGCAGTATGAAGAACGCGGTTGCTTCGAAAAACGCGATCCCGAGCAGGCCCTGATTCGCAAGACTTTCCATGAGCCTCCAAAACGAGTTTGAGCGGACGCGGTGTACCGCCCGGGAGGTACCACCGTTTCAAAAGAAGGAAGTCCGATTTCAAGCTAGCATGGCCGTTTCTAACTGGGCAACGAGGGCATGAGGGTGTTGTGTCCTGGCATATAATGGGAGAGTCCGGGGTGGCCAGTGTCTCCTGAGAAAATCTTGATTGTGGACGATGAAGAAGCGATCCGCGAAGTCGTCTCCACCATGCTGCAAGCGCAAGGATACGAGTGCACCGCAGTGGGAAACGGGCGCGTGGCCCTCGATCGTCTGCAGAAGAATTCCATTGACCTGGTCCTGAGCGACATGGTCATGCCGGAAATGGACGGCCTGAAATTGCTGGAATGGCTGCGGACGCATGACCCGGACGTCCCGGTAATCATGGTTACGGCCATGCATGACCTTTCCACGGCCCTGGAGGCCATACGCCGCGGGGCTTACGATTACATTCTGAAACCCTTCGAAAAGGACCAGCTCTTTTTGGGCGTGCGCCGGGCGCTCCAGCACCGCCAGCTCGTTATGGAGAACCGCAATTACCAGCGCAACCTGGAGCAGATCGTCGAAGAACGGACCGCGAAGCTCGAAGAGGCATTGGAGCAGCTCGAACAGTCTTATGACGACACCTTGGAAGCCCTGGGCGGCGCGCTCGACTTGAAAGACGCTGAGACGGAAGGCCACTGTCAGCGGGTTACCGCCTTCACCATCTCCATCGCCCGCGCCATGGGCGTGCCTCAGAACATTATGCCCTCCATCGCGCGGGCTGCGTTTCTTCACGACATCGGCAAAATGGCGATACCCGACAGCATCCTGCGCAAGCCCGGCCCACTCACCGATGATGAGAAGCACGTCATGCGGCGGCATTGCGAAATCGGATACAACATGGTCACGCGAATTCCCTTCTTGCAGGACGCCGCGGAAATCGTTCTCTCGCACCAGGAGTTTTTCGATGGCACCGGCTATCCGCGCGGATTGAGGGGCGAAGAGATTCCTCTTGGGGCGCGGATTTTCGCGGTAGCGGACGCGGTCGATGCGATGATTTCCGACCGCCCCTATCGCCGAGCCCTTTCGCTTTCCCACGCCCGCGAGGAAATCCAACGATGTAGCGGTTCGCAGTTCGACCCCAAGGTTGTCGAGGTGTTCCTCTCCTTGCCGGAGTCGCTTTGGCTCGAGTTGCGCGAGAACCTCGGCGCTCCGTTCCGTCTCTCACAGCTCAAAGTTGTCTAGGAGGCGATCCCAGATTCGCGACGATTCCCCGCCTCTCTCGTTTGGCTTCCTCAAAGAAAAGTGCCGCCCCGGTTTACCGGGGCGGCCGCCAAAGCTCAACTGCTTTCTTTTGGTCTTAGAAGGAGTACTTCAGCCAACCTTTGATAAGACGCCCACCGTTGATCGTCCGGGCGACATCGTCAAAGTTGGGGCTCAACATGTTGAGCGTCGGGATCCCGGTATTCGGGTGGTTGAAAGCGTTGTAGAACTCCCCGCGAACCAGGAAGGAATGACGCTCGTGCAGTTTGAACGTGCGCTGCACCGAGAGGTTCCAGTCCTGACGTCCGGGAGAAACGAACGTGTTACGCCCCAGATTGCCGATCCCACTGTCCGGAATCAGAAAATGGAATTGACTTGCCGGCGTCGGGACGCAAGCGGGAGTTCCATTCAAACACGCCTGCAACGGGAAGAACGTCCCCGGCGTTGCAGTAAAGCCAAATTGCGTCCCATCGATCCCGAGCGATGTGAAGGGCGCGCTGGGGTTGCCGAGATTGGGGCGATCGTTGCCGCCATGGCCGTCGTTGTTGACGTCAAACCCGTCGAACACGGTTTCCGGAGCACCGCTCTGAAATGAAAGGATCCCCGACGTCTGCCAATCGCGCGTGATGGCGTTGACCGCCTTCAACGCGAGATTGCTTGCATTGTGAACGTAGGGGAGGTCATACACATAAGCCAGGGAGAAGCGGTGCCTGCGGTCAAACGGCGAAAGCCCGCGGTCGCCGCCCCGATTTGCGAGGTTTTGCGGGAAGGAGCTCCCTCCGCTGGTGATGAATACCTCGCCCGTGTCATCAATGAACTTCGAGAACGTGTAGGCTCCGCGCAACAGCAGACCGTGAGCGAACTTGCGGTCAACGTTCAACTGAGCTGCGTGGTAGATGGAATCCCCGCCATTGGTGCGAACCGTAATGGCCCCCAAGTTCGGGTTCAGCCGGACAAGGTTGCCGAGGGCATCCACCCCCACTCCAGGATTGAAGTCGTCATTCGCGAACAGGCGGATGCCTCGAGTCCCCACATAGGCCGTGGTGATCACGAAATTCCCGGGAATCGCCCTTTCCATGTCGAAGTTCCATTGATGGGTGATGGGGTTTCGCAAATTGCTGTCGATTGTGCTGACCGCGTTGAGAGGACTCTGCGCGGGCTGCAGGGCCGCGAAGGAATTTGTAACGTTTGCCAGACCGCGCGGAGCTGACGCACTGGTTGAGCTGGCGAGGTGCACTTGAATGCCGTTCGGCGACCCGCCGGCCGTATTGTCAAGGATGTTGGTAAAGAGACCGTCGTAAAAGATTCCGTACCCTGCGCGGAAGACGGTCTTTTCCTGGCCGAAGATTCTTGACCAGAACCTCGGCGTATACGCCAACCCGACGCGCGGTGCGAAGTTGTTCTTATCGCCCTGCTGCGGTGCGGCAAATGCGCCGGGGAAGATCGAATTAAGCAGCCCCACGCCCGCGGCCCTTGTATTGAGCGCGGGGAACTGCAGAACGTTTTCCGGTGTGCCCCAGTACTCGTACCGCAAACCCAGGTCCAGGCTCAGGTTGGATCGGATGCGCCAGGTGTCTTGGACGTACGGAGCATAGTTTGGGGCAAACGGGTGGGTCACCACGTTGCCGGAAAAGGTATCGATAGAGCCCCCGTTGCCGGCAAAATTGTCAATGTAATTTGCCAGCCCGGTAAAACCGCCGCCGGAGTTGAAGGTCAGCGTTCCCCGGTTGTCCACGGGAATTCCGTCCGAAACGAACAGCAGGGATACATCGGCTCCGAATTTCAACGTATGCCGGCTGAGCGTCCAGCTATACGCGTCCTGGAATTGATACGTGCGATGGTTCCGGAACTGCGGGAAACCTGCGGGGAATCCGAAATTCGGATTCGTCCCATCGCCGTTGACCAAACTGCTGATCACGATCGAGGGCATTTGGCTGAGAGGGTTCGCCAGCGTCGCCAGCGTGCCATCGAACTTAAATCCGATCTCGCCGTAGGAAAAGCGAAGTTCATTCACTTTGTTCGCCGCAAAGCTGCGAATCCACGTGAATCCAAAGTTTTGTGACGGTCCTCCTTGTTGCGTGTCGAACGGAGAAAGGCTGTCGGGATTGGCGAAGAAATCCGGAAATAGAGAAGTGTCGTCGCGCAAATAACGCACCGTCAGGGTGTCCTGGGACGTGGGAAGATAATCCACTCGGAAGTTCCACTGACGATCGTTTCCGGCCACAGCAGTGGTGGTACGAATGACGTCGCCAACTTCCACGGCCGGTCGCCCGGCGCCGAGGGCAATCATTTGAGTGTTCGAGATACCGCGAAGACTGCCGAGGCTCGCGAGCAAAAAGGTAATTCGAGGATTCGCTGGGAGAGACTGCAGTGTGGCAACTCCGTTGGCCGTGGGCAACTGCAGCTTGCCCGCCAGATTGGCGGGACTCTGCCGTGTGCGATCCCATTGAGAAGTCCCGAAGAAGAATAGTTTGTCTCTCTTGATTGGCCCGCCGACGGAGAAGCCGAAGGTATTTTCCACGCTCGTCGGATTCTTCTTGACCGTGCGTCCGAGTTCCGCGGGGATAGCATCCAGTCCGGAATTGTTGATGATGTCCCAGGCTGATCCGTGCCAGGTGTTCGAGCCACCTTTGAAGATTTCATTGGTGACCGATCCGCCGCCCCGCCCAAACTCGGCACTATAGGCGTTGGTGAGAACGGTGACCTCTCCAATCGCTTCGTGGTTAATCGTCTGGAACGCCTGTCCATTGATGGCGTTGTCGTTGTTATCTTGCCCGTCCAGAAGGAAGTTGTTGGCGCGCGGGCGGGTTCCGTTGACGGAGAAGCCCACACCATTCGTGAGGGAGTCCCGCGGCGCCACGGACTGAACCCCCGGCAGAGTAAGAGCCAGTTCGACCGGGTTCAGGGAATTCGTGGGGAGGTTCTCCACTTCCTTTGTGCCGATGGTCGCGCTGATCTCGCCCGACTGGGTCTGCAGTTCCTGCCCGGCGGAGGCTTCGACGGTGACCGTCGCGCTGGTGCCGCTTACTTCGAGGGTCGCATTGACGGTGGTGACCACGGAGCCGCGAACATCGATGTTGGAGATCTTGAGTTCTGCGAACCCTGACGCGTTGGCCGTCAGGACGTAGATCCCAGGAACCAGTGCCTCGACGCGATAGGTTCCGGCGGAATCGGTGGACACACTTCTCTTGACACCGAGATCTGCGCTGGAGATTGTTACGTTCGCTCCTACGACGACTCCGCCGCTTCTGTCAGTGATTGTGCCGGCGACCGTGCCGTTACTGGTCTGGGCAAAGCTCGCGGTCGCAAACAGCAATAAAGCAACAACGATTACGCCTGACGTTCTAAGTCTCGGAAGCATTCTTTCCATTTTGGGTCCTTTCATCCTTTCGGGTTGTGGTCGCGCGCCTGCAAAACGTACCGTTCGGTTTCCTCGCCAAGCCGCAGGAAAAACAGGCTTGCGGCGGACACACCTCACCGTCGTCGCGGCCCGCCATTCAGACAGGCCAGCACACAATTGGGAAAACAAACTTCAGTTTTGCAGGATCACCGTCGCCGCGGGTCTAAGACCGAAGAGAGCCCGTGTTCCACCACACCTGCAAGCCAGACGAATCACTCGAATTCGTCCCCTCGCAACGCCGACGAAGAGGAGAGCAATCGGAATGCCACTGCCTGTGAAGCGGGGGGCCTCTCTCCTATCCGATTGAATTTCAAATGACTTGCTGTCATTCGATTTCGTTCTTCGAGAGGCCGGCCAGAACTAAACCTGCAAGATGTCATAGAATTGCCCTCCGCGAATACAAGATGCCGTATGCTCGACCGGACAAAATGGACCGGAGTCGAGCGGCGATATCTCTTCACCGTAAATTCCCCTGCAAGAAACTGAACGTCAGATGCGGGATCAGGCTTGCTAGAAGATTCGAGCTTGCGTAGTATTTCAGCCGGGGGTTCTGCGAATGGCTTTGGTGCCCATCAAGACGGCTTCTGAAACGGGGTATTGCGACTGCGTTTGCGGATGTTACGAACTCGCAAGTCTGCGCGATGAAGACACCGGAAAGGGATTCTGCCCCCGGTGCGGGAAGGAGCATTACGATTTGAACCGGGGCGTGGGCATTCCGCAACCTGCGCCCTCGAAGCTGGCGGCGAATACTTCCGGGCAGGGCTTGACCCCGCATGTTCCGGAGCCTGCGGATCCCCCCGGAAGGCTCCGATGAGAGCCTTTCCAAGAGGCGTGAAGCACGAATCGCGATCATCGGCTTCCGCATGCAGGATAGGCCAGTGAGCCGGGATACTTTTTTGAAGTGTCGTTGAATCGGAAGGGCGTATAATGCCTTCCGGCATGTGCCGGGGAATCTTCGGATCCCTTGAAACTTTTGATGGGAGGAATCATGAAACGGGCAATTTTGGGGGCTGTGGTCCTCGCGGTTTTCGCGCTGGCTGCCGTTTCACAGGCTCCCGCGCAAGACAAAATCGCGGAGACAACTCTGAAAGTGGGCGATACCGCTCCGGACTTCACCCTTCCGAGCGATCAGAACACTACCGTGAAGCTGAGCGACTACCGCGGAAAGAAAAATGTAGTCCTGGCGTTCTACGTCCTAGCCTTCACCGGAGGTTGAACGAAGGAACTTCAGGCGTACCAGGATGGTATCGCCAAAGGAAAGATCGACACCTCGGATACGGAAGTTCTCGGCATCAGCATTGACAGCCCGGCGGCCAACGGCGCATTTGCCAAGCAGATCGGAGTGACCTTCCCGCTGCTGAGCGATATGAATCGCAAAGTGCTGACGGCATACGGCATTCTGAAAGCGTATGGGCCGGACAAATACGAATTTGCGCGCCGCACCACCATCGTGGTGGACAAACAAGGGATCATCCAGCACGTGGAATTCGACAACAGCGCCGTGGATCCCACATCGGCGATCAGCGTGTGCACCGGTCTGCACAAGAAGGCCGAACCGGGCGCTGAGCCAAAGAAGTAGATTCCCGCAATCTTTTTTCGCCCGGCTGCGGCAGGAATGGGCTGCGCCGGGCGAAGGTCTATTTGGACGCTGATGAGCGGCACACCGATGACCGGCAGGGAATTCGAGCCGATACCCCAGCTCGATCTGAAAGCGCAGTTTGCCGCGATCCGCGCAGAGATCGGCGCGGCGATTGAGGAAGTGCTCGCCTCGCAGCAGTTTATCCTGGGGCCGCAAGGCGCCGCGCTCGAGCAGGAGGTCGCGCGAATCTGCGGAACACCATTTGGAATCGGCGTAGCCTCGGGAACCGATGCGCTGGTGCTTTCGCTGCGGGTCTGCGGAGTAGGACCCGGCGATGAGGTCATCGCGCCCGCTTTTACCTTCATCGCGACCACCAGCGCCGTTACCGCATTGGGCGCGCATCCGGTGTTCGCGGATATCGAGGCGGCCACCTACAACCTCGACCGCGGGCAACTGGAAGCAAGAATCTCCGCGAAGACGAAGGCCATCATCGTCGTGCACCTCTACGGGCTTCCGACGGAGATGGATGCCATCCTGGAAATCGCGCGGCGAAGAAATATTCGCGTCATCGAAGACAGCGCGCAGGCCATCGGCGCTAGCTACAAGGGCCGTCCGGCGGGCTCGATGGGCGACCTGGGCTGCATCAGTTTTTACCCAACAAAAAATCTGGGGGCGTACGGCGACGCAGGAATGATCGTGACCCGTTCGGAAGAGCTGGCGGCGCGCTTGCGCATCCTGAGGCATCACGGGCAGACGGGGAAATATGTGAGCACGGAGCAGGGCTGGAACAGCCGGCTGGATGAGATTCAGGCAGCGGTGCTGCGCGTAAAGCTGCGTCACCTGGCGGAATGGCAACTGGCGCGCCAGCGCCACGCCGAAGCGTACACGCGGCTGCTGGGGGCGATTCCCGGCGTTGTAACTCCTTCCGTGCCGGCGGGACTTGCGCATGTCTATCACCAGTACACGATTCGCGTGCCGCGGCGCGACCATGTCCAGAAATTCCTTGCGGCACGCCAGATTGGCAGCACGGTTTACTACCCCGTGCCGCTTCACCTTCAGCCGGTCTATGCCTCGCTGGGATACCAGCGCGGCGATTTTCCTGTTGCCGAGCGCGCGGCCGACGAAGTGCTTTCCCTGCCGATGTACCCGGACCTGCGTCCCGATCAGATTGAGCGCGTTGCGAAGGCGCTTGCCGAAGCGGTTGAGCGCTGACCTCGATTGTCCCGTTGTGTGTCCGTTTCTGCGACAGGGATTCCCCAGAATAGACAACGGGAGCACGTTCCTAAGACAACAGTTGAGCTAAGAGGTTCAGAATGTGAGTTTTGGTGGACTTTGCTATGGTCATGACCTTGCGAAGTAACGTTAACAGGGTTGTGGCCTGGAGGGGAAATGGAGATCCTCTGGCAGGACCTGCAGTTTGGGGCACGAATGCTGCGGCGGAGTCCGGGGCTTGTGGCGGCGGTGGTTCTCACCTTGGCGCTGGGGATAGGACTGAACGCGTCGGTCTTTTCATTGCTGTATTCGCTCGCCTTGCGCCCTCTGCCGGTGAAGAACCCGGGCAACGTCGTCAATATGTATCAGGAAATCGGCGGGAAACATTCGCGGGGAGTCCACGGAACGCCGTACATGGTGTCCTTCCCGGAATTCGCCAACTACCGTGAACAAAATCACGTTTTCAGGGATCTTGCCGCCTACGCGCCAATTGCTCTATCCATGAGCGGCGTGGACGGACCGACTCCTGGGCTCTTGGTGACGTGCACCTACTTTGAAGTGCTCGAAGCAGACTGGGCGCTGGGGAGAGGGTTTGCAAAGGATGACTGTCGCGCGGCGGGAAGCAATGCGGTTGCGGTGCTGAATTATGGATTGTGGCTGCGGCGCTACGGCGGCGATCCCTCTGCAATTGGAAAGGCACTTATCATCAACCGCCAGGTGGTGACGATCATCGGGGTAGCAGGGCGCGATTTTGTAGGAACGGAACTTCAGCCGCCGGACGTCTGGATTCCCATCACGTTGCAGCCGCAACTGCTTGCGGACAGCAGCGAATGGGGGACGCGCGACTGGCTGGGGTTGAAAAATGTCGGCTGGCTCAACACGGTTGGACGGCTGAAGCCGGGCGTTTCGCACAAGCAGGCAGAGGCGGACCTAACGGTGATCGCGCAGCAAGCAGACCTGGAGTATCCGGGGCGGCGGACTACCGTCAGCGTGAATGCGGGCGCGTACTTGAACAATCCGGAATGGAGGTCGGTCGGCGCGCTGGTGGCGGCCGCGGTTTTGGGGATTGCCGGATTTATCCTGCTGCTGGCGTGCACGAACGTGATGAATCTCCTGCTGGCGCGGGGAGCCGCGCGGCAACAAGAGGTGGGAGTCCGGCTGGCGCTGGGAGCGAGCCGGAACAGACTGGTAAGGCAGTTCCTCACAGAAACGGTTTTGCTGGCGCTTCCGGGTGGGGCTGCCGGACTGATGGTGGCAAGTTGGCTTCCCCCGCTGCTGGTGCATACCATTCCCGAAATGCCTGCGGCACCGCAGTTGAATCTCACCCCGGATTTCACGATTGTCGCGTACACCTTCCTGGCTTCGCTGATGGCCGCGGGGGTTGCGGGGCTGGCGCCGGCGCTGCAGGCGACGAGGCTGGACGTCCAGGCGGCGCTGAAGGATGAAGGGGCGCCGATGCTGCGGCGGCTCAGCCGTTCGCGACTGCGGAACGCGCTAGTAGCCGCACAGGTGGCTGGGTGCGTGGTGCTGCTAGTCGGGGCGGGCCTGCTAGTAAGGGGGCTGCAGCGGGCGGAAAAACTCGACCCGGGATTCGCAACGAAAAATGTGGTGATTGTTTCGTTCGACCTCGAGCAAAAGGGGTACGACGAGCCGCGCGCGGCGGCGTTTCTGCGCGAGGCGCACGACCGGCTGGCAACGCTGCCGGGCGTGCAGGGCGTCGCTCTGTCAGGCGTGTTGCCGACCGTGACGGGCTGCCTTTCGGGCGTCACGATTCCGGGACGAAAAATAGAAGGCGACAGCCTGGTTCTGTGCAATGTCGTCTCGGGGGACTATTTCCAAACCATGGGGATTCCGTTGCTGCGCGGGCGGACTTTTACGGAGCAAGAAGCGAAGGGCGCTCAGCCAGCGCCGGCAGTAATCAGCACGGCGATGGCACGGAAGTATTGGCCCGAGGGAGATAGGTTGGACAAGCGGTTCGCGGTTCGGGATACCCAGTACCGGGTTGTGGGAATTGTTCCGGACGCGCAGAACCTCCATCTGGGTGAAGTGGACGGCGCGTTCTTTTATGCAGCTCACGATCCTCAGATGACCATGGACACGAAGATCTTCGTGCGCACGGCTAGGAGCCCCGGAATCGTGCTCGGTTTGATTCCACAGGTGGTGCACCAAATAGACTCGAATGTAATGGTCTCCACGGACACGTTCGAGCAGGTTTTGACACGTGGACTGGGGCCGTCACGGATTATGGCCACGCTGGTTGGTGTCCTCGGAGGGCTGGCGATGGCACTGGCCGTGGTGGGAGTGTCGGGCGTGGTTGCCTATGCCGCAAACCAGCGACTGCGCGAGATCGGCGTTCGGATTGCCTGGGAGCGCGGCAAAGTGACATACTGGCTCTGCTGGCCGGGCAAGGGGCCAAGACCGTGGGAATTGGACTGGCGATTGGGTTGGCGATGGCAATTGGAGGTGCATTCCTGCTTTCCGCGGCGTCGCTGCTTTTCGGATTGAATCCGTTCGATCCGGTTGCCTTTGGGGGAGCCTCCGTACTGATCGGGACGGCGGCGATTCTATCCACATACCTTCCGGCGAGGCGCGCGGCCAATCTGGATCCCGCGGTAACGCTCAGGCATGGATGAAGTATGGAGAGTTACTCCGCGGCGGCGCGGCGGAAGGCAAAGACGAGGACGCCGACGAACATCAAAAGAGTGGGAATCAAGAGAACGAGGATGCCATGATTGAGGGCCTGAATGGCCAGCTTGCCGGCCTGCGAGGCGGCGCGATAGCACATGGGGCAGCCCTGGGCGGAGGCGGAAGGAGCGGCGGCGGCCCCTGCGAATAAGCAAACAACAAACACGGCGAAGCGGCGAATCATCGGTCTACTTATCTCAAAAAATCCCGGCTTAAGCAACCCCATCCTCTCCTCCCCCGCAGGCGTCCCTTCGCAGCGCATGGAGCGGAGTACTCATCATTCAATGAAACGGATACAGTTGCCATCGGCGTCCTTTACATACATTTCTCTGGTGCCCCAGGTCTGGTCAACCGGTCCCGTGTCAATTCGAACGCCCTTCGCAACGAGCTCTGCGTGGAGAGCATCCACGTCGTCAACGATCAGGTTGGCTACGCCACCCGAAATCCCGTCACCGGAAAAGGAGGAGACGTGCAGCCAGACACCGTCGCGCGTCAAGCCCATGTAGCATGGATCGGGTTTCGCGTTATCGAAGCGGTGTGCAAATTCCCGACGGAAGCCGAGCCGGTTGCAAAAAAAGTCCTCCGCCGCAGTCGAGTTCGACACATGAAGGAGAGGGATCGCGAGCTTGAGCACGTGGCCACCTCCCTTCGGCAACTGGCATCTGGCTAATGCATGGCGGGGTTGCCGAGGCGCAGGCTGTCCGGGAAGAAGAAGATGCAAATCATCATCACGCAGAACATGAACGCTGGCACCAGCAGGAGCACCAAGCCGAATTTTTCGTACTTGAGGTGCATGAACCACGACATAATCATGCCGGCCTTGATGATAGAGAGGCCCACCAGCACCGTGAGCATGATGCCCGGCGGGACCCGGTTGTAGGCCAGCAGGACTTCGATGCCGGTGATGGCCACCAAGCCGATCCACACCATCACAAAAAGTCTTGCTGTGGCCGGGACGTGCGATTCCACTGCTTCTGCGTGTGAGCTCATCTCAGGTTTGCTCCCAAAGTGTTCTCGCTTTTCATTCCGTGGATTGCGGGCGCCGCAACGGCAGCAGCGCGCGCAGCCGGGCGTCCCGCAGGTACAGCCCCGCCCAAACAAAGATTCCCGCAACGATGGCGGTGGGATATCCAGGGTCGCCGATGCGCACGTGCGTGGCGACCGCACCGCCGAGGTAACCGGTCATCAGAATGGCGCCGAGGACCGCGGTTCGCGGGATAGCGTAGATCAGCGCGCAGCCGATCTCGAGCACGCCAATGAGAAACACCTTGCTCTCCGGATAACCGAACTTGCTCATTCCCTCGGCGACTTGCTGCTTGCTGGCGAACGCGAAGGCTCCACTCATTACAAGCACCAGGACGGGGATGGCGCTGAGCACGCGCCCGGTCCAGATCATCCAGCGCTTGGGCGGAGTCGCCATGTTGGCAGCTTGCGTCGTGGCAGACATGCTGCGCTCCTTTTCCTCAATACTTCACCGACATCAGGTACACCAGCGGGAAGACGAACATCCAAACCAAGTCCACGAAGTGCCAGTATAGGCCGCTGACCTCAACGTCTTCGGCGGACCATTTGCCGCGGCCGAAGCCAAACGAAATGACGCCGAGATAGATGACGCCGATGGCCACGTGGGTCATGTGCAGGCCGGTGACGCCAAAGAAGACCGCGCCGAACAGCGGCGAGCCGTGCCACTCGTTGCCCCAGGGACGCAGCCCTTCGCCAATCAGGTGAAGCCACTCCTTAAGGTGGAGGCCGATGAACGCGGCGCCGCCGGCCATGGTGGCCAGAATCCACTTCACGGTAGTGCCGCGGTCGCCGCGCGCCGCTGCGGCCACACCCATCACCATGGTGAGACTGCTGGCGAGCAGCACGATGGTCATGACCGTCGAAAAAATGATGGACGGGCTGAAAGGAAACGGCCGGGGCCAATCGGCATTGGCCAGGCGCAAATAGCTGTAGGTGAACAGGAGCGCGGAGAAGGTCAGCGAGTCGGAAATGATGAACAGCCACATGCCGAGCTTTTTCGAGCCCATGGCAAAGGGGGCAACCCCTCCGCCCCATGCGGAAGCTGCCGAGGCATCATGCTTCGAGTCGTGCACGGTTCACCGTCCCAAGTACAAAAGTAAGAGCAGGAAAATCCACAGCCCGTCCATGAAGTGCCAGTAAATCGAAGCGATTTCCGCCGCGGCCGCGCGAGTAATCTTGGCGCGCTCCCAGGCGCGGAACGCCACGTAGAACAGCGCGAGGATTCCTCCCGCCAAATGCGCTCCGTGCGCCGCCGTCAGCGTGTAGAAAAAGCTGCTGGCGGGATTGGTCGGTAGATAAATTCCGGCCGCGGCGAGTTGCCGCCAGGCGATCACCTGACCGGCGAGAAACGCCACGCCGAGAATGGTCGTGACCCACCACCAGCGGCGGAAAGAATCGAGTTGCGCGCCACCGGCATGGCGCCGCGCGATTTCCATGGTCAGGCTGCTGGCGAGGAGCACCACGGTGTTCAGGAAAAGAATCGGAGGCAGCCGCAAGGCCTGCCAGTCTCCGCCAAAGCCTTTGCGGACAATGTAGGCGCTGGTCAGCGCCATAAAAAACATCAGGATGCCGGCGAGGCCGAGAGAAATTCCCGTGAAATAGCGGCGCGCGGAACCCGCAGAGCCCGATCCGCGCGGACCGTCGTCGCCTCCACCGGCAGGCGCGCCTGTGCCGCGGCCGCGTCCGGCGTCGAGCGCAAACACGTCATCAATGACAGTGGGGGCGGCTGGCATGGATCATCCCCGCTTCATGGCAGGAGCCTCCGACTGGACGATGAAATCCTTTGGCGCGCCGGGGACGCTGAACTCGTACGGCCCATGATGTACGGTGGGGAGATGACCCGCAAAATTGTCGTGCGGCGGCGGCGAAGGGACGGTCCATTCCAGGGTGGTGGCGTTCCACGGATTGACTTCGGCTTTCTTGCCCTTCTTCAGGCTCCAGAAGAAATTGAACAGGAAGAGAAGTTGCGCCGTGATGGTGATGACCGCGGCGATGGTTATGAACGTGTGGATCGAGGCGTACTGCGCGTTCGATTGCGTCAGGACTTCGATGCTCGAATAGCGCCTGGGGTGCCCCAGCATCCCCAGCCAGTGCATGGGCATGAAGATGGCGTACACGCCGATGAAGGTGAACCAGAAATGGATTTTCCCGAGGCCCTCGTGCAGGTGGCGGCCAAACATTTTCGGCGCCCAGAAATAAGTGGCTGCGAAGATGCCAAAGATGGCCGCGACGCCCATGATCAGGTGGAAGTGCGCGACGACGAAATAGGTGTCGTGGAAGAACAGGTCAATCGAAGGCTGCGCCAGGAACAATCCCGAAACTCCGCCGGAAACGAACAGGGAGACGAAGCCGATCGCGAAGAGCATCGCGCAGGTGAACTGGATCCTCCCGCCCCATAACGTGCCCAGCCAGTTGAAGGTCTTGATGGCGGAGGGCACGCCGATGGACATGGTCAGCAGCGAAAACGCGAATGCGGAGTAGGGGCTCATCCCGCTCACAAACATGTGGTGACCCCACACGCAGAAGCCCAGGAAGCCGATTCCGCACAGGGCGTAAACCATGGCGCGATAGCCGAACACCGGCTTGCGTGAAAAAGTCGAGAGCACGTGGGAGGCGACGCCCATGCCGGGCAAAATGGCGATGTACACCTCCGGGTGGCCAAAGAACCAGAACAAATGCTGCCAGAGCAGCGGCGAGCCTCCTTTGTGGTTGATCAGTTTGTCGGTGACCACGAGGCCGCCCGGGATGAAGAAGCTGGTTCCCGCGGTGCGGTCGAGAAGCAGAAGAATGCAGGCGGCCAGCAGAACGCCGAAGGCTAGCAGGCCGAGAATCGCGGTGACGAACCAGGCCCAGCTGGTGAGCGGGAGGCGCATCAGCGACATTCCCTTGGCGCGCAGGTCAATGATCGTGGTGATGAAGTTCAGCGCGCCCATCAACGACGCGCCGCAGAAAATCGCCACGCCGATCACCCACAGCGTTTGCCCCATCCCCTGACCCGGGCCGGCGATTTCTCCCATGGCGCTGAGCGGCGGATAGCCCGTCCACCCGGAAATCGGCGCGCCGCCGGGAACGAAAAACGCGGCGCCCATGACGCACAAGGAGACAAACGTGGTCCAGAACGACAGCATGTTCAGCACCGGGAAGGCCATGTCCGCGGCGCCAATCTGGATGGGCAAAATGAAGTTGCCGAACCCTGACTGCGGCGCCGTGGTCAGCACCATGAAGACCATGATGGAGCCGTGCATGGTGAGCAGCGCCAGATACTGCTCGGGCGAAATTTGGCCGCCCGCGGTGAACGGAATCTTCAGGTTCGGCCAGGCCAAGTGGATGCGCATGAGCAGCGAAAGCGCCATCCCCAGGAAGACCGAGAACAGGGCCAGGCACCAATACTGAATGCCGATGACCTTGTGATCCAGACTGAAGATATATTTCCGGATGAAACCGGTCGGCGCCGGGTGGGCATGGACCGCAGCGCTTTCATGCGTCGCCATCGAGCATCTCCTCGATTCGGTGAAGGTCGGATGCGGACTTGTTGTGTGCGTCCCTCAAGATCGTTGTATCCCAGCTACTGGTTTGCGGCTGCCTGCTCCTTCAGCCACTTCTGAAAATCGGCGTCGCTCATGACCGTCAACGTGCTGTGCATGCGGTAGTGGCCCAGGCCGCAAAGCTCCGCGCAGGGAATTTCATATACGCCGGTTTCCGTGGCGGTGAAGTGCACGCGGATCAGCATTCCGGGAACAGCGTCCTGCTTGAGGCGCAGTTCGCGGACAAAAAAGCTGTGCGTGACGTCCTGCGAACGGATCAGCAGCTCGACTTCCCGATTCACCGGCACGGCCATGACCGGCACTACGACGTCGTCCTTGCCCTCGGGATCCGTGGGGTCGAGCCCCAGCGGATTCCCGCCGGAGGCGTTTACCAGCTCCGGCTTCAGGCGGCCGAATTTTCCGTCGGGCCCCGCATAGCGGAAGTTCCAAACAAACTGCTGGCCGG
The DNA here is from genome assembly GCA_035631855.1 of Candidatus Acidiferrales bacterium. Classification (GTDB taxonomy): domain Bacteria; phylum Acidobacteriota; class Terriglobia; order Acidiferrales; family UBA7541; genus DASQHY01. Next base: position 27,525 of record DASQHY010000001.1, read on the forward strand.
TGACTTCGACCTGCAGCGCGCCGGGGACCGCAGGGCGGAAGTGCACTTCGGCCCAGGCGCTTCGCGCCATGATGCCCAGGCCGACGAACAGAACAATCGTCGCGCCGGTCCAGAGCACTTCCATGGTCTGGTTGCCCTCATTGTACTTGGCCTTTTGCCCGCGGTCGCGGAAGCGGAACACCGCGTAGGCCAGCGCCAACTGTGAAAGCACGAAGACGATGCCGGTGATAATCAGCGTGCGGAAGAATTGCGCGTCCACTTCATGGCCGAAATCGGTGATGGCCCGCGGGAACCACCACGTTTTGGTCACAAACAAATAGACGGTCACGAAGGTCAGAGCGAACAGCAGGAGCGCCATCGCTCCAGCCGTCGTGGCCGAACCTGCACAGGCTTTTCTTCTTTGCATCGCTTCCGCTCCGCATGCTTCCACCGGCGCAAGATCCGGGTAAATCGTCTGCGACGGATCAAAGTGTGATAGGAACCGCCCTGAAGGCCTACATCATATACATCCGAAAGCAAAATTCAAGGAAGAATCCACAAAAATATTTGGTTGAAGCAGGCTTGGTGCGGAAGGTGGGATTCGAACCCACACGCCTTGCGGCGCCACCCCCTCAAGATGGTGCGTCTGCCAGTTCCGCCACTTCCGCACGAGGAAGGTGAGAGATTGGATTGTAACCGGGAGACCGGTGTCCGGCAAGGGAACGGCAGGACAGGTGGTAGGCCACTTCCGATAATGCGACTTCACTGGACTAATCCGACCTGCCAGAGTGCGGCGAAGCGGTGACAAAGGGATTTGTCAACAGCTACCGGGCCGGAAAGTTTCGGTTCCTCTGCCGGGCGTAGCTTCCAATTACCCGGACTAATCAGGACTTAGCCTAAGTCCGTGATATAAACTCTCGACCCGGCTCAGTGAATCGGCGATTTTGCAAACGATCATGCGTCCAGTCATTCAAGTTTCCAAAGTCCGCAAGACCTACGGCCAAACGGTGGCCGTCGACGAAGTGTCGTTCGAAGTAAACGACGGTGAGATCTTTGGTTTAATCGGCCCCAACGGTGCGGGGAAGACCACCACGATGGAGTGCATCGAGGGTCTGCGCACACCGGACCGAGGTGGCATCTCGGTGCTGGGTCTTGATCCCTTCAACGACGTGTACAACCTGCAAGACCGGATTGGGGTTCAGCTCCAGCAGGCGCAGCTGCAGAAGCGAATCAAAGTGTGGGAAGCGGTCGACCTCTGGGCTTCGCTTTACCGGAAGAAAGCGATCGACGGCGAACGGTTGCTCGAACAACTCGGCCTCGCCGACAAGCGGGGCGCTTGGTTCATGAACCTCTCCGGAGGCCAGAAGCAACGGCTGTTCATTGCCCTCGCGCTGATTAACGATCCGGAAGTGGTGTTTCTCGACGAGCTGACCACGGGGCTTGACCCGCAGTCGCGCCGGGCGATCTGGGACCTGGTGCGAGGCATCCGCGAGCGCGGCAAGACGGTCTTTTTGACCACTCACCTCATGGAGGAGGCCGAACGCTTGTGCGACCGGGTGGCAATCATCGAGCACGGACGGATCATCGACATCGACCGGCCGGAGACCCTCGTTAGGCGGCACTGCCCTGAGCGGACCGTCGTCCTGGACACAGACGACCAAACCGCTGTAGAGCACTTTCGAGCGATCCCGCGAGTCGAGGCGGTGATCTGCGCCGACTCGAAGATTACGATTCAGGGTCGGGGCGACGATCTCGTGACCGAAGTGATTGATTGTCTGTCTGAGAATCGGATCCGCGTCACGGATTTCCGCACGATTCTACCCAACCTTGAGGACGTCTTTCTCAAACTTACTGGGCACTCGATTCGCGACTAGGTTCGACAATGATGCTGCGTGGACTTTGGAAATTGACCTGGGTGGAAATCAAGATATTCCTGCGCGAGCCGCTTGGCGCGTTTGGGACAATCGGTTTCCCTGTTCTAGTTTTCCTCGTATTGGGTCGAATAGCTGGCCGCGGACTCGCGCCGTCCTCATTCGCCGCCACCGGGTTTATCCGTGTGGGCCTGCCAGTTCTCGCGTCGGTCCTGATCGCCATCAGTTCTGTGCTGTCGCTGGTCACGATCATCTCGATCTACCGCGAGGGGGGCATCCTCAAACGACTCCGCGCCACCCCGCTGCGTCCACAGACGATCCTCACCGCCCACGTGATCGTCAAGCTGATACTCACTGCGGCCACACTGGCCTTGATGGTGCTGGCGGGCAAGCGCTACTACCCCGTCGGCTTGCACGTTCCATTTTTCTCGTTCACGATTGCGCTGCTGATCAGCACTTGGAGCATCCTGTCGATCGGCTTTCTCATTGCCAGCATCGTTCCTACCGCGCGTTTTGCGCAGCCGATCAGCGCCGTCATCCTGTACCCGATGATCGCTGTGTCGGGACTTTTCCTGCCCGTTGAATCGCTGCCGCCAGCGCTCCACGCCGTCGCAAGAGTTGTGCCGCTAACCTATACGGTGTCGCTGCTCGAAGGGATCTGGAGGGGCGACGCGTGGTCGGCGCACGTGGGCGACGTAGCAGCACTAGCCGTCGTGTTTGCGGTTTGCACAGCGCTCTCGGCCAAGGTATTTCGGTGGGAGTAGCAAAGATTTCTAACTGGCCACTACCGAAGGACAGCCATTCGTGCCTGTTCGCAGGCTGAAGCCTGTGCTCCTAGGGTTTCTTGGCCGGAGGAGTCTGCGCCGGCTTGGAAGCGGGAGCCGGCGATGAAGGCGGTGTTTGTTGCTGCGATTGCGGCGGCTGTTGCGCTGCCGGCTGCTGCTGCGAAGCCGGAGACTGCTGTACCGGAGTTTGCGTTGCCGGAGCGGGAGCCGGCGCACCAGGTGCGGGAGTTGGCGGCGTCTTCGGCGCGGGCTTCGAGAACTTCTGCAGGATCGAACTACCCTGCGGCTCGGCGCGATCCTGGCGCAGCACCAGGGCCATCGCCGTCAGCATAAACATGATGGCGCACCACGTGGTCGCCTTGGACAGAATAGTCGCCGCGCCGCGCGGATTGAACCCGGTCTGGCTGCCCGCCCCGCCGAAGGCGCCGGCAAGGTCCGCCGCCGACCCGCTTTGCAGCAGCACGACCACGATCAGGACAAAACAGAGCAGCACAAAAAAGACATTCAGCAACACGGGCAGTCTGAACCAGCCGAGGGCCAGGATGCCCAATCCAATCACCAGGGAAATCAGCCATTTCATCCAACTCGGCATTGCGCACTCCGCAACTCAGAAATTCACGATGGCGGCAAAGGATTTCGCGTCCAGGCTGGCCCCGCCCACCAGCGCGCCGTCAATCTCTTCCTGCGCCATCAGTCCCTTGACGTTTTCCGGCTTGACACTTCCCCCGTAAAGAATTCGCAGCCGGGAAGCCAGTTCGGAGGAGAAGGCGCCTGCCGCGAGACCCCGCAGGAGGCGATGCGCCTCGGCGGCCAGTTCCGGCGTCGCCGTGCGGCCCGTGCCGATGGCCCAAACGGGCTCGTACGCTACCAGAATACGTGAGAACTGCTCCGTGGTCAACGCGGCGAATCCGTCGGTGAACTGCCGGCGCAGAACCCCCTGCATCTCGCCCGATTCCCGCTCCTGGAGCGTCTCTCCCACGCAGACGATGGGAATCAGCCCCGCGGTCAGCGCCGCCTGAATTTTCTTGTTCACCGAAGCGTCGGTTTCGCCAAAGAACTGGCGGCGCTCGGAGTGGCCGATGATGACGTAGCGGCACCCGGCGGCGACGATCATTCCGGCGGAGACTTCGCCGGTAAACGCGCCTTCTTTTTCCCAGTGGAGGTCCTGCGCCGAGATGGCAATGCGCGTTCCGCGGGCTGCTTCGGCTGCCGCGGTCAGCGCCGTGAACGGGGGCGCCACGACAATGTCGCAATGGTTTGCCGAGGCCACCAGCGGAGCGAGCGCGGAGATAAACGCGTGTGCTTCCGCCTGCGTCTTGTACATCTTCCAATTTCCGGCGATGACTCGGCGGCGCATGGCGAATCTTCTCCCTATTTGTCGGTGAGCGCGTCCACGCCGGGAAGCCGGCGTCCGGCCAGGAATTCCAGCGACGCCCCGCCGCCGGTGGAGATGTGCGAGATTTTGTCGGCGAGGCCGCACTGATGAAGCGCGGAGACGGAATCGCCGCCTCCCACAATGGAGGTTGCGCCCCCCGAAGTGGCGGAGGCGACCGCTTGAGCAATTTGCAACGTGCCCTTCGCGAATGCCGGCATTTCGAAAACGCCCATGGGGCCATTCCAGACAATCGTTTTCGCGCGCGCAATTTCCGTCGAAAACGCAGCCACGGTTTGCGGACCGATATCCAGCCCCATCCACTCCGCCGGCGTAGAAGCGATGGGAGTGATCTGCGTTTGCGTCTCGGCTTTGAATTCCATCCCCAGGACGTGGTCCGAAGGCAACACGAGCCGGAAGTTGCGCTGCTTGGCTTCGCTGAGAATACGGTAGGCCAGCTCGACCTTGTCGCTTTCGACCAGCGACTTTCCGATGGGCAGTTTTTGCGCCTTCAGGAAGGTGTAAGCCATTCCTCCGCCGATGAGCATAGCGTCAGCGATCTTCATCAGGTTTTCGACCACTTCCATCTTGTCGGAAACCTTCGCGCCCCCCAGGATGGCGACAAACGGGCGCGCCGGATTCGTGATGGCTTGGCCGAGATAGGCCAGCTCCTTTTCCATGAGCCGCCCGGCGGCGGCCTGCGCGACGTACTGCGTGATTCCCACCACGGAAGCGTGCGCGCGATGCGCGGAACCAAAGGCGTCGCACACAAACATGCCGTCGCAAAGTGCCGCCAACTGTTTCGAAAAATTGGCGTCGTTTTTTTATTCCTCGGGACGGAAGCGCACGTTTTCGAGCAGCAATACTCCCCCCTCCGGAAGCGCCTTGCTCATCGCTTCGGCCTCGGGGCCCACGCAGTCGGAGGCGAACCCCACCGCCTTGCCGAGGATTTCCGCGAGGCGCTTGCCCACCGGGCGCAGCGAATAGGCCAGATCCGGCTTGCCCTTCGGGCGGCCCAGATGAGAAGCGAGGACCAGGCGGCCTCCCATGGTTATGGCCAGGCGCAGCGTGGGCAGCGTCTCGCGAATGCGCGTATCGTCGGTCACCACTCCGCTGGTGATGGGAACGTTGTAGTCCACGCGGATGAACACGCGCTTGTTGCGCAGGTTCAGGTCTTCCAGGGTGAGCTTGTTCATGAGCGCTTGAGCAGCAGGTGCGCCGCTACAGCCGCGCCGCCATGTACTTGATCAAATCGCGGCAGCGGCACGAATAGCCCCATTCGTTGTCGTACCAGGCCAGCACCTTGACGCAGCGGTCGCCCACCACCTTGGTATATCCCGCATCCACGATGGAAGAGTGCGGGTTGCCCTTGAAATCGGCGGAGACCAGCTCCTCTTCGGTGTAATCGAGGATGCCCTTCATGGGGCCTTGCGCCGCGCTGCGCAACGCTGCATTAACCGACGCGACCGTCGCGGGCTTTTCCGTCATCACCGTGAGGTCCACCACGCTGACGTTGGGCGTCGGGACGCGCATGGCGTAGCCGTCGAGTTTCCCTTTCAGCTCGGGGATCACCAGATGGAGCGCTTTGGCCGCGCCCGTCGAACTGGGAATCATATTGATCGCCGCCGCCCGGGCGCGCCGCAGGTCCTTGTGCGGGAGGTCGAGCAGCCTCTGGTCGTTGGTATAAGAGTGGATCGTGGTCATCGTTCCGGCAACGATGCCGAAGGAGTCTTGCAGGACGCGCGCCACCGGCGCCAGGCAATTCGTGGTGCACGAGGCATTCGAAACCACGTGGTGCTTCCCCGGGTCGTAGGTCTTGTCGTTCACCCCGAGCACCAGCGTGCAGTCCGGGTCCGTGGCCGGCGCTGAGATGATTACCTTCTTGACCGTTCCGCGAATATGCCGCCTGGCGTCGGCGCCTTTGGTGAACAGCCCCGTGGACTCCACCACAATCTCGGCGCCCACCGACGCCCAATCGAGTTCGCCGGGGTCTTTCACTTTGAACACTTTGAAGCTTTTTCCGTCCACGGCAATCGAATCGGCGGCAGGCGTGACCTTATGCGTCAGATTCCCCAGGATGGAGTCGTACTTCAGCAGGTGCGCCAGCGTGGGCGGGTCCGTGATGTCGTTCACCGCCACAATTTCGATTCCCGGGTCGCCGATGGCCGTGCGAAAGATGTTGCGCCCGATGCGCCCGAACCCGTTGATGCCCACTCGAATCGGCATGCGTCCTCCGGTAGTTGCCATGGTTTTTGCCGCGCCTTTGCAGAGAAGCGAAAAGAGAACGGAAAGCGACGATGCTAGGGTGCGACGCCGAAAAAGTCAAACCAGATAAATGCGGCGTCGGTTATCGCGGGAATTCCTTTACGCTGGTCACGCGGTCGCCTTGAAAACGCACAAAAATGGTCTTCGCCGGCGGTTGGCCGTAAAT
>DASQHY010000002.1:0-13483 GCA_035631855.1 Candidatus Acidiferrales bacterium
CGAGTGTTCCGCAAGAGGCGAGTGGGTGTATCATGCCGCGCGTTGGGAAAGTTGACCCCTCGCACCAGCACACTTGGAGGCATCCATGAGCGAACACACAAGGCGCCAATTCCTGGGCAGGGCGCTTCCCGGAGCCGTCGTGGCGAGCGCAGGCCTGACCGTGTTGCAACCCGCATTCTCTGTCGCAGCGGAGCCGCAACTCGCGCCGGCTAAGGCGCAGGGCTACGCCGCTGCCAGATATGGATTGGAACTCGACAAGCAGTTCGGGGGCTGGGTCGAGTCCGCCGATGGCGGCGACGCCACAGCCCCAGTGGTGATCGAAAAGCTTGGTCCCGACCACATCCAACACAAACATCTCGCCGGCGTGAAGTACGAGGATATCACCGTGAATTGTGGAACCGGGATGTCCAGGGGCTTCTATGATTGGATCAAAGCCAGCTTCGACAAGCAATTTATCCGCAAGAACGGCGCAGTCGTTTTCGCTGACTATGCCGGCAAGCAAAATTCGCGGATGGACTGGTCTAACGCGCTCATCAGCGAGGTGGGTTTCCCGGCGTGCGACGCGGCCTCGAAGGATGCCGGCAAGTTGACCGTCAAGATTTCCCCTGAGTTCACACGGAGGGCTGCCGCCACCCAGGGGCCCATTGGTTCGCCACGCCAGATGGCACAAAAGAGATGGTTGTCCGCAAATTTCCGGTTGAAGATCGACGGCCTGGATTGCTCGCGCGTGAACAAGATTGAAGCGATCACCGTGAAAACTGTTTCAGTCGCGAATCCCGTAGGGGAATTAAGAACCTACGAAGTCGTCCCGGCTCACCTAGAGGTGCCCAATCTCGCGGTCACCACTGCGGAATCGTTCGCCGCCGACTTTTATCGGTGGCACGAAGATTTCGTCATCAAGGGCAACAACGGCCGCGACAAAGAGAGGGGCGGCACGCTGGAATTCCTCACGCCTGACCTCAGGGAGTCGCTCTTTACGCTAACTTTCCGCGGTCTGGGCATTTTCAAATTGGCGCCTGAAAAGGTCGAAGCCGGCATCGAGAGTATCCGGCGAGTCAAGGCGGAGATGTACTGCGAGGATATCGGCTTCGCCTACGGCGCCGGCACCTGGGCCTAAAAAAACGAGACCCGATGAGACTGCTCGGCACCGCCCTTCTGGTGGTCTGCGCCGGATCGGCAATTTGTTTCTCACCCGGATTCACCGCTGCAAACCAAGGCAACGTCGCGTTCCCACTCTCTAACCCCGCAACCCCGCCTCGGCGGCATCGAAAAACGCGTTCAGCTCCACCGGAAGAGTGAAAATATTAGCGGCGATGCGAATGTGGTCGCCCCCGTCGCCGATGCGAATGTTCCGGGCGGAGCATTCCGCACTGATCCTTCTGAGCACGCCGGTGGTCGCGCTCGGAGGGACCGGAGGGACAGCTTCGAAGCTCACCAGCGCGCCGAAGAATTCGTGATTCTTCGGGTCCGCGCTGGCGTTCACTACCTTCACCTGCGGATGCAGGGCCATGCGGTCGCGCACCAGCGTGGCTAACTGGTGCTGCCGGACATAGATGCGTTCCGCGCCAATCTGCTGGAAGAAGTCGAGCGCGGCCTTGAGGCCGACCATGACCGACAGATTGGAGGTCCCAAAAGTTGAGAAGCGATAGGCCTTGAGGTCGAAGTTCCGCCAATTGGTGGTGGCGATGTTTACCCACAGGCGTTCGAGCAACTCCTCGCGGACGTAAAGAGTGCCCGTGCCCTTCGGCGCCATGACCCACTTATGGGGGCTGGTGCCGTAGAAATCGCAGCCCATATCGTGCAGGTCGAGCGGAATCTGCCCGATGGCATGAGCGCCGTCCACATGCGTAAGAACTCCCTTGGCGCGGGCCAGCGCGCAGATTTGCTTTGCCGGGAGGATCACGCCGGTCACCGTGGTGATGTGGCTGAACACCATGATTTTCGTCCGCGGGGTGAGCGCGCGCTCGAACAACTCGACGATCTGCGCGGCCGAAGCGGGAGGTTTCGGCAGCGTGACGGTATTCAGCTTCAGTCCGTGCCGCGCGGCGCGCTGCTCCCACCCGCAGCGCCCGCCGGGATGTTCCTGGTCGGTCAGAAGCACTTCGTCGCCGGCCTGAAAATCCAGGCCGTTGCACACCACGTTGTTGGCCTCGGTGGCGTTGCGGACGATGGCCAACTCGTCGCGCTGGCAATGCAGAAAGGCGGCCAGGGCGTCGCGCAACTCTCGAATCCGCGTATTTTCTTCATAGCCGAACCACGGAAAAGGGATTTCGCGGAACTCCTCGGCGGACAAAATGTGATCGATCATGGCGCGCAGTACGGGAAGCGGAGTGCACCCCACCGACCCGCAGTTCAGATTGATGCGGTCGGGAGCCAGCAGCCACTGGCGGCGCAGCAGCGCCCAGTAATGTTCCGGGTCCGCCGCGAAAAGCGCGTCCGGCGGAAGCGCCGGGGCGTCCTGGGCCAGGAGCTTTTCGGCGCGCGCTAGCGGCACGCCCAGCAGCACCGATGCAGCGGCGGCGCGTTGCAGGAAAGCACGGCGAGGAAGCGACATGTCAGCCTCCAAAGAGAGATTGCTGCGGAGTCTAGCAGAAACGGCAGGATTCGGGCGCTATGCCTCGCAATTTTGGGGAGCGCCTTTGCTTGAGGGAACTTACTGGCGGGTTCCGTAAAGCGAATTCACGAACTGCCGGAACTCGTCGTTGCGCATGAAGATTTGGAACGATTCATCGATGCGCGCATCCGGAAATTGCTCGCCGGAAATCAAGTTCTTGCGATACTGGTAGGCCAGCTTCAGGTTCTGCCGGGCGGCCGCTATGTCTTCCTTGTCGGCCGCGGCGCAAGCGAGATTGTAATAAAACAACGGGTAGGTGGGGTCCTTGGAGATCCCATATTCGAAGATTTCCTGCGCGTGATCGGGGTCGAGCAGGATGCCGTAGGCCGTTCCCAGATTATCAATCAGCACGCGCCAGAGATTCCTGTCCAGCGTCGGCGCTAACTTTTCGATCTCGAGCGCCTTGTTGTAGGGGCCGATGGCGTCCTTATACTGGCGCGCCATGAAAAACCGGCTGCCTTGCTTGAAGTATTCCAGGCTGTTCCCGGTGGGGACCGATTCGGCAACCGGCTCATGCGCGGGAAAGCGGACCGATTGAAGAATTCCCTCAAACATTTGCAGGTCCCACGGTTTGAAAGACGCTTTGGAAAGATGGAGGTCCGCAACGACGGTATCCTTGGTCACGCAGGCAAACAGGTTGCGCTGATTCAGGGGAACTCCGTCCACCTCCAGAATGGAGTATTCGAGCACTTGCATGGCTCCCGATTCGCGGAAGGTGACGCCCGATGGCTTGTAAGGAGAATTCGAGGTGGCGCGTTCCTGCAATCCGCGCTTGCATTCCTCCACCGTTGCCGGCGCATTCCGATCTTCCAGGTAAACGGAAAGAACGACGTGTGTCTCCGGGTTTTCCGCCACAAAGTACCGCCGGCCGTCCTTCTGGATTTCGTTGACGCGCGTGGTGAAGCCGGGGCCGTCTATTTCCATGACCCAGGGTTTGCCGGGCAGCCAGACGATGAACGTATTTGGGCTGGTTTCCTGCGCCGAGGCGCCAATGGCGCCTGCAAGAACCAAAAAGGACAGCACGGCGATGAGTCGCGCGTTCATTGGCGTCTCCCCAAGCCTGGGGAGTCTCTTTTCTCTAATGTACCCGCCACGGGCGCCGGTGGGAACTCCTTCGCTGTCCTGGGTTCGCCAACTGGATAACAGACTCGAGGAAACTGCATGGGCAGGCCGCGAGTTTAGCAGAACCCGGCGCAGAGGCGCGCACCGCGCGAATCACGATTTGTCTTTTTTCTTTTTGTCTTTCTTGCCGATTTGTGAGTAGCGCTTCTCCAGAGACGCGCGCGTGAACATATCGTCGGTGAGCCCGGTGTTGTACTTGCACTCGGAGAAGAACGCCTGGAAGATCTTGCGGCCGTCGCGTTCGCGCGCCAGCTGGAAGGGAGTTTGCACGCCATCCTGCGGATGGAAGTTCGAGTACTCGGTAACCTCCTGGGTGCGCTCGCGCGTGACCGGATTGCGCGTGATGACCACGCTTTGAATGGGGAGGTGCAGCAAGCGGTCAATGGCAATTCGAAACGTGCGGCGGTCGCGGTCCACAATCTCCACCCAGTCCACCTGGCGCAAGTCCACGACGTCGCTGCCGCCGAAGCGGAAGACCATGCCTTCTTCCTTCATCCGGAAGCGCAGCAGATTGTCCATGTCCTGCATAATCTGTTCGCGGAAGTCCTGCACCGCGGATTCCGGCTGGTCTTGGACGCCGCCGCGGTCCATGGACCATCCCTGGTTGCCGTTGAACAGTTCGATGATGTTCTTTTTCTTGAAGTATTCGGTGCGGTTCTTGTCCGGCAGCTTCCAGAAGTCCGTGATCACTTCGTAGCCGCTCAGGTCGCCGGTGTGCGCGAATTGCGAAAGGCGGGCCTCGCAAACGCTGTCGCGGACGCCGAGATACGCCGGACCGCCCAGCTTCTCGATCATCTGGTCGAGAAGTTGATGCGCCTTCTTGGCGCTTTCGTCGGGCATGAGGGTATCGGGATTCTGCGCCGCCACGCGCCGCGCCGTCCCGCTGAGGAGAATTCCCGCCAGCAAGATGGCCATTCCTATTTTCCGCGCTATCCGCACAGGACCGCTCCTCCGTTTACATTGACGACTTCCCCGGTCACAAAGGTTGCAAGGTCGGACGCCAGGAACAGGATTGGCCCGGCGATTTCTTCGGCCCTCCCCGGGCGTTGCAAGGGAATTGCGGAGTGCACCATCTTCTTTCCTTCCTTGGTGGCCAGAACCGGGTTGGACATGTCGGTGGCCACCCAGCCGGGCGCGACGCAATTGACCAGGATGTTGTGCGGAGCCAATTCCGCCGCCAGGCCCTTGACGAAGCTGATGATGGCCCCTTTGCTCGCTCCGTAGTGGGTGTGAAACGGCTCTCCCCGCTGGCCCGCCGTCGAGCTGATGGCGATGATCCGGCCGGACTTTTGCGTGATCATGTGCTCGCAGGCAAAGTGTGTGATGGCATAGACGCTTTTCAGGTTGGTTCGCAGCATCTCGTCCCAATCGTGTTCGCTCATCTCCTGAATGGAAAGGTCCTCGACGTTCCACACGCCGGCATTGGCAACCAGGATGTCCATCCGTCCCAAACGGGTAAGGCAATGCTTGACCAGGTTCTTGTTGTCCGGCATGCGGCGAAGATCGGCCTGGAAAGCTTCCACGCGCGTGCCGTGTTTGCGCGCTTCCTGCTCGACCTGCCTTGCGGCGTCTTTGCTGCGGTGGTAATTGAACACCACGTCGGCGCCTGCCTGCGCGAACAGTTTCACGGCCGCGGCGCCGATGCCGCGTGAACCTCCGGTGATGAGTGCGGCTTTGCCTGCGAGTGAAATCATCCGGCCCCCAGACTGCTGTCCAGCAACGATTGTCCTGCCTTCTGCGAAAACCCACCCTGCATGAATCTGGCGGCCGAATCAAAGCCCGGCGGCGTCCGGTTTTACCGCGCTGCTGCGGGTACCTTGGGCGCGGCGGCAACCAGACCGGCGAATAACTTCATCGAAAACTCATCGAGTTGGTGCGCGGCGCAATTCTGGAACATGCGCTCGGGGTGCCATTGGACGCCAACCACCCAGTGGGAATCACCCGTCCATTCGACGGCTTCGATGATTCCGTCAGGCGCGAGTGCGGTCACGCGCAGTCCCCGGCCCGGCCGTTCGATGGCCTGATGGTGCGAACTATTCACCTGAGCTTCGGCGCTTCCGGCGAGCTGTTCGACGCAACTCCCCGATGCAAGCCGCGCCGGGTGAATCGGGTCGTCCGCGGTTTCCGGCGGGTCTTTCTTGCGATGCCGGACGGTTGTATTTACCAGGCTGTGGATGTCCTGAATGAGGGTTCCCCCGAGATAGACGTTCAGAAGCTGCACGCCATAACAGATGGCCAGGACCGGTTTTTTTTCGGCAAATGCGTTGTCCAAGAGTGCCCAATCGGTGCGCTCGCGGCTTGAGTCGGCCTCGGCGGAGTGGGGATGCCGCACCGCGCCATAGCGCGAGGGTTCGACGTCGGCAGGACTCCCGGGCAAAACGATGGCATCGAGCGTCTTGGCTAGCCGGCTTACCTCGGAGGGAGACATTTCCAGCGAAACGGCCACGGGCTCACCGCCCGCGGCTTTGACGGCATCCAGATAGTTCTTCAGCTTGGCCCAACGGGCCTGCTTTTCCTCTTGGACGGTGCGCCAGGGCACGCCCACGCGCGGTTTGTTGCGAATCTCGCTCATCGCCGAACCCTTTATCCTAGCATCGCGGTGTTGGAGCGGCAACCGCAGCGGCCCGCAGACTATTTGTGCTTCTTTGACGCGGGCTTGGATTCCGTACGGGGATTAGGCTCAGCAAGGATCTTCGCGGCCTGGGCGGCACGGAACTTCCGGACGGCATCGCGGTATTGGGTATGCTTGATGCCGAGAATCGCCGCGGCAAGCAGAGCCGCATTGACAGCTCCGGGCTTGCCGATCCCCAGCGTTCCGACCGGGATGCCGCCGGGCATCTGCACGGTGGAAAGCAGTGAATCAAGCCCCTTCAGGGATGCGGACTCCATAGGAACGCCCAACACGGGAAGAATCGTCTTGGCCGCCGTGACCCCGGCGAGATGCGCGGCGCCTCCTGCGGCGGCGATCAGGACTTCCAAGCCGCGCTCCTCAGCTGTGGCGGCATACTCCACCAACTGGTCGGGCGTGCGATGCGCCGAGAGGATGCGCACCTCGTGCGGCACGCCGAGATCGTCCAGCGTCTTGGAGGCATTCTCCATGGTTTCCCAGTCGGACTTCGAGCCCATCAAAATCCCCACAATTGGCTTTGCCTGATCGGCCATCCCGTCCACCCCTCATTCAAAATGGGGCATGCCTTGCCTGCCCCGGTGAAATCAGACAACGGCTAACTCTTGGCGGCGTGAGCGCGCATAAACCAGTAACGCCGCAGCGCGCCGACCAGATAAAGGGAGCCGGCCACGAAGACAGCGTCTTGGGGCGAGGCCAACTCTAGGGCGCGGTCCAGCGCCTCTTCGGGCTCGGCGGCCACTTCCACACGCAGCGCCAAATGGTCGGTCATTTCCGCCACAAGCTGCGCCGAAATTGCGCGCGTTGTAGGCGGCTCGGTGAGAATCACGGTAGTGGCTCGGGGAAAAAGGATTCCCGCGACTTCATCCACCGCCTTGTCGCGCAATGCTCCGTACACCAGATGGATGCGGCGTCCCTCCAGATTTTCCCGCCAGAAGGCTGCAAGCTCGCGCGCCCCGGCGGGATTGTGCGCGCCGTCGAGATACACGGCGGGCCGCTCCTGCATTTTTTCGAGACGCCCCGCCCATTGGACCGACGCAAGGCCTCGGGAAATCGCGGCGTCTTCGATGGCGAAGCCACGCGAAGAAAGAATGCGCGCCGCGGCCAGGGCAGCAAGGGCGTTGCGCAATTGAAATCGCCCGGGGAGCGGCAAGGAAATGTCCAGGCACCACCTGGAAGCGACCTCGCAAATCGTCGCCCGAAAACAGCCGCCCACAGCGGATTCATTTTCGACGCGGTAGGCGCTGTCCACTTCAAGCAGCGCGCACCCTTGCTCGGCCGCGCGCCGCGCAATCACCGCGCGCGCTTCCGAGCGTTCGGCGGCGCTGACCACGGGTACGCCCGGCTTGAGGATGCCGGCTTTCTCGCCGGCGATTTCCGCGATCGAATGGCCGAGGAACGCCTCGTGGTCGAAATCAATCTGGGTGATGACGGCGACTTCGGGAGCGATGATGTTCGTTGCATCCAGCCGCCCGCCGAGGCCGACTTCGAATACCGCGGCATCCACTTGCTCGCGCGCGAAATGGTCGAAGGCCATGGCCGTCAGGCATTCGAAGTAGGTCGGGTGAGCGCGCAGGCCGCCGGAGGCCAGCAACTCTTCGATCAACCCGCGCACGCGCGTGAAGGCCGCGGCGAAGGCTTCGTCGGAGATAGGGTGGCCCGCGATGCGGATGCGCTCGTTGATGCGCTCGAGATGCGGGGAAGTATAGAGGCCGGTGCGCAGCCCCGCGGCGCGGAGGATGCTTTCCAGCATGGCCGCGGTCGAGCCTTTTCCGTTTGTGCCGGCCACATGGATGCTCGGATAGGCTTGCCGGGGATCGCCGAGCCGTTTGGCCAGGGCGCGGATATTTTCGAGGTCAAACTTCGCGGCAGTTGGCTGCGCCGGCGCGGCAAGTTCCCGCCCCAGTGACAACAAGTATCGGACTGCTTCCGAGTAGGTCATCTCAGCCGAGGAACATATCGAACGCGGAGCTGATGTAGCCCTTCAACTCCTTGCGGGGGACAACGCCGTCGAGAAACCCGTGCTGCAAAAGGAATTCCGCGCGCTGAAAGCCTGCAGGCAGTTTCTGCCGGATGGTTTGCTCGATCACCCGCGGGCCGGCAAAGCCGATGAGCGCGCCGGGTTCGGCGATGTTCAGGTCACCCAGCATGGCGTAGCTCGCGGTGACGCCGCCGGTAGTGGGGTCGGTGAGCACCGAAATAAAGGGCAGCTTCGCTTCATCCAGGCGCGCCAAGGCGGCGCACACCTTGGCAAGCTGCATCAGGCTGATGGTGCCCTCCATCATTCTCGCGCCGCCCGAACAGGAAACAATCACCAGCGGCTGCCGCGTGGCCATGGCCAGTTCGATGGCGCGCGTCACCTTCTCGCCCACCACCGCGCCCATGGAGCCGCCGATGAATCCGAACTCCATCGAGCAGCACACCACTCCCCGGCCGTTGATGCTGCCTTCGACGCACAGGATGGCGTCGTTCATGCCAAGCTTTTTCCGTGCCTCCTTGATGCGCTCCTTGTAGGGACGCGTGTCCGCGAAATCGAGCGGGTCGGTGGAGATCATCGAGGCGTCGTGCTCGGTCCACTTGCCGTCGAGCAGGAGTTCCAGCCGCTTCGTGGAGTCCAGTTTGAAATGAAACTGGCATTTCGGGCAGACGTTCCAGTTGGCTTCCAGGTCCTTCTTCCAGACAATCGCGCGGCAGGCTTCGCACTTGATCCACAGCCCTTCGGTCTTGACGCGCCGCTCGTCGGGCGGCGTCGGCTGGTCGATTAGTTTTTTTTCGCGCTTAAACCAGGCCATGGAAATAGCTTACTGTCGTCAGTTACAAATGAACCAGAACGCGTGCCGGTGGGGTCGAAATCTAATAATCAATCCCCCGCTGGGCCAGTATACCCTTCGTGTAGGGGTGTTTCACCTCGCGCATCTCCGTGACCATGTCGGCCAACTCCACCAGCTTGGGATGGGCGTTGCGGCCCGTGCAGATGACGTGCACGCGCTCCGGACGTCCGCGCAACGCGTCCACCACTTTCTCGGCATCGAGCATGCCGTAGCTGATGACATAGTTGATTTCGTCGAGCACCACCAAATCGTACTTCCCGCCGTAAAGGGCCTCCCGGCCCGCCTCCCAGCACTCTTCGCAGCGGCGAATGTCTTCGGGATCGGTCTTCGCGCCGCCCACTTTGACGAATCCCCGGCCCATGGGCCGAATTTCAAACTTGTCGTCGCCCAGCATCTTGGCGGCGTCCAGTTCGCCGTAATGCCAGGAACCCTTGATGAACTGCACCATCAGCACGCGCAGTCCTTGCCCCACGGCGCGGAACGCCGTCCCCAGGGCGCAAGTGGTCTTGCCCTTGCCCGGCCCGGTGTAAACGATGAGCAGCCCTTTTTCTTCCCGCATTCGGGACTTACCTCTGCGAGAAAGCTCGCAGCGCGCAGAAACGTGAAGTTTGAGGGCAGCCACAGAAAACGTCAAGCCGCCCGCCACAGGGGTGGGGTATTCGTTTCCGGGGAACAAGTTGCAACCCCTCTTGAAAGTCATGGGCGCTGCTTTTGCGGCTTCGATTCTCGGATTACTATGTGTCTGCCCTGAGCGTTTGGTTGGGTTCCGCCTGGCTATGGAGAAGCCATTCCCGTGCTGTAAACCATCACATGGCTGACCTGAAGAAATATCAGACGGAAGTTGTCGTCGCCGGCGGAGGGCTTGCCGGCATCGTGGCAGCATACGAACTAATCGATTCCGGCCGCCGCGTTTTGCTCATTGACAAGGACAACCGGGAAAACCTGGGCGGGCTCGCGAAACAGTCTTTCGGTGGCGTGCACCTGATCGACACGCCTCACCAGCGCCGCCTCGGGATCAGGGATTCGGCAGAGCTGGCCTGGCGCGACTGGCAGAGCGTTGCCGGCTATGGGACTGCCGATGACTGGCCGCGGCGTTGGGCCCAACTCTATTGCGAGAATTCGCGCCAATCCATCTTCGAATTTCTCGACGGCAAAGGAATCAAGTTCCTGCCGCTGGTGAACTGGGCCGAGCGCGGTATCTACGGGCCGGGCAATACGGTTCCCCGGTGGCATATCATCTGGGGCCTCGGGTATGAACTGATTGACCGCCTGCTGAACGCGCTGGAGGCGCACCCGCGCCGTTCCAACCTCAATTTCCTGTTCGACACGGAGGTTTCCGCAATCGAAAGCGCGAATGGCCGAGTCATCGGCGTTCGCGGCCGGGCGATGCATTCCGGCGAGGAACTCCGCGTCTCCGCCGACCACGTGGTGATCGCCTCCGGCGGCATCTGCGGCGGGGACCTGAGCCGACTGCGCGCGCACTGGTATAAGCCGTGGGGCGAGCCGCCCGCGAAGATTCTCAATGGCGCGCATATCTATGGCGATGGCAAGCTGCACGAACAAGTTGCGCAGCTGGGCGGCGCAGTGACCCATCTCGATCTCCAGTGGCACTACCCCGCCGGCGTGCATCATCCCGCAAAACGCCGGCCGGACGACGGCCTGAGCCTCGTGCCGCCGCGGTCGGCGCTCTGGTTCAACGCGCGCGGCGAGCGCATCATGAACCCCGGCCCCATGGCGGCGTACGGAGACACGCGCCATCTGGTCGAGAGCGTGCTCCGCCAGCCGGGCCAGTATTCCTGGCAGGTGATGAATTGGAAGATCGCCGTTCGCGAGTTGGCGGTTTCGGGCTGTGATTATATGACCGCCTTCCGCTTTAAGAAGAAACTCCGCCTGGCTATGAACGTCCTCTTCGGCGACAACGATCTCGTCCGGCGCCTGATTCGCGACTGTCCCGAGGATATCGTCGTGGCCGGCACATTGGAGCAATTGATGCAACGGATGGACGAGAAGAATCTCTACGCTCATCGGCTCGATCGCGCGCGGATGGAGGCGGCCATCCGGAGCTGGGATGACATGATCGCGCGCGGGCCGGCCTACCACAATGACGAGCAACTGCGGCGCATCGCGAATTTCCGCGCCTACCGCGGGGACCGCATCCGCACATGCAATTTCCAGCGCATCCTTGACCCGAAGGCCGGGCCCTTGATCGCCATCCGCGAATTCATCCTCTCGCGGAAGAGCCTCGGGGGAATCCAGACCGACCTGCAGTGCCGCGTTTTGCGCGCCACCGACGGCCAGCCCATCCCGGGCCTGTATGCCGTGGGAGAAGCGGCCGGCTTCGGCGGCGGCGGAATCCACGGCAAAGGCTCGCTGGAGGGCACGTTCCTAGGCAGTTGTATACTCACAGGGCGTGTCCTGGGCCGAACGATGGGGAAATGATGGGCGGAACTCAAACAGAAAGGGCAGGCCGCATCCACATCGGCGGCAGCAGGACGGGCGCGTGGCTTGCACGCTATGCGCTGGAGCAGTTGCCGGTTTCACACACGTTCGGCATTCCCGGCGTCCACACCACGGAGCTCTATGACGAGCTGAGCCAGTCGGAAAAGATCCGCCCCATTCTGGTGACGCACGAGTGCTGCGGAGCCTTCGCCGCCGACGCCGTCAGCCGGACCGGCGGCGGACGAATCGGCTGCCTGGTGATCGTGCCCGCCGCCGGCGTCACTCACGCCATGAGCGGAATTGGCGAGTGCTATTTGGACGGCATTCCCCTGCTGGTGATCACCGGCGGACCGCGCACCGACGTCAAATTCGGGTATCAACTCCATGAGCTTGATCAGCAGCGTCTGGTGGACGGCATCGTAAAGCGCGCCTGGAAGGTAAAGGAGCATGGCGAGATTGTTCCGGTGATCTTCGAGGCGTATCGAGTCGCTGTGAGCGGTGTGCCCGGGCCCGTGCTGGTGGAAATTCCGGCCAACCTGCAGTTGTTTGCCCAGCCGGTAGAGGGCGTTCCCGGATTTGCGCCGCACCTCCCCGAGCCGGTGAACCTCGACCGTGAACTGGATGCGGCTGTCGCCCTGCTCTGCGAGGCTCGCTCGCCCGGCATTTTTGTTGGTTGGGGAGCGGTGGATGTTTCCGATTCCGTGGCCAGGATCGCGGAGCTATTGGGCGCGCCGGTCTCCACGACGCTCCAAGGCCTCTCTGCGTTCCCCGGCAATCACGCGCTGCACACGGGCATGGGATTCAGCCGCGCTGCGGTTCCCGCGGCGGAAAATGCGTTTTCCAAATGCGACTGCCTGCTGGCCATCGGTACAAGTTTCGGAGAGATACCCACCGGCGGGTTCGGCTGCCCGGTGCCGGAGAATCTGATCCACATGGATATCTCGCCCCAAGCGATTGGACGCAACTTTCCTGCCAAGATTGGCCTGTTGGGCGATTCGCGCGTGGTTGTGCCGGAGCTTCTTGCCCGTCTTCAGGCGCGCGCTGTGGATCAGAGTGCGCGCCGCCGCAAAGTTGAGGCCCGGATCGCCGAGGATAAACGCGCGTACCGCGCGGAGTGGCGTGCCCATCAAAGCGACCGTGTGAATCCCGCGGTGTTTTTTGAGGAATTGCGCGAGCAACTCCGCGATGACGCGATGATGACCGTGGACGACGGCAATCACACCTTTCTCGCCGCAGAACTCTTCGAAGTGCGCTCTCCCCGCGCCTTCATTTCGCCCACCGATTTCAACTGCATGGGATACGCGGTGCCCGCCGCCGTGGGGGCAAAACTCGCCAACCCCGGCCGACAGGTGGTCAGCATCGTCGGCGATGGAGCCTTTCTGATGACCGGCCTGGAAACGATAACGGCCGTCACGCTCGGGCTTGGCATCGCCTATTTCGTCTTCGATGACGGCGAGCTGAGCCAGATTTCGCAGGCCCAGGAAATTCCCTATAACCGGAAGTCCTGCACGGTTCTGGGCAACCTTCAACTGAAAGGCGTCGCCGATGCGGTCGGCGCGCAGTACGTGGCGATCGAGAATAACGGCAGGATTGGAGCGGCTATTCGCCAGGCGCTGACCATCGCCCAGGATCAAGCGGTCATCGTGGACGTGCGGATCGACTATTCCAAACGGACACGCTTCACGCAGGGCGTGGTCAAGACGACGGTGAAACGCTTCCCGCTGCGCGACAAAGCCCGGTTTTTCGCGAGGGCGCTGCTGCGAAAGCTGACGGGATGACACTCATGTTGCGGTGGTTGCTCGGATTCCTCTTCGTTGCGGCCATAGCTGTCAACGGTAAAACGAAGATCCG
>DASQHY010000003.1:0-8729 GCA_035631855.1 Candidatus Acidiferrales bacterium
TCGTCACCGAAGAAGGAAAAATTATCTATCCGGAGGATATCGAGGCCGTCTTCGAGGGCTTGCCGGTCAAGGAATTCTGCGTTTTTGGGGCCAACTTTGTTTGGCCGCAGCGCACCATGGGGGGCGAGCAATTGATTCTCGTGCTTCGCCTGGAGCCCCAACGGGAGTTTACCGATTCTCTCCGCGAAGAAATCAGCGCACGCAATCGCCGCTTGCTCAATTACAAGCGCATCAGCGGCTGCGTGCTTTGGAGCGAGGATTTTCCCCGCACCGCTTCTCTCAAGATCAAGCGCAGCGCACTCGCCGAGCAACTGGCGCGCCTGGATCGCGCTTCCGCGGTGATCCCGCTGTGAAAACGCGTTTCCTCGCCATCGTCAATCCGCAAGCCGGCGGAGGCCGCTCGGGAAAGCTCGCGCAGACGGCGATTGCCAATCTCCGGGCTTCGGTTTCAGCTCTGGACGTCATCGCCAGCACCGCGCCCGGCCACGCCACCTCTCTTGCCCGCGAAGCCTTCGCGCAGGGCTATCGGAAATTCATCGCTGTCGGCGGAGACGGCACCGCGCACGAAATCATCAACGGTCTTTTTCCCGCGGCTCAGGGTGCGCAGGTTGCGCTCGGATTTCTCCCGCTGGGCACTGGCAATTCCTTTCTGCGCGACTTTGGCAAGGGCGGCGCCGAGCAAGCCGCGCAAGCGATTGCCGAAGGCCGCCGGAGGCCTTGCGACCTGCTTCGTCTCGCCCATGCGGGCGGCGTTCTGTATTCCCTCAACCTGCTCAGCGTTGGTTTCACCGCTGATGTCGCAGCTATTGTCAACCGGCGATTCAAGCGGCTCGGGGAACTCGGTTATCTTCTTGGCGTGTTTGTGGAACTCCTGCGCTTGCGCCGCCGCGCGTTTCCTCTGCGCCTGGACGAGGATGCCGAGTTCGACCGCCGCCGCTGCCTGTTTCTCAGCTTCAACAACAGCAAGTTCACCGGCGGCAAAATGATGATTGCCCCCGACGCCGATCCATCCGACGGCCTGATCGAGCTGGTCCGTTGGGGCCCTATTGGCCGCCTCGGACTTCTCTACAACTTGCCGTCGCTCTACGACGGGACGCATCTGAAGCATCCGCTGGCGTCGCGCCACCCCTCGCGCCGTGTGGACTTCTCCCTCGAGGCGCCCGTGGACGTCATGGTGGACGGCGAAGTGTACACGCTTCATCTCCACACGCTCGAAATTCTTCCTGCCGCGCTGGATGTCTTCGTATGAAACGGGCTTGGTCCGTTGTCCGCAGTGCATTGCTCTGGGCGGTCAGCGGGCTTCACTTTTTCATTGTGGCTCCAATTCTCGTGGCGCTTTCCTTCCTCCTCGACCACCGCAAGCATGATTCTATTCAGCGCTCCTTCTGCCGCCGCATTGTCTTCTTTGCGGGCGCCAGGGTGCGCGTTCTGTGCTCGCCCGGCTTCGATCCGCAGCGCACCTCATTCTTTGTTTCGAACCATGTGAACTTGTTCGATCCCTTCGTCCTTTACTCTGCGATTCCCCAATTTGTCCGCGGCTGGGAGCTCGAGTCCCATTTCAAGATCCCCGCTTACGGCTCGCTCATGAAGCATTTCGGAAATGTTCCGGTTCCCGATGACCGCCGCCCCTCCGATCTCAAGCGTATGTGGCGCCTCACCCGGGAAGCGATTGACGGCGGCACCAGCCTCATCGTGTTTCCCGAAGGCGGGCGCACGCGCGACGGCCGCGTCGGCCCGTTCCAGGACGGCGCATTTCGCTTGGCCCTGCACCTCGGCGTGCCCATCGTTCCCGTCAGCATCGTAGGTTCCTTCCAGCACCATCGCACCGGCAACTGGATGCTTCGTCCTGCCACGATCGCGGTCCATCTTCACGACACCATCGATCTCGCGAGTCTCTCCAAGAACGATGCCGCATCTCTCCGCGAACGTGTTCAGGCCATCGTCTCCGCTCCCGTCGACGAAAGCATCAGCGCGGTCGGTTAAGAAAAGACTCAGTAATAACAACACGAGGGGCCTGGCTTCCCGGACCCTCGTGTCTTGATGCGCGAAGCGACGCTCTTTCGAGCAATGCTTCTTGGTCCTATCTGTTTTCCATTTTGCCGCGGAGTTCGTCCAGCTTGGCGCGTTGTTCCGCCGTGAGTTTGTTCTTGATGCGCACCAGCAGCGTAATCTGCGCGCGCTTGATTTCCCGCTCCGCCGCCAGGACCTTTTCCAGTTGGCCCAGCACTTGTTGCTCGTCCACCTTCTGTTGCTTGACCAGCGCCATCATCTTCTCCGCTTCATCCTGAAGCTTCCATTGCAAGTCCGTGAAGCTGGTTTGTGCCTGGCGGATCTCGCTCCTTAGATAAGTCTTTTGTTCGTCGCTCAGACTAATCTCTTCCTGATGCTGCATCACGAGCTCGGGAGGATAAAAGTTACGCCCCAGGGGATCCTGGCCGGGTTGCGGCCCATGCATAGGGCCGGGCTGTGCCCGCGGGGCCGGCGCCGGCTCCTGCCCTATGGCGAGACCCCCGGCCAGAAAGAGCAGCGCACAGAGAGACAGAACCTTCGTTTTCATTTTCGTTCCTCCTCTTTTGTTCTTAAAGGCATTTGCAGATACGTTTCGCCCAACTTGGGCATGCTTCGCAAAACTTCGTAGCTGGGAGTCTCCAGCAGAACATCGCTGGGGGCCTGCCATCGCGCAAGCCGCTCTGCAGCGGCAATCTCGGAATCCAGATTTCGCCGTGGGGCCCGGCGGGCCAGCAAAGCAATCGTCACCGTCGCAGCGACCGCCGCGGTGGCCGCCGCCAGCCTCCAGGTCCAACGGCGCCTTGCGGTGCCTTGGTGCTCCGCGGCTTTCGCCGCAGCCAGCACCGTGGCCCCAAGACCCGCCGGGGGCTCCGCGCTACGCGCCACGCGCGGCAGCAGAGCATCCAGCCGTCCCCGCCGCTCGCGAAGCGCCTCCAGCGCCTTCGCGCACCCGGCACAGGACGCCAGGTGCTGCTCGAGCTCGGGCGCCACGGTTCCCGTCAACGCGGCCTCGAGCAATTCGTCTTTCCATCTTCCGCAATCGTTTTTCATTGCATCGCTTCCAGTAATAATTTCCTCGCCGCGTGGAGCCGCGACCTCACGGTCCCGGCGGGAATGCGCAAGACCCTGCCTATATCCGAGGCGTCCATTTCTTCAGCAAGCGAAAGCAGCAGCACCGCTCGGAGGCGCCCCGGCAATTTGAATATCTCTTCGCGCAGGCGCTCGACCATCAGACGGTCTTCCGCGCCTTGTTCCCCGTCCGTCACTTGCGATGGGCCTGCGGCGTGCCACGCATCGTCTCGCACTATCTGTCGCCTCAACCCGCGCCTCCGGTTCAGGGACAGCCGGAAAGCGATCCGATTGATCCAGGCACGAAACTTTCCGGCCTCGCGCAGCGAGCCCGACTTCCGGTACGCGCGCAGAAACGCTTCCTGAGCAACCTCTTCCGCATCCGCCGCATTCCCCAGCACGCTGTACGCAATCTGGAAAACGCGCCGCTGGTTCTCCGCCACGCGCGCAGCAAACCCGGCGTGGCCTTCGTCCGCTTCCGCTCTGGCATTCAGCGTTTCCACGAACGCGTCAGCCACTCGCTCGCGCTCCTACTTGTTCAGACACCACCGCAGACCCTTCCGTTCAGGAGAATCAGCTTCCTTTGGCTTGATTTGGCCGGACACGTGCGCGAGGAGGAAGGGAACGTTAGAGCGTGAGCTTGATTCCAGGCAGGGTTCTTCCCGCTTTGGTTTCCTGCCACGTGTACAGAATGCGGTGAATCACGGTGATCGTCGAAATCACCGAAATCACCCACAGCACCGGCGCCATGCGGTTGAAGGCCCCGCCGATAATCAGCAGCACCAGCCGCTCCGGGCGCTCCATGAACCCGACCTTGCAGGTCGGAATCAGCGACTCCGCCCGCGCCCGCGTGTAGCTGACCATCACCGACCCGGCCGTCGCCACCGCCGCCAGCACCACGTACGACGTCCGCGCGCTCACCGCGTAGTACACCAGCAGGCCCATGTAGAGCGCCATGTCCGAGTAGCGGTCCAGCGTGGAATCGTAAAACGCCCCAAATGCGGTCACGCGGTTCTGCCGCCGCGCCACCTGCCCGTCCAGCATGTCCAGGAATCCGGCGAAGAAAATAATCGCTGCCGCCGTGCGGAATCGTCCCGCGGCAAACATGGCCGCGGCCCAGAAATTCACCACCAGGCCGAAAAATGTCAGGAAGTTGGGGTTGATCCCCGTCGCCGCAAGGGCGCCGACAATCTTATCGAGCAGCCAGCGGCTGCCGTTGCCAATCCATCTCGTCAGCATTCGTCAACAAGACACGCGGGCCGCTCACCGACCCGTCGCATCATACGACACCCGCTCGCGCCTCTCAAGCTCCCGCGGCGCACCAGCCAGGGCAAGGCGCGGAGGCGTCTTCGCCGGCATCTTCTCTGACATATAATCGCCCGCTATGGAGACACCGTCCCTCAACGCCGTCTTCTCCTCGCGCGCCATGCGCCGCCGTTACGAAGTCTGGTTCCTGCGGTTCGCGCTTGCCGACGGCTCCGGCGCGTGGTGGCTTCGCTATCTCCTGTTGAATCTCGGACGCTCCTGCGCGGGAGGCTGCGGCGGCAAGTTCAATTTCCCTGGCTATCCCGTTCAAGTCTGGGCCACGTGGTTTCCGCGCGGCGAAGCCCCGCAAAGTTTCATCGCCGGATTCCCACAGGGCGATCTCGCGCTCTCCGAACGCTTCGTCTCCCCTTTTTCTCTCGAATGCGCCGGCCAGCAGATCGGTGAGGACTCCTGCCGCGCCGCCATCGAAGTCGGCGGCCATCGCATCTCCTGGGATCTCCGCTACACCTTTTCGCTCGCTTACTCCATGAGCGAAAAAAACTGGATCGGCTTTTCGCGCACGCCGCATGCCGCCGCGGTCTTTTCGGGACGCATCACCTTCGACGACCGCACCTGGGAAGCCGCCCCGATCGGCTTCGGCCTGCAGGGCCATAATTGCGGCTACCGCCATCGCCGCTTCTGGACCTGGGCGCACGTCCTCGCCCCGCCGCCCGGCGAAGAGCAACCGAGCTCCTTCGAAGCGCTCGAATACGAAATCGGTCTCGGCTTTCGTTTCCGCCGCGCCATTCTTCATCACGATGGCGTCACCTACGATTTTGGGCGCCTGAAGAGCATCGAGCGCACGCTCGATCCCTTCCGCTGGACCGTCCACTGTTCGCGCCGCGAAGACGCCACCACGCTTGTGGCCATCCTCGACGGCACGGGCTCCTCTGCGCATCGCCTTCCCTACGTCAAAACGAACTGCTCCGGCACCTTCGAGGTCACCAACAATTCCCTGGCTTCCGCCAAGCTTTATCTCAAGCGTCCCGGCGAAGGCGCCGTCGAACTCCGCACGCAAAACCGTTCCGGCGGCGCGGTCCTCGAAATGTCCGGCAAATAGACTAGCGGGCGACAGATTCGGCGCGTCGCGGGCTACGGAGTGGACGGCTTTTGCTCCGGAGGCGCGGGCGGCTTCGCGAACTTCGCATCGTCAATCGCAACATTCTGCTGCACCTGGTCCACCTGGATGGTGAAGCGCCCGTTGGGCCGTGCCACCGTCCAGCGGAAGGGAATCTTCACGCCCCCGGAATCGCGGTAATCGGCGTAATCAATCTGTGTGGGATTGCGTCCCAGAGGCGTCTCCGCATAACGCACCAGCCGCACCAGCAATCCCGATTCCTCGTCAAAGTAAAGCCGGACCGGCGGCTGACCCGGGCGCAGTCCCAGCAGTACATGCGCCGAGCGCTCGCCGATTTTCTCCGGCCGCCCCACGCGGAATTGGTTGAAATCTTGTTTCACATGCGTTGCGAAGTAGAAATCGGCGTCCAGTCTGGCGGCTTCGTTTTCCGTGGCGCTCATTTCTCGCGCGGGGCGTCCTGTGTTGCCCAACCACCCGGCATGGCCGTCGAACGCCGTAATGTTTTCTCCGTTCGGCGTCTGCACAATGGCAATGCGCTTGTCCGGAGCTTTTGCGAAAACCTCGACGGGAAACTGCCGCCCGGCAAAACTGACGTTGCCCTTTTCCACGCGGCTGGTGACCTTTTGGATTGCCTCCGCTCCGCCCAGCGCCTGGACAAATTTATCAAGGAGCTGAGCGCTGGTGATTTTGGGCGCGGCATTCGCTTCGCTGCTTGGCGCGGCTTGAGCCACTGCAGGCTTCGGTTCCTGGTCGGAAATGATCGGTACTCCAACAGGATCATTGGAGCCGCGGTGGCAGGAATAGCAGGTCACCTGGGTATGGCCCTTGAAATTGTCTTTGTTGATGGCCATCTGCATCTGGATCATTTTTCGCGCCGTGGCCTTGTTTGGTTTGTCGTCCTTCTCGAACGCGTCCTTCACGTGGCAGAACTCGCATTCCACTCCGAGCGACGCGCTGATGAATTGCATCGCCGGAACGATCTGGTCCGACGGAATCCCCTTCAGCGTCTGGATGTTCTTGAAAACCTCTTCCGCGGGTTTCACCGCCGCCGCAGCGCCCGTAGTCGCTGTTCCGGATTGCGCCTTCATGCCGGCGGTTCCACCGGTCAGAAGCCCCGCGAGCAATATCCCGCCCAGAACTGACAGCATTCGTCTCCGATTCATGTCCGCCCCTCTCCTGAGAATTCAAACGCAAAAGTGTACCAAATCCCGCTGCTTTGGCGCACGCGAGCCTCGTGGCTGTGCAGCAGCAATTCGCCCATGCTAGAATCGTTTCTGCCGTGGGCCTGTAGCTCAGGTGGTTAGAGCGCGCCCCTGATAAGGGCGAGGTCGGTAGTTCGAGTCTACCCAGGCCCACCACTTCAATCGGCGACATGGCAACCGCGCTGGGATTTCCCGCTGAAAGTCAAAACTTTCTCGGCCCTTCGTATCGCAGCCGCAGAAAAATGTGATATGGCAAAGCGTAGTGCAGGCTGATCAACCGGAACCACGGCGCGGTCCCCGGAAAATAGCTGACGTCCCCGTAGGCAATCGGTCGCGCGGTTCCCGGTTGGCTGGCCTCTCCCAGAACCTGCAAAGAGATGGTCCGGAAATCTTCATCAATCAGCGTTTTTTCAAGGAGCGCGCCATAGACCTCCGACCCCCCTTCACAAAGCAGCGTTCGAATGCCGTGCTCTTGCCGAAGCAGCCGCACCGCAGCGGCAAGATCCACCTGCCCCGTGGCGCCGAGGGAGATGATCTTGATGTCTCCCTTTCGCCCCAGAGCCTGGAGGTTCGACCGGAGCTTCTTTTCTCCTTCTCGGCCTGTAACAATCCAGGGCTCGACGCGCGGCGACTCAAACAACCGAAAATGTAAATCCAGATTTCCGGAGCGGCTGAGAATAATAATTTTCTGCCGCCCCAGCTTCAAAATATCGCTGCGGTATTTCTGCAGCTCCTCGTCATTGACCGCATAGTCCCAGCCCCGGCCGTCCGGTCCTGCTTCCTCGCGCAGAGTAGCCGCGCCAAGCAGCACGGCGTCGTGGTGGGCCCGCAGAAAATCCATCAGCCAGCGGTCCGTTTTGCTTCTCGACACCTCCCTGCCCCCCGCCGCGACCTTGGGCTCCCGGAACGAAGTTCTGGCGTCGAGTCCCATCACAAAATTTGAGGAAATATACGGGCGGGAGCTGTCCGCGACAGCGGGAAAGCCGAACGGCCCATAGCGTTCCCTGATGTGTGCGGGCAGAGGGAACGTGTCTTCGCTGGCCGTATAAGAAAGATGCAGCTCCATCAGCCACCCTTGAGGAGTTCTTCAGAATATACAGGAGCGGAATTAGTTGTGACCGCCGCCCAATTCGCGCACGATCGCGCCCACAAAGGACTTGGCATCTCCGAAAAGCATCAGCGTTTTGTCGAGGTAGTAGAGCGGATTGTCAACCCCCGCGAACCCCGCCGCCATACTGCGCTTGATCACCATGACGGTGCGGGCTTTATCCACATCCAGGATGGGCATGCCATGAATAGGGCTGGAAGCGTCGCTGCGCGCCGCGGGGTTGGTTACGTCATTTGCACCGATGACCAAGGCCACGTCGGTTTGCGGAAACTCCGGGTTGGCCTCCTCCATGTCCAGCAATTTGTCGTAGGGAATATCGGCTTCGGCCAGCAGAACGTTCATGTGACCGGGCATGCGTCCGGCGACCGGGTGAATCCCAAACTTCACGTCCACGCCCCGCTTGGTCAGGGCGTCATAGAGTTCGCGGACCTTGTGCTGGGCCTGGGCAACCGCCATTCCGTAACCCGGCACGATCATCACCTTGCTGGCCGCCGCGAGAATCGCCGCAGCCTCTTCGGCAGTAGCGCTCTTCACCGGCTGCGCCTCATGTGCGCCGGCGGCCGAGACCTGTTCCTGCCCAAACGCGCCAAACAGAACGTTGGAAAAAGACCGGTTCATAGCCTTCGACATGTTCACCGAGAGGATGAAGCCGGAAGCGCCGTCCAGTGCGCCGGCGATGATCAAGAGCTTGCTCTCCAGAACGAACCCCATCGCCGCCGCGGAGAGCCCGGCGTACGAATTCAACAGGGAAATCACCGTGGGCATATCCGCGCCGCCGATTGGAATGATCATCAGGACCCCGAAAAGAAGAGGAATCCCCACAATCAACGGGTAGAGATGCTTCTGTTCTGGATGCAAGACCAGATAAACGGCGACGCCCACGGCGATCGCCAACAGCGAAAGATTGACCAGGTTCTGTCCCTTGTACGTGAGCGGCCGCTGTGGCAGCACTTCCTGA
>DASQHY010000004.1:0-3802 GCA_035631855.1 Candidatus Acidiferrales bacterium
CCGACCGAAAAGCAATGGTAGGGTTGATGGAGGAAGCCGAAATGACGGGCAAGCTCGGTCAGGAGCTCTGCGAAGACATCAAGGCCGCCGACGAAGCCCGCGTCGATGAAGGCTTGAGCATGTTGCAGAAGGCCATGGAAAAGCGCCAGGACTACGATGACGCCATGACTTATACGAACCTGCTTTACCTGCGCAAGGCCGATATGGCGTGCGGCGACCCCAAGGTCCGTGCGGAGTACCGGATGATGAGCGAGGAATGGAGCAACAAAGCGATGGCCGCCCGCAAGAAGAAATCTGACGAAGCAGCCAAGAAAACCAGCGGGGGAATCGTCCTCGACCAGCCCGACCAGAAAAAAAGGTGACGCAGGCTAGGCCGCTTTTTTCTTCCACGCGCCAATCACCGCGCCCATCAGCGCCAGTCCCACCACCGGATAGCCGGTATTGATCATAAACAGGTGCATGGAGCGGCCCTCGAACAGGTACGTGCTCAAAGTGGTTGTCGCCACAAATCCGATGCCCACGAGGATTCCTGTTTGCGCGCCTTTCACCAAGGAATCCGCTTTCTGGGTCGCACACACCAGCGCCAGGATGAACGCAATCACCAGGTTCGCCACCATGGAAACGACGTACGGAATCGTCGGGTTGATATTCTTCAAGTCTGCCGCCTTGAATCCTTCGAGCGCCATCCACTGGTTGCTGAACAGCACTCCAAACCACAGCCCACCCAAAAGAAAGTACAGAATTGCCGCGACGATGATCGCCAGATAGTTGATTCGCACGTTTCCTCCTCGCGTGAAATCGAATTCGCCCGGTTCCGTTTCCCAGCGAAGGCGGCCGGCGCCGCCATACGCCGCAGAGTCTTGCTCGACGCGCCCGGCAATGTCAAGGATTTACGAAAGTGCTTGCCGCAGGAGGGAAGTCGCATTCGCACGCAGAAGGTGCGAAAATAAAACATGCCCGGGCAAAAGCCATCCTTGCAATCGTCAGCGAAATCCACGGCGGGCCCCAAGCTCACCGGCCGCTTCATCCGCGCGCTGGGCTATTCCGCGCGCGTTCACGCGCACCAGATGCGCAAGGGCAAAGACCGTCCCTACATCGGCCACCTGCTTGGCGTCGCCTCCATCGTCATCGAACACGGCGGCGATGAGGACCAGGCCATCGCTGCGCTGCTGCACGACGCCGTCGAAGACCAGGGCGGCCGGCCCCGCCTGGAAGAGATTCGCCGCAAGTTCGGCAGCCGCGTCGCGCGCATGGTGGACGGTTGCACCGACGCCTACTCCGACCCGAAGCCCGAATGGCATGCGCGAAAGAAGGCTTACGTCGAACGCATCCGCCGGGAGCCCGCGGAGATCCAGCTTATCTCCGCCGCCGACAAGCTCCACAATGCCCGCGAAGTTCTCGCCGATTTCCGCCTCGTGGGAGACGCCGTATGGAGCCGCTTCAAAGGCGGCAAGGAGGGAACGCTCCAGTATTATCGCCAGATGGTTGACGCGCTCAGCGAATCCGGGCGCACTCCGCTGGTGGACGAACTTGCCCGCGTCGTCTCCAAGCTCGAGCGCCTCGCCAACCCTGCCTCGACCGACCCCGAACCGATGAATTCTGGAAAAAACTGAGCTCGGACATTGATAGAATCAGCGTGTCAATGAGCACTCCCAAACAGATTGACGCGCTGCGTCTTCGCCAGATCATCGAGTCCTGCCTGCGCCGGGAACTTGCTCCGAAAAAATCGTTGCCTCGCCTCGATGAGGACTTGATCGAGTCCGGCGCGCTGGATTCCATGGCCTGGGTAGGCGTGATCCGCTGCGTGGAAGCGGCCGCGAGGGTGCCCGATCTTGGCGCGCGTCTCGCGGACTCACCGGCAAGCATCCAATCGCTTCTTGCCGCGCTGCAATCCCCGGCCCCGGCGCGTCCGAAGCAAACGCAGAAAACGGCCGGCAAGCCTGCGGCGCCTCGCGAGCCGGCCCGCTCCGGTGTGCAAGCCGTCCTTCTTGGCTGGGCCGAAGCGCTCGGGTCGCAGGTCATCCCGGTCGCGCAGATTGAGAGCGAGCACGGCCTGCCGCCCGGCAAACTTCAGAACCGCGCCGGGATCGAATCCGTGCGCCGCGTTGCCGGACCGGAAAACGAAATCAATCTCGCGGTGGGCGCTGCCCGGGCGGCGCTGAAGCAAGCCCGCGCCCGGGCCACCGATCTGGATTTCCTCGTGGTCACCAGCGAAACTTCGCTGGGTTACCCTTCGCTCGGCGCGCAGCTTCATTCGCGCCTGCTGGCGCGCGACACCTGCGGAGTCCTCGACGTTGGCGGCGCGTGTCTCGGCCTGATCAACGGCTTTGCTGTCGCGCGCTCTCTGGTCGCCGCAGGCGCAGCGCACAGGATTCTGGTTGTCAGCGCGGACGTGCACACCCATCATCTCGCGCCCGGGCGCGTCCCAGGAGAATTCGGCGGCCTCTTTGGCGATGGCGCCAGCGCCTTTGTGGTCGCCGCCGCGGACGGGGCCTCTCCCGCTTCCTACCGCCTTGGCGAATTCATCTTTGGCTGCGCCGGCGCCTACGCCGGGGCCATTCGTGTCGGCCCCGCCGGCGGCCGCGTGGACCTTCATTTCGATGGCGAAGCGCTCTCGCGCGCCGCGCTCTCACGCCTGGAGCGCATTATTGCCGACCTCGAGCTTCGCACCGGCCTGCATCGCGACGATGCCGCGGCCTTCGCCACGCATCAGCCCAACCCGCGTCTTATCGAACTTCTAGCGCGGCAAATGCAAGTCCCCATCGAAAAATTTCCGATTGTGGCCCGGCTCTGCGGAAATCTCGGCGCGTCCACGTGCGGCGCCGCGCTCAACCAGGCGCTCACCGTCCAGGCGGCGCTGCCTGCCGCTTCGCGCCTTCCGATCTTTCTGGCCTCGCTTGGCCCAGGGCTGCTGTGGGGCGGGGGAGTGCTTCATCCGTCGGGCCGGGAGGGGGTGGGAAAATAATCGACGAGCCGCTGCTGCGCAAACTTCTCTGCGACCTTGTCGCGATTGACTCCGTCAATTCCTCCCTGGTTCCCGGCGCGCGCGGCGAAGCGGCAGCTTCAGAATTCCTCCGCGATTTCCTCCACAGCCATGGGATTCCCGCTGAGCTTCAGGAAGCCGCTCCCGGCCGCCCCAATGTGGTAGCGATTCTCGGCGCGCCTGCAGGAGCATCGTCTCCGCGGCGCCCCGCGTTGGCCATCCTCGCCCACATTGACACGGTCGGCGCGGGCGACATGCCCGATGCGTTTACGCCCATCGAGGGCGGCGGCCGCCTTTTTGGACGCGGCGCGCTCGACATCAAGAGCGGCGTCGCCGCCATGTGCGCCGCGGCCATTTCGCTGGTTCGGGTGCGCGCATCCTTCTCTCGTCCGCTGCTGCTCGCCGCCGTCGTGGACGAAGAGTGCAACAGCATCGGCACCGAAGCTCTCCTTAAGAAATTCTCCGCCGATGTCGCGATCGTTCTTGAGCCTACCGACCTTAACTTGGTCATCGCTCACAAGGGCTACGTCTGGTTTGAGATCACCACGCACGGCCGCGCCGCCCACGGCAGCCTCCCTGCCGAAGGCCGCGACGCCATCCGCATGATGGGCCGCGTCCTCGGCGCGCTTGACGAGCTCGAACGGGACTTCGCGGCGCGGCCCACTCATCCACTGCTCAACCGCGCCTCCCTCCATGCTTCTCTCATCTCCGGCGGGCAGGAGCTTTCCAGCTATCCCGCCGAGTGCCGCCTTCAGCTCGAGTGCCGCCTTCTTCCCGGAGAATGCGCCGCAGACATCGAATCATCGTTGCGCAGACTTT
>DASQHY010000005.1:0-8735 GCA_035631855.1 Candidatus Acidiferrales bacterium
CGAAGAAGCGTTTGAAAAGCTGAAGCCCAATGCTTCGAGCTACATCGTCATCGTTACCCGCGGCCACCGCGACGACCTGCGCTGCCTGCGCTGGGCGGTGGAAATCCCGGCGCGCTACATCGGAATGATCGGGAGCAAGCGGAAAGTGCTTTCGGTGTACAAAGCCCTGGAAAAAGAGGGCGTGCCCTTGGAGAAATTCGAACGCATCCACGCGCCCGTGGGATTGGATATCGGCGCGCTCACGCCCGAAGAGATTGCCATCAGCATCACCGCGGAATTGATCGCCATCCGCCGCAATGCTGCACATCTGCCGCATAAGAAGGTGGAGCTGCAAAAGGCCGGACCGGCTTCCGCCGGCTAAACGCTGAGCAAAGATGCTCGCTGCCGTGATCCTCTCCGGGGGCCAATCGAGACGCATGGGCTCCCCCAAGGCGCTGCTCGATTATCAGGGGCGGCCTTTTCTGGAACATCTCATCGAAGCGACGCGTCATCCAAGAATTGGCGCCACCCGCGTGGTTCTCGGCGCCGGCGCAGAAACCATTTACAACAAACTGAAACTTGATCCCGCCACCGTGATCATCAATCCCGACTGGGAAAAGGGTCAGCTTTCTTCAATTCACGCCGCGCTCCGCAGTTTGCGCAGTGAGACCGACGGAATGATTCTCTGCTTGATCGACCATCCGTTGATCAGCGCCGCGCTGGTGAGCCAATTGATCCAGCAGTTTTACGAGTCGGGGAAACGGATCGTCGTTCCTGTTTACAACGGGCGGCGCGGCCACCCGGTGATTTTCTCCAGCGCCCTTTACGACGAATTGCTCAACGCGCCGCTCGATACCGGAGCGCGCGCCGTGGTCTGGAATCATCCCGAAGACACTCTCGAAGTGCCCACCGAAGAAGAAGGAGTTGTCCTCAACTTGAACGACCCTGAGACGTTTCAGCGCGCCATGGGGAGACTGTGAATCAGCGCTCAGCCCGCTTGGCGTGACTCAGAAATTTTTGCGAGAAGCGCTTCAATGGCATCTCGCGCCAGTTGGCTGCCATGAAATGTTGCAGCGGGCAGTCCGCCCAGCGCGACAGAGATTTGCTCGGCGGTAATTTGGCGAGCTTCATCGAGCGTGCGCCCGGCGAGGAGTTCGGTCAGCAGCGAGCTGCAGGCGATGGAGGTGACGCAGCCGCGCGTCTTAAACCGCGCTGCGGCGATGCGGCCGTTTTCCAGCCGCACAGCGAGCTGGAGAATATCGCCGCACGCCGGATTGCTGACTTCGACGACCGCCGTTGCACCGGGAAGGTCACCCGCATTGCGCGGATTCTTGAAATGGTCGAGAACGGCAGGGCTGTACACGCCGAGAAGTATCGCAAGCCCCGCGCGCTGGTGCAATGCGCGGTGAGGAGTTCTTAATTCCGGGCCGAGCCCCCTTTCGTTATGAGCGGCTTCGGCAGAAACTTCTTCTGGATCGAAGCAATCACCACATAATTTGGATCCACCATTTCGGTGAGATGGATGCGCGCAACCTTGGAGAGCAGTTCGTAAGCATCGAGATCGGATAATCCATAATCGGAGTGGATCCAAGCGACCAGTTCGGCGAAGGCAATGCGCAGGGCATCGTCGAGCGGGCGATAGATTCCGACGGTCATGATCTCTTCGCTGTTCTCGAAGCGCGGCCAACTAAGTTTCTTTCCCTTAACCACGCCCACCCGGATGCGCACGCGGAGCGGCACTTCGATCGCCGTTCCGGCAACTTCGCCATCGCCCATCGCTGCATGGCCATCGCCCAGGTAGAGCAGCGCGCCGGAGACATTCACGGGAAGATACAGCGTGTTTCCAACGCTGACTTCCGGCGCGTCCATGTTCCCGCCGAACTCGGCGGGCACGATGGAGCTTCGCGCTTCCCCAGAAGCGGGAGCTACACCAATGCAGCCGAGAAACGGATGCAGAGGAATCTTGACGGAGAAATGGGAATCGAGCGCGTGAAACGTTGCGGTGTTGGTTGCGTGGTCTATCGGATAGAACCAGATCTTCTCCGGCAACGGCGCGTTGACCATCGGCGTGTAAAGAGTCGGATTGAGCGCGCCGAAGCCAGGCGCCAGCGCACCAACTCCCTGATTGCCGTCCACCTGTAGATCGAGGATTTCAACGGAGAGAGTGTCGCCGGGCTCGGCGCCTTCGATGAAGAAAGGACCGGTAAGCGGATTGTCGCCCTTGACCAAAGCAAGAGTGTCGCCGGGCTTCTGGATGGCGTTGCCGAAAGCGTCCACGGTATTGGTTTCCAGGATGTCTCCCGGATGAAGCCGGGCGACTGGCGGCGCGACGCCGTAAACATACTTCAAGTCTTTCTCAGGAACCTGGTAGCGGACCGTTTTCCCCGGCGCAGACGCCTGCGGCGGGGCCGCTTGCGCCGCCAACGCCGAGCAGAGAATCGCGGCCATTCCGAGCCATCCAATGCGCATACGACCTCCACGAGTCTTGCACTTCAACAGAATGATTGCGTTGCGCAGTCGAACACAGTGGCGCATTGGCTGTCAATGGCCGCAATTCCATCCGTCGCAGAAGGCAATTGTGTTCGTGGTTGTGCGGGCTATGCGCGACCGATAGAATCGGGAGGCATGGGCGGCAATCATTCTAAAGGGAGGCAGCGGATTGTTTCGCTGGCGCCGAGCGCAACGGCGATTCTGTGCGCTATCGGGGCAAAGAAGCAGATCGTGGGCGTGACCAAGTGGTGCGCCGACGTGGCGCCGGTCGCCAAGCTGCCCAAGCTAGGCGATTGCTGGTCGCTCGAGGTGGGGCGGGTCCTGGAGTTGAAACCCACGCTGGTGATTGGTTCGGTTCCCTACAAACAAGAAACAGTGGGCAAGCTGCTGGAGCAACCCCTGACTTTCCTGGCGATGAACCCGCGGACGCTGGCAGATGTCGAGGCGGACATCGAGCTGCTGGGGCGAATTTCGGGGCATAGCGCGGAAGCGCGGAAGATCGTGGGGCGGATGCGGCGCGAACTTGAAGAGATTGGCCGGCGAGCGAAGAGGGTGAAAGTGCGGGTGCGCGTCTATTGCGAGGCGTGGCCGAATCCGCGGATCAGTTCCCCTCCCTGGGTAGCGGAACTCGTAAGAATCGCGGGAGGCGAAATGGTTGTGCCGCCGGGGGAGCGAGTGACGGACGAACAGGTGGCAGAGGCGAAGCCGGACGTAATTGTCCTGGCGTGGGCGGCCACAGGGGACCGACCCGACCCGCAGAAAGCGTACCAGGT
Source organism: Candidatus Acidiferrales bacterium (assembly GCA_035631855.1). Taxonomy (GTDB): domain Bacteria; phylum Acidobacteriota; class Terriglobia; order Acidiferrales; family UBA7541; genus DASQHY01. Next base: position 3,243 of record DASQHY010000005.1, read on the forward strand.
GGCGACGTGGAAGGATGTGCCGGCGATTCGCAACCGGCGGGTACACGCGGTTCGCGATGAATTGCTGAACACCCCGGGGCCGCCGCTGGTCAAGGGCGCGCGAGTGCTTTATCGAATTCTTCATTCGAGAGAGCGCCGGGCGGCGCGATGATTACGATTGTGGCGGCGGTGATCGAGCGCGATGGGCGTCTGCTGATCTGCCAGCGAAGGAAGGACGATGCGCTGGGGTTGAAGTGGGAATTCCCCGGCGGAAAGGTGGAGGAAGGGGAAACGGTGGAGGCCGCGCTGGCGCGGGAATTGCGCGAAGAGCTGGGCGTGGATCTGCGGAGCTGCAAAGAGATTGCGCGGGTCGAGCATAGCTATGCCGAACTGCCCGAGTCATGCGAGATCCGATTCTTCGCTGCCGACATCGGTACGGATGAAATCAAGCCGACGGTGTTCGAGAAAACCGTTTGGGTGCGACCGAAAGAATTGGGCGAGTACGATTTTCTGGAGGCGAATTTGAAACTGGTAGCGCACCTGGCGACAGGGAAGATCAAGCCGGGGGAACTGCTGGCGGCAGAAATCCCTAAGACTAAGTCTTAACTCGGCTCTGGCGAGTCCAGAACCCATGGCACTTGGGCTGTGAACTCAAGCTGGACGAGTGGAAGCCCGGCAAATGGTTTACGAATAAGCTCGACGCGCGAGGTGAATCCGAGGCTGAAGTACTCACTTTGGTTCTCAAGATCTGGTTGCCAAATTCTCTCCGCGATTTGTTTTGCAGCATCCGCACCCGAGACAATCGACCCCACAAAATGAAACCAGCCCCCATAGAGGTGCCTGCCGGATTCCGTGCGGGCCATATGATAGATTTCGACCTCGCGGTTGGGTGGGATTCCCAGATTCAAAAGAAGGGCGAGTACACTTGGCGGGTAGATTTGATTCCGGGCCCCCGCAAAGTTGAGGCAAGGATTACAACCGCATTCTTCGGGACCACCAAGGGACACGGCAGCATAGGCTTTTTTCGTCGCGTCGGGATCGCAATTTAGCTCCCAGCGGCCGAAGCGGACTGACTCCATGGTTTATTTTCTCTTAGGATGTCAGGGGATTCGGTTTTTCGAGATTGATGTCGAGATCCTTGATGGCTCGCTGGACGACAGAGGAATCCACTTTGCCTTCGCGCTGCAATTCGACCAGGGTGGCCAGCGCGATGAAGCGCGAGTCCACTTCAAAGAAGTCGCGAAGCGACGCGCGGCTCTCGCTGCGGCCGAATCCATCCGTGCCGAGAGCAGCCACGCGGCGCGGCATCCAGCGCGAAACCAGGTTGGGCAAGACCTTCAGGTAATCGGTGGCCGCCACAAACACTCCCGGCTCCTTGGCGAGAATCTGGGTAAGGTAAGGGACGCGGGGCTTTTCGCCGGAGTGCAGCAGGTTCCAGCGCTCGGCTTCGATGCCGTCGAGATACAGCTCCTTATAACTGGTGACGCTCCAAACGTCGGCGGCGACGTTGAACTTTTCTTCCAGAATTTCCTGGGCTTTCAAGGCTTCGCGGAGAATGGCGCCGCTGCCGAAAAGCTGCGCGCGCAAGGAGGCTTTCTTGTTTTCGGACGGGCGGAAGCGGTACATGCCTTTGAGAATTCCTTCGGTGGCGCCGGCGGGCATGGAAGGCATGGCGTAAGGCTCATTCATCACCGTGATGTAGTAGAAGAGGCTTTCATCTTCCTTGTACATGCGGCGAATGCCGTCCTGAATGATCACGGCCAATTCGTAAGCGAATGCCGGGTCGTAGGCGTGAAGCGTGGGAACCGGGAGCGCGAGGATGTGGCTGTTGCCGTCCTGGTGCTGGAGGCCTTCGCCGGCGAGCGTGGTGCGGCCGGAAGTGCCGCCGAGGAGGAATCCGCGGCAGCGCATGTCCGAAGCCGCCCAGATGAGATCGCTGATACGCTGGAATCCGAACATGGAATAGAAAATGAAGAACGGAATCATGTTCAGGCCGTGCGTGGCGTAGGCCGAGCCGGCGGCCATGAACGACGACACGGAGCCCGCCTCGGTAATCCCTTCTTCCAGAATCTGCCCGTTTTTTGCTTCCTTATAATAGAGCAGGGTGTGGACATCCACGGGCTCGTATAGCTGACCGACGCTGGAATAGATGCCGACCTGGCGGAACAGCGACTCCATGCCGAAGGTGCGCGCCTCGTCAGGAACGATGGGCACAATCAGTTTGCCGATTTCGGGGTCGCGCATGAGCTTGCGCAGCATGCTGACGAACACCATGGTGGTGGAGACTTCGCGGCCCTCGCTGCCCTCGCAAAACTCGCGGAACAACTCGTCGTGCGCGGCAAGCTGTAAGGGCTCGGCACGCACGGTGCGCTTGGGCACGTATCCACCAAGCTCCTGGCGGCGCGCGCGCAGGTACTGGACTTCCGGGCTATCGTCGGGAGGACGATAAAAGGGCGCGTCGGCGCAATCGTCGTCGCTGATGGGGATTCCGAAACGCGAGCGAAATTCGCGCAGCTCATCTTCGTTGAGCTTTTTTTGCTGGTGGGTGATGTTCTTGCCTTCGCCGATTTCGCCAAGGCCGTAGCCCTTGATGGTGCGCGCCAGGATGACCGTCGGGGTACCCTTGTGCTCCACGGCGGCGCGATAAGCGGCGTACACTTTGCGCGGGTCGTGGCCGCCCAAGCGCAGCTTGCGAAGCGGCTCGTCGGGGATTTCTTCGACAAGCTTGAGCAGACGGGGGTCGCTTCCGAAGAAGTGCTGGCGGATGTAGGCGCCGGATTCCACAACGAACTTTTGATATTCGCCGTCCACGATCTCACCCATGCGCTGAACGAGCAGGCCCTCGGTGTCTCTTTCCAGGATGGGGTCCCAATCGCCTCCCCAGATGACTTTGATGACATTCCAGCCGGCGCCGCGGAAGACCGCTTCGAGTTCCTGGATGATTTTTCCGTTGCCGCGGACGGGCCCGTCGAGACGCTGGAGATTGCAGTTGACCACAAAGATGAGGTTGTCGAGGTGCTCGCGGGCAGCCAGGGTAATGGCGCCGAGGGCTTCCGGCTCGTCGGTTTCGCCGTCGCCGATGAACGCCCAGACCTTGGCGTCGGTCTGCGGCTTGAGGCCGCGATCTTCGAGGTAACGATTGAAGCGGGCCTGGTAAATGGCCATGATGGGGCTGAGTCCCATGGAGACGGTTGGGAATTCCCAGAAATCGGGCATCAGCCAGGGGTGGGGATAGGAAGAAAGGCCGCCGCCGGGCTTCAGTTCGCGGCGAAAATTCTCGAGTTGCTGGACCGAGAGCCGACCCTCGAGAAACGCGCGCGCATAAACGCCGGGCGAGGCGTGGCCCTGAAAATAGACAATGTCGCCTTCGAAGTCTTTTGTCCGCGCGCGGAAAAAATGATTGAAGCCGACTTCAAACAGCGTGGCCGCCGAAGCGTAGGTGGAGATGTGGCCGCCAATGTTGTGTTCGAGCCGATTGGCCCGGACGACCATGGCCAGGGCGTTCCAGCGGATCAGGCTTTTGATGCGCCGCTCGAGCTCCTGGTCGCCGGGAAACAGGGGCTGGAGGCGCGGAGGGATCGTGTTGGCGTAGGGCGTGTTTGCGGTAAACGAAGCGGGCACCCCTGCCAATTGGGCGCGCCGCCGAAGCCGCTCGAGGATTTGGCCTGCGGCTTCGGGGCCTCCGTCGGTCAGGACGGAATCCAGCGATTCTTCCCACTCGCGTATTTCGACTTCGTCCGTTATGGGAGCCTTTGCGGGTCCACCATTGTTCATGATTCGTGTGTGCCTCTACTCGACGCCCCCGGCGAACTCCCAGCATGCGGGGCGAAGGCCGGAGACTCTGGAACCTAACAATATACCGCAGAGAGCAAGGATATGGATACGAAGAGTGTCTTGCTGTGAGTGGGGTATGCGCGGGGCAAACAGAAAAACCGGGCGGTGGAAGCCGCCCGGTTTCTTTCCATGCCGCAGGTCAGAAGGAGTATCGTGCCCCCACCTGGATCAAGCGCGCCGGATTAACCGTGCTGTTGATCTGCCCAAACGTCGCGGTTCCGATGCTGACGAACGAGGGTTGCCGGAAGGAAGGGTGGTTGAGGAGGTTGAAGAAGTCAAACCGGAGGTCCAAGGTGTGCCTCTCATAAAGTTTGAAGTTCTTGGCCACGGCAAAGTCCCAATTCTGCTGGAATGGTCCGCGGAAAGCATTGCGGGGCGTATTGCCATAGCCAGTGGGCGCCAGCGAATTGCTTGGCACGGTCGGGCTTGTCCCTACGTTGGCCACAACCGGCGCCGGGGAGAAGCAACTGGGATTCAAATAGCCATTTAGAACACGGCTTTGAATATCCCCGGAGGTGTACGCGCTGGAAATCGAGCCGCAGGTGAAGATCCCAGTTGAAGTACCGCCACCGAAGGCTTTGCCACCTGTGGGGTCAGTGACGGAGAACGGAAGTCCGCTTTGATAGGTGTTAATTCCGCTGATGCTCCAGCCCTGGAAGGCCTGAGAGCCCCAGATTCCGCTCTTCGGGACTGGCAGCTCATAAACATAGCTGAGAACCAGACGGTGCGGGCGGTCGAAGTCGCCAATGGCGCGGTTCAGAGCGGGATTGAAGTTGCCAAAGTTAGCCAGATTGGCCCCGAGTTGGCCTGCCTGGGTGGCATTCAATTCGTCGGTGCTTTGCGATCCGCTGACGTTGTCAATTGATTTCGACCAAGTATAGGCGGATTGGAAGTACAAGCCTTTCTGGAAGCGATGAGAGAGAGTCACTTGCCCCGAATGATAAATCGCAAAACCAATGTTGCCATCGACGCGAGCGCCACGGCGCCGGGAAAGACCGAGGGCGGAAACCCGCAGCGGCTCGTTGTTCACGGTGTTGGTGGTGATGGTGTGGCTCACCCCATTCATGTCGGTCACCGTAATGGGATTCGAAGGACTAACCACGGAAGCCAAGAATGGGGCGTAAATCCCCAGCCCGTGGATGTAGTGGGCGCCCACATAACCCACTTCCAGGGTCCAGGCCTTCCCCAAGTCGCGCTGCACGCCGAGGTTCCATTGCTGGTTGTAAGGCGCAAGCGGTCTGGGAGGCACCGACGAAAATGACGCCAGATTGATGGAGCAGTTTGAAGCAGTCCCCCCGAAGTTCAGGCATGCCTGTCCGGAGTCATTCACGAACAGGGGGACGTTCGCCGGGTTGTTGGGATCTCCATTCCCGCTGATTCCGGAAAAGTGGGAATTCTGGGGGATGAACGCCGAAGCCACCGCGGAACCGGCGGGCTGGTTGGGCAAGGGATTCGCGAGGGTGATTCCGGTCGGGCTGTTAACCACCAGTTGCACGAAAAACGGCGGGCCCAAGGAGCCCTGCAGGAAATTCTGATTGGAGAGGCGCTGGAAGTAGATTCCATAGCCACCGCGAACAACTGTTTTATGGTTATGAAAGGGGTCCCACGAAAAACCAGCGCGCGGGCCGAAGTTTTTGTTGGTGCGGCAGGTCCTGGCACCGCAATCCCCCACCCCCGGAG
>DASQHY010000006.1:0-5816 GCA_035631855.1 Candidatus Acidiferrales bacterium
GGAAATTCCGGCGGAGAGGTCGCCGTCCCCGATCAGGCGGATGCGCGCGCCGGCGGCGCGGATATCCTCGATGAGTTTCTCGTGGCGTGGGCGGTCGAGAACGATGACCACGAGGTCCTCGACGTCGCGGTCCAGGCGCCGGGCGATGGCGCGAAGATTGTCGGCCACAGGGGCATCCAGATCCACAGCGCCCTTGCAAGAAGGGCCTACGACAATCTTCTCCATATACAGGTCGGGCGCGTGGAGCAGGCCGCCGCGCTCGCTGGCCGCCAGGACGGCAATGGCATTGGGCGCTCCGGTGGCACAGAGGTTGGTTCCTTCGAGCGGATCCACGGCAATGTCCACGGCGGGATAGCTCGAGTTTGGGTGACGCCGCGCCGCGCCGACTTTCTCCCCAATGAAGAGCATGGGCGCTTCGTCGCGTTCGCCTTCGCCGATGACGATGGTGCCGTCCATCGGGACGGTGTCCATCACGTGGCGCATCGCTTCCACGGCCACGTCATCGGCATGATGACGGTCGCCCTGGCCCATGGTGCGCGCGGCGGCGATGGCGGCTTGCTCGACAACGCGCAGGAACTCCAGACTCAATTGCACTTCCATGTTTTTGCTCCTGGGGAATCGGGCGCCTATGATAATGCAGAATGGAAGATTCGCATACCATCGTGGGCCTTGCGGAAAGCGAAATGAAACCTCAGTGCCAAACCGTACCCTCGCGCTGACTTCCCATTCTTGGTGATGATTCCAATGGCAGACGTGGCTGAAGATGCGGGGCGCATCTGCCTGCAGCAGGCAATCTGCGCCCAACCCTGCGTGAGTGATTGCGGAAAATGGTCCGAACCCGGGGAAATCCCGGGTTCGGCCAAGCAAAAAAACGAAGCGGTGCTCCGACGGGGGGTTTCTATTCTCTGTCTCTGTCCCTATCCCTGTTGCAGAGGAGCTGCCCGTCGACGTTCACGACTTCTCCGGCGCAAGTGTCCCAATCGTTGAGTGTCGACCAAACCCAGCGGCCGTCGCGGGTTTCACACCTGGCGGCGAGAACGTCGCCGTGCAAGTGAATGTCCCGGCAGCTTTCCGTATAGGGGCCTGCAGGGATCACCCATCCCGCCTTCTTGGTGCAATGCAGGTCTCCGTTATCATTCACGATCTCTCCGGTGCACTGGTCGAAATCGTCGAGGACAGCTTCCACCCATCGTCCGTCCGTCGCCTGGCACTGGGCGAGGAGCACATCTCCGCGTACGTGGATGTTCCGGCAGGTTTGCGGATAGGAGCCGCGGGGCAACCAGCCTTGATCTCGATCTGGGGGACGATCCCTGTACCCGTCTCTTTCTCGGTCTCTGTCTCGATCTCTGTCTCCGTCCCTGGCGGCGTCCCGGGCACATTGAAGCTGCCCGCCTGCGTTGGCGATGCCAATGGCGCAGCGGCTGAACTCATTGAGCGATGTATCAACCCAACGGCCATCCGCGCCAGCGCACCGCGCAGAGACCGTGTTGATGTGAACCCGGATGTCCTTGCAGGTTTGCATGTAGGTGCCGGAAGGCGGCGGGCCTCCCTTTTGGCAGCGGAGGTTTCCGTCAACGTTGATGATGTCTCCGACGCACCGTTCAAAGTTATGGAGGGCGGTGGCGTGCCAACGACCGGCGTTGGATTTGCATTGGGCGTTCAGCGTATCGCCGTTGAGGCTCCTGTCCTTGCAAGTGTCCTGGTAGGAACCGGGAGGAATCCCTCCCTGCTGTGCAGCGCTGGCTGCGCTCGGCAGGCTTAGTGCAAACGCCGCCGCGACAACTCCCAGCGGAATGAAATGGCGCATCGTCTTCTCCTCTGAAACTTCGTTTCGGCTTGGTGCCTTCGGGCACCGGTTGTGGACTAAGGCCATGATACGAGAGTCGGCCCGCAAAAAGGCCGTCCCCGGGGGTTGGGAGCGGCGAAAATGCTCTTAACTGATAAGAAACGCTGGGGCAACCCAGGTCTCGGTGCGAAAAGCCGCAATCCCGCCAAGGGACACCACTCCTGAATCGTCAGCAGCAGACGTGCCTGCCCCGCGCGGGCTGTGCTAACATTCTGTGTTCCGCAGTCCGCGGATCCTGAATGCCTGCCACCACCATGAAGGCTCTCCGGAAGATGCATCCCGGGCGGGGCGCGCAACTCGAGAGCGTGCCGGTTCCCAGCATCGGCCCCAACGAGGTGCTGGTGCGCGTGCGCGCCGCTTCGATTTGCGGCACGGACCTGCATATTTACGGCTGGGACCGCTGGTCGCAATCGCGCATCAAGCCCCCGCTGACGTTTGGCCACGAGTTCTGCGGCGTTGTCGAACGCGTCGGCGAAGAAGTCAAGGCGGTCGCGCCGGGCGAATTCGTCAGCGCCGAAATGCACGTCAATTGCGGGCACTGCCATCAGTGCCGTGTCGGCGAAGCGCATATTTGCCAGAATCTCCGCATCATTGGCATTGATCAGGACGGCTGCTTCGCTGAGTTCGTCCGCATTCCCGCCGTGAACATCTGGAAAATCGATCCCGCCATTCCCGAGCACTACGCCGCGATCCTCGATCCCCTGGGCAACGCCGTGCACACCGCTCTTGCCGGACCCATTGCCGGGCGAACCGTCCTGGTGACGGGCTGCGGGCCCATCGGTTTGATGGCCATTGCCGTGGCCAAGGCCTGCGGGAGTTCCATCGTGTTTGCCACGGAAATCAATTCCTGCCGCCGCGAAATGGCCAAGAAAATGGGCGCGGACGTGGTCTTGAATCCTGCCGAAGGCGATGTCGTCGCGCGCATCAAGAGTGACACCGGCGGCACGGGCGCGGATATTCTGCTGGAGATGAGCGGCAATCAAAGCGCCATCGAGCAGGGATTTCAGGCGTTGCGCGCCGGCGGACGAGCTTCCCTGCTGGGAATCCCGAGCGACCCGGTTTCGCTCGACCTGGTGAACGACGTCATCTTCAAGGGCGCCACGGTGCAGGGAATCTACGGGCGGCGGATGTTCGAGACCTGGATGCAGATGACTTCGCTGCTCAAGGCCGGCCGGCTGAATCTTGACCCTCTGTTCGGCGAGCGGACCACTCTCGAAAAGTTCGACCAGGCTTTCTCGCTCTTGCAGGGCGGCCACGCGGGTAAGGTCTTGTTTTATCCCAACGGCCGGCCGCGCTGAAATTTCACAAGGTATTTTCGAGCCAAATCCCCAGCCTGTCCTCGCGGGAGGGAACACATGGAATCAGGAACGCCAATGTCCGCAAAAACGAATCCGCTAGCGTATTTGACGGAAACTCTCGAAGGCCTGCGCGCCAAGGGCACGGCCCCGCGCCTGCGCATCCTCGAGGGTGAGCAGAAGCCCGTCTGCACCATTGACGGCAAAGAGGTGATCAACCTCAGCTCCAACAATTATCTTGGCCTCGCCACCCACAAATTGCTGCGCAAGGCCGCGCTCGAAGCCATCAAGAAATACGGAGTCGGCGCCGGCGCCGTCCGCACCATCTCCGGCACCATGACCGTGCACATGGACCTCGAAAAGCAGATCGCCAAATTCAAGAACACCGAAGCCTGCGTGGTGTTTCAGTCCGGCTTCTCCGCCAACGCCGGCACCGTCTCCGCCATCCTTGGCAAAGACGACCTGATTATCTCCGACGAGCTGAATCACGCTTCCATCATTGACGGCTGCCGCCTCTCCAAAGCCGCCATCAAAATCTTCAAGCATAAAGACGTTGCCGATTGCGAGCGCATCTGCAAGGAAACCGAGAACTTTCCCGGCCACAAGCTGCTCATCAGCGACGGCGTTTTTTCCATGGACGGCGACATCGCGCCCCTCCCCCAGCTTTGCGACCTCGCCGAAAAATACAATTGCATCATGATGGTGGACGACGCGCACGCTTCCGGCGTCCTCGGACGCGGCGGACGCGGCACCGTGGACCATCACGGCTGCCACGGCCGCGTGCACATCCAGGTCGGCACGCTCAGCAAAGCCATCGGCGCGATGGGAGGATACGTCTGCGGCTCGCGCGACTTAATTGACTATCTCTATCTGCGCGCCCGCCCCTTCTTTTTCTCCACGGGACATCCACCGTCGGTCGCCGCCACCTGCCAGGCGGCCTTCGCGCTGCTCGATTCCCCCGAAGGCGAAAAGCTCATCAAGAAAATGTGGGCCAACACCAAGTACTTCAAGCGCCTGCTCAAAAAGCAAGGCTTTCAGGTCAAGGGAAGTGAGACGCCCATCACTCCCATTCACGTGGGCGATGCCGCCAAGGCGTTCGAATTTTCAAACAAGCTCTTTGACGCCGGCGTCTATGCCCCAGCCGTCGGCTATCCCACCGTTCCCGAAGGCAAAGCGCGTCTCCGCGCCATCGTTTCCGCTACGCACAAGCGCGCCGATCTGGCCCGTGCTGCCGAAATTCTCAGCGAAGTCGGCAAGTCCCTCGCCATCGTCTAAGCTCTCCACACAATTGGCATAGAAGCATGTCGAGCGCCCCGGCCATTAAGTTATTGGTGACACGCTTTCAACGTGTGGATTAGCGGAGCCAAAGTTCGAGGTAAAATCTTCTTCCCTTCCAAGGAGAGCGGTCTTATGCACCTGCGGCGCCGGCTTGTGGTTGCGGTTGTATTGGCCGTTGTTTTACCCCTTGTTTGTCTCACCCGGTTGGACTCGTCTGCTGTCACTCCTGAACAATCTGCCAAGACAAACACCAACGATCCCGAGCGGCAGCAGGCGATGCAGCTCTACAACGCGCACAAACTACCGGAGGCGGCGGCGCTGCTGGAGAGGGTTGTTGCCAGGTATCCGGAAGATGTAGTGGCGCACGAGGCCTTTGGGTCGTCTCTACTGAGCCGCGCCGCTACCTGGAACGATCCTGCGAAGAGAAAAGCGGACCGGCTTCTCGCCAGAGCGGAGCTGCTGCGCGCCAAGGAGCTGGGGGACAACTCTGATCTTTGCAAGACGCTGCTGGCCGGGATCCCTGAGGACGGCAGTGAAAGCTCGTTTTCGCAGAATAAACAGGTGGAAGACGCCATGGAGCGCGGCGAGGCCGCCTTCGCTCGCGGAGAGTTTGAGGACGCCATCGCGGGATACTTACAAGCCTTCGCGCTCGATCCCAAGCTCTACTATGCGGCCCTGGACATCGGCGACAGCTACTTTCGCCTGAAGAAAACCGCCCAGGCCGGAGAGTGGTTCGCCAAAGCCATACAGATCGAGCCTAACGAAGAAACTGCGTATCGCTACTGGGGTGACGCCCTGCTGGCGGCCGGCCAGGTGAAAGAGGCGCGCGCCAGGTTCATCGAGGGAGTGGTAGCCAATCCTCATCGCCAGGCATCCTGGAACGGCCTGAATAACTGGGTGAGCCAGAACCACGCGAGCCTCAAGAAGATTGACATCCAGCTCCCGCAAGCCCCGGCGGTGGACGCCAACGGCAAGACCACCGTCTCCCTTGTCTCATCTTCTCTGGGGAAGGACGATGGCAGCGAAGCCTGGATGTTGTATTCCGCAGAGAGGACCCTTTGGCGGAATGAGAAGTTCGCCAAAGAATTCCCCCAGGAAAAAGCCTATCGCCATTCTTTGAAAGAGGAAGTCTCCGCTTTGTCTCTGGTCGCTGCCTCGTTTGAGGAGAAGCAGCGGGGGAAGAAAATCAAGAGCCCGGACCCATCCCTGCTCTTGCTGTCGAAGATGAAGGCCGAGGAAATGCTGGAGCCTTTCGTCCTTCTGATCCACTCGGATGCGGGAGTTGCCCGGGACTACGCCGCCTACCAGGCGGCCAACCGGGCAAATTTAATCCAGTTCGTTGATGAGTACATTGTGCCGCCGGCCCCGTGACCGCTGCCCAACCCCCCCACCGCCCC
>DASQHY010000007.1:0-18168 GCA_035631855.1 Candidatus Acidiferrales bacterium
CGTCTGTTCGCGGGGCCTCCCCGTCCAACTTCCTACCTCTGACTTCCCCAGCATCACGCGACACGAGTCACGCCTCACGAATTCACTCCTGAATTACACACAGAGTAAACTACGTCATAGTGAATATTTCGGCTGTAAGTCCTTTAGAATCCGCTCTTACGAAAAATGCGCCTGTAACTCCTTTAGAATCCGCTCTTACAAAAACAAAGGACTTAAAGTCCCTGTAGAATCATACTCTTACAAAAAACATAGGGGGGAGGGGGTCCAGGCCGGGCTCCGGGCTACAGATGCCCGGCTAGAAAGTTGTCGGTGTGGGGTCCGGGCCGGGCTCGCGTCTACAGATGCCCGGCCAAGAGAAGGTGCCCGGCACAATAATGAGGGGGTCTTCTTTGGAGTGCGGCGGCTCGACGCCGCTTTGCCCGATGCAGTTCAGGGATGTCCCACTAATCACCAATCACGAATCGCCAGTCACCAGTCACGAATCACCAGTCACGATTCGCGCCCCCGCTTGACTTCCCGTCTGGCGCGATGTAAAAGCGCGGCTTTGCCCATCCTACCAACGGAGATACGATGACTCTCAACCGGCGCAACCTCCTCAAAAGCGGAGCGCTTCTCTCCGCAACCTCGCTGCTGCCTTCTTCCGCGCAGCCACAAGCTCCGCAGGACCTTCCCAAAGCGTTTCAGGCGCTGCGTCCTCTGGGAGACCGCGTCAAGCCCATCGCGCCCGAGGAATTCCGTGCGCGTGTTGCCAAAGCGCAGAAGCTGATGACCGACGCCGATCCCCAGGTTTCGACGCTCTATCTCACGCCGGGCTCTTCGCTCTACTACTTCTCCGGCGTTCGCTGGGGCACGAGCGAACGACTTCTCGCGCTGGTCATTCCTCGCGCTGGAGATCCCCTTGTCGTCTGCCCGGCCTTCGAGGAAGGACGCCTCCACGAACAATTGCGCTGGCCCATCGAAATCCGAGTCTGGCAGGAGGACGAAAATCCTTCCGGCATCGCCGCCAAGTGGCTCGCCGAGCGCGGCATGCGCACGGGCCGCATCGCTATCGAAGAAACCACGCGCTACACTTTTTTCGATCACCTGCGCGACGCCGCCCCCAACTTCGAATACTCGAGCGGCGATCCCCTCACCATTTCCTGCCGCGGTCAAAAGTCCGGGCACGAATTGGAATTGATGCGTCTGGCCTGCGAAGCTACCTTCGAAGTCTTCCGCGCCGTCTTCGCCTCCTTGCAAACCGGAATGTCGCAGAGCGATATCGCCGCCCTGGTCGAGCGCGGGTTTTCCCGCATGGGCCTGCGCGGCGGCGCGCTCGTCCTGCTGGGAGAGTGGGCCGCGCTCCCGCACGGCACGGTGAAGCCTCAGAAACTCACCGAAGGCGAAGTCGTCCTGATTGATGGCGGAACGTCGGTGGAAGGCTATCAGTCCGACGTCACGCGCTGCGGCGTGATTGGCAAACCCTCCGATAAGCTGCTCCGCGCATTTGAAATTCTCCGCCGCGCGCAGGACGCAGCTCTGGATGCTTGCTGCAGCGGAAAACTCTCCGGCACGGTGGACGACGCCGCTCGCGCCATCGTCACATCAGCAGGCTTCGGCCCCGACTATAAATTCTTCACCCACCGCCTAGGCCACGGCATCGGCCTCGATGGCCACGAGCATCCCTACCTGGTTCGCGGCAGCAAGACCATTTTGCAGCCGGGAATGACGTTTTCCAACGAGCCGGGCATTTACGTTCGCGGCGATTACGGCGTGCGCCTGGAGGACGATATGGTCGTCACGCCCGGCGGCGCGGCGCAGCTTCTCACTCCAGGCTTTAGTCCGTCTTTTGAAAAGCCCGTCGGCTAGAGCGGACTATCCGGGCTTTGCCGGGCTGGGTTTTTGCTCGCGGCAGAATTCCACCACGCGAGCTTCGGCCCAGAACCGCTCGTGGCCCGCCGTCCGCGAGACGAAGCCGCAATGTCCGCCGTGCTCCGGCGTGACCACCCGGATATGGGGATTCGAGGTGATCGCAGAATCGGAAAACGATTCGATGGGCACGAACGGATCGTCCTCCGCCGTGAGAACGAGCGTCCGCACACGAATCTGGCCCACGACGCGCAGCGCGCTCGCTCGATAGTAGTAATCCACCGCGTCGCGGTAACCCGAGCGCGGCGCCGTGATGACGTTGTCGAACTGCCGCAGCGTCCGAATCCGGGGAAGCCCGTTGAAAGAATACAGCTCGGGAAAAAGTCGCGCCTTCTTTCTGTAATGTCGCATCAGGCTTCCGACGAAATGATTCTGATACAGAATGTTTTCCCTGCGCTCGAGCGCGTCGGAGCAGGGCGCCAGATCCAGCGACGGACACACCGCCGCGACCCCGCGCAGTTGCTGCGGCGCGTGCTCCCCGAGTTCCCCTGCCATCTTCAGCACCAGGTTCCCCCCCATGGAATACCCCGCAAAGAAAATCTCGCGAATCGAGTCGCGCTCCGCAAGTTCGGCGAGGACAGCGCGGTAATCGCCGCTCAGCCCGGAATTGTAGAGTGTTGGAGTGAACCGCTCTGTTCCGCCACAGTTGCGCTGGTTCAGCCGCACCACGCTGAACCCCGCTTGGTACGCCTTCTCCGCGATTCCCCGCATGTAGCCGGAATCGCTGGAGCCTTCCAGGCCGTGCACCAGAACCAGCGCAGGACGATTCGCGGGCTCAGCTTGCCAGTGGCAATGTCCCAGGAGCTGCGTTCCGGGCTCGACCTCGAAGAGCCGCTCGCTCGGCGGGGGGAGCAGCCGGCATCGCCGCGGGATGAAGTTCGCCGCCAGCGTCATGAGGTGATTGTTTCGCAGAAGCGGATGCGGCCAAAAAGGAATCATCGCTGTTGAAGTTTAACTTACGGAGCGCTCCGGCGCGAATGGATGCGGCTTCGCAAAACTGGGAGAGAGCTCTTGTGATAGAGTCTCAGCTCACCTCAGGAAAGGGAGAATCTCCATGACTCGACGTTTTGCTTATGTGCTCTTTCTTTGCTGCATGGTTGCGGGCATTTGTTGGGGCGCGCGGAGCCAGTCGCAGACTCCCGAAACTCCAAAGGTTGGCGCTCCCCAGGCAGCGCCGGTCGCTCAGCCCAAGGATGTGGACTCCGTCGAACACATTATCGGCGCGGTTTATGACTCCATCTCCGGGCCGGCGGGTCCACGCGATTGGGACCGTTTTCGCTCTCTTTTTTATTCTGGAGCCAGACTTATACCCAGCTTTCGCGACCAGAGCGGAAAGATCATGGCGCGGGCATCCACTCCCGACGAATACGCTCAACGGGCTGGAGACTATTTTGCCAAAGAGGGGTTTTTTGAGAATCCGGTGGCCAATCGCGTCGAGGTCTGGGACCGCATTGCCCACGTCTGGAGCACCTACGAATCCCGCCACGCCAAAGATGAAAAGCCCTTTGCGCGCGGGATCAACAGCTTTCAGCTCTTTCACGACGGAGACCGCTGGTGGATTCTGTCGATTTACTGGGAAGGCGAAGAAGCCGCCCATCCCATTCCCGACAAGTACCTTCATTAAGCGAGTTAAGGAACAGCGGAAGGAGGTACGACTACCGACCAGTGGGCATTTAGGATGAGACTTTTGCGGCGCATACCATACCAATCGCCATGTTCGCGCGCAAGGACCCAAGATACCGTCTGGGAATCTTTAACTTGCCCCATCGCTACGCATCAGGCTACTTCGCAGTGGTCGCCAACCGTGAGTCACCAAATACGAGTCACGAATCACGTCACGCTTGACCGGATTGCTCCGGCTGTCTACAATGCCAGTTTCATCTATGAATGTTGCGGTCCCATCGCAGAAGAGACTCGGCCCAGCGGCCACCCGCTGGGCTGCAATGTTTATGGGGCCAAAAATCGGACTGTGAGGGACGGATGACAGACGCAATCCCCGAAGGGCTGACCTTTGACGATGTGTTGCTGGTGCCGGGAAAATCTTCGGTCCTGCCCGCCCAGGTGGATACGCGGACCTGCCTGACCAAGAGAATCTCCATCAATATTCCCATCGTCTCCGCGGCCATGGACACGGTCACGGAATCGCGCCTGGCCATCGCCATTGCCCGCCAAGGCGGCGTCGGATTCGTTCACCGCAATATGCCCACGGACCGCCAGGCCGAAGAAGTGGACCGCGTCAAACGCTCGGAAAGCGGCATGATCGTGGACCCGGTGACCATTTCGCCGGAGCTTTCCATCCGCCAGGCGCTCGAGATCATGACCAAGTACCGCATCTCCGGGCTCCCCGTGACCCGCGGGGCAAAACTGATGGGTATCCTGACCAACCGCGACTTGCGTTTTGAAAAGAGGCTAGGCGAGCCGGTCAGCGCCGCCATGACCAAAGAAAATCTGGTGACCGTGCCTGTGGGAACGACGCTCGAAGAAGCGGAAAAAATCCTGCAGAAACATCGCATCGAAAAACTGCTTGTGGTGGACAAGGATTTCAATTTGAAGGGTCTGATCACCGTCAAGGATATTCAAAAGAAACTCGAGTACCCGCAAGCGGCCAAGGACGATCATGGACGTCTGCGGGTTGGCGCCGCTATTGGAGCCACCGGTGATTTTCTCGAGCGCGCCGTGGAAGTGGCGCGCGTCAAAGCCGACCTGCTTGCCATTGACACCGCCCACGGCCACCAGCAGCTCGTGATGGAAGCGATCCGCGCCGTCAAGAAGCGCCTGCCAGAAATGCAACTCGTCGCAGGAAATGTCGGAACCTATGAAGGGGCGCGCGACCTGATTGCCTTGGGGGTTGACGCCATCAAAGTGGGCATCGGTCCGGGCTCCATTTGCACCACGCGGGTCATCAGCGGCGCCGGGGTGCCGCAGATTACCGCCATCATGGAAGCGGCGCGCGCGGCCAGAGGAACCGGTGTCCCGATCATCGCCGACGGCGGCATCAAGTTTTCCGGCGACATCACCAAGGCGATCGCCGCGGGGGCTTCCGTCGTCATGATCGGAAGCCTGTTTGCCGGCACCGAAGAATCTCCCGGTGAAACTATTCTTTACCAGGGCCGCACGTTCAAGACTTACCGGGGCATGGGCTCGCTCGGCGCGATGGAGGCGGGCTCCGGCGACCGCTACTTCCAGGACCCCGCGGAGCGCGGCAAGTCCGTGCCCGAAGGAGTCGAAGGCCGGGTGACTCACAAAGGGCCGCTCGGCGGTCTGGTGGAGCAGCTCGTCGGCGGCCTGCGCAGCGGCATGGGCTATTGCGGCGTCCCCAACCTGAAAGAGCTCCAGGAAAAAGCGCAGTTCATGCGCATTACCGCCGCGGGTCTTCGCGAGAGTCACGTCCACGACGTGGTGATCACCAAGGAGGCTCCGAATTACCGCATCGAGTAATCCCTCCCCCCAGAGGAAGCGCTAAGTGCGCTGGGTGCGTCAATGGGGCCCCGTGCTTTGCTGGGCCGCTTTGATCTACGTGCTCTCCACGGAACATTTTTCTTCTGCGGCAACTTCCCGCATCATCGAGCCGCTCCTGAGATGGCTGTTCTCATCGGCATCCCGACGAACAATTAGGTTCATCCACTACCTGATCCGCAAGGCTGCTCATGTGACGGAATACTTTATCTTCAGCCTGATGCTGTTTCGCGCGTTTCGCGGAAAGGAACGCGGATGGCGGCTTAGTTGGATGGTGGAAACGATGGCGCTGGCGGCGTTTTACGCGGGCTTCGACGAAATGCATCAAGCCTTCGTGCCCGGCCGGGAAGCCAGGCTGTCCGATTCTTTGCTCGACACCGCGGGCGCTGCGCTGGGGCAAGCGGTCCTGTGGTTGTGGTTTCGCTGGCAATCCAAGCGCCAGGAAGCGAAAGCCGCTGCTTTGGATCCGGCCAAGTAGTCTCGCTGAAGGAAGTGCGGGGGGAGATGGTGGGCGATTTGCGAACCGCAGACGCGAAGGAAACAAAAAGCCCGTTCCAGAGTTCGGGACGGGCTTGGGTTCGGGAATGGTGACGGATTGCGCTAGCTTCCGGCTTTTTCTTCCTGGGTCTGCTCCGGCGATTCCTTCTTGGCTTTTTCCTTCTTTTCCTTTTTCTTCAGCTCTGAGCCGATGAGCTCCAGGATGGCCACTTTTGCGCCGTCGCCCACGCGCCAGCCCGCCGCGACAATGCGCGTGTAACCTCCGGAGCGGTCGGAAAAGCGCGGCGCGATATCGCGGAAGAGCTTCTGCGTGGCCGCGGGAGTCATCAGGAAAGCCGCTGCCTGACGCCGCGTCTGCAGCGTGTCTTTCTTGCCGAGGGTGATCATGCGCTCGACGAGCCGACGCGCCGCCTTGGCGCGCGTGAGCGTGGTGGTCACGCGCTCGCGCTCGATGACGTTGGTGACGAGGTTGCGCAGCGTGGCGCGGCGATGCGCGGGGTTGCGTCCCAGTTTGGAGCCGGAATTCAGGTGTCGCATGGCGGTTGCCGAGCGGGATTACACCCCCGCGGTCTCCTCCGGAGTGATGGGAGCGGTCTGGCTGGGCAGCGGCGGCCAGATGATGCGGCCGTGCTCATCAAACTTCATGCCCAGGCCCAGACCCATCTTGTGCAGGATTTCCTTGATCTCGTTGAGCGATTTCCTGCCGAAGTTTTTTGTCTTCAGCATTTCGTTCTCGCTTTTCTGCACCAGTTCACGGATCGTCTGGATGTTGGCATTCTTCAGGCAATTGTAGGAGCGGACCGAAAGCTCCAGCTCTTCGACGGAACGGTCCAGGTGTTCGACGCGCGGATCGTTGTAGGACTCCACGGGCGCCTCGGAAAGCTCCGGCTGCTCTTCGAAATTGATGAAGATGCTCATGTGGTCTTTCATCAGCTTCGAGGCGAGCCCGATAGCATCCTGCGGCGTGATGGCCCCGTTGGTCCAGACTTCCATGGCCAGTTTTTCGTAGTCGGTCATCTGCCCCAGGCGCGCGGCTTCCACTGAATAATTCACTTTGCGCACCGGCGAGTGGACCGAATCCACCGGAATGTACCCAATCGGGAGATCCTCGTCGAAGTTGCGGTCGGCCGCGACGTACCCGCGGCCGTTCTTGACGCGCATCTCGAGCTGGAGCTTGCCGCCCTCGTTGACGGTTGCGATGTAAACGCTCTTGTCCAGCACGGCGAAGTCGGCATCTTCTTCGATCGTCGCCGAAGTGACCACGCCGGGATTCTCGACGTTCAGATAGATGGTCTTCGGCAGATCGTGGTTCAGCTTCAGCGGCACCTGCTTCAGGTTCAGGATGATGTCGGTGGCGTCTTCGACCACGCCGGGGATAGACGAGAACTCATGCAGCACGCCCTCGATCTTCACGGCGGTGATGGCCGCGCCCTCGATGGAACTCAGCAGGGCGCGGCGCAGGGAATTGCCGACCGTGGTTCCCCAGCCGCGCTCAAACGGCTGCGCAGAAAACTTCCCGTACTTGTCGGTGAGAGATTCCAGTTCCGCTGCCAACCTCTTTGGTTTCTGAAAGCCTTTCCACATCGTTTCCCTTCCTTCTCCCCGGCAAGCCGGGGCCGAAAATCGTTTGGCGCGCGCCGCAGAGCGCGCGGCTATTTCGAGTACAGCTCGACGATGAGCTGCTCGGTGATCGGAGGCGTGGTGACGTCTTCGCGCTTGGGAAGAGCGACGACGCGCGCCTTGCAATGCTCGCGGTCAATCTCCAGCCACGGCACGGTATTCTGGCTCTGGGCGACGTTGCGCGCTTCAAGCACCATGGCGTTCTGGTGCATTTTGTCTTTCAAGGCAAGCTCTTCGCCGGCGCTCACTTGGTATGACGGGATGTTGACCTTCTTTCCGCTCACGCGGACATGGCCGTGCAGCACTAACTGGCGCGCCTGCGCGCGCGACGACGCCAAGCCCGCGCGCCACACGGCGTTGTCCAGGCGCCGTTCGAGCATGATGATCAGATTCTCGCCGGTCGGGCCCTTGGCGCGGCCCGCCTTTTCCACATAGGTGCGGAATTGGCGCTCCAGCAGACCATAGGTGCGCTTGACTTTCTGCTTTTCGCGCAACTGCAGGCCATAGCCGGCAATTTTCGCGCGCCGCGCCTGGCCGTGCTGGCCCGGAACGAAATTGCGCTTCTCAATGGCGCACTTTTCGGTAAAGCACCGCAGTCCTTTCAAAAACAGCTTCTGCCCTTCCCGGCGGCACAGGCGGCAAACCGCTTCACGATGTCTAGCCAAGTGATGCTCTCCTTTGCATGCGACTCCAGAAACTGTGGATCAGACGCGGCGACGCTTGGGCGGCCGGCATCCATTGTGCGGAATCGGCGTGATGTCCTTGATGTACACGATATGCAATCCGGCCGAAGCCAGCGCGCGAACCGCGGACTCGCGTCCCGAGCCCGGCCCCTTCACGCGCACCTCAACCGTTTTCACGCTGTACTGATCACGCGCGACGCCTGCCGCAGCCGCGGAAGCCTGCTGCGCGGCGTACGGCGTTCCCTTGCGCGACCCCTTGAAGCCGATCGCCCCCGCCGAAGACCAGCACAGCACGTGTCCGGTCGGATCGGTGATGGTGATGAGCGTGTTGTTGAACGTGGCCTGCACGAACACGACGCCGTGCGGGACTGTGCGGCGTTCCCGCTTCTTCTTGAACTCTTTCTTGCGCTTCGCCGGCTTCGCCGGTGCGCCGGATTCGGCCGCGCCCTGCTGCTGTTCCTTCGTCTTCGCCACTGCTAGCTCCGTTTCCTTGCGGGTGTCGCACGGCCCGCGTGTGCACGGGCCCGCTCCTCAGCAAACCTAACCCTTCTTGCCCAGAACCTTCTTCTTGGCTGCCACAGCGCCCTTGCGCGGGCCCTTGCGCGTGCGCGCGTTGGTGTGCGTTCTCTGCCCGCGCACGGGGAGATTGCGGCGGTGCCGCAGTCCGCGGTAGCACTGAATTTCAATGAGCCGCCGGATGTTCATCTGGATCTCTTTGCGGAGATCGCCCTCGACGCGGCCTTCGGACTCGATGGCCTGGCGAATCGCGTTGATTTCTTCCTCGGTGAGGTCCTTCACTTTCTTGAAGTGATCGACCTTGGCCTTCTCGCACAGATCCCGCGCGCGCGGCTGCCCGATGCCGTAGATGGAGGTCAGTCCGACCCACAGCCGTTTCTGCGGCGGCAAATCCACACCTGCAATACGTGCCATATCCGCTCCTTATCCCTTCGCTTCGGCTATCCCTGGCGCTGCTTGTGCTTCGGGTTGCTGCAAATCACGCGAACCACGCCGCGCCGGTGGATCACCTTGCACTTGTCGCAAATCTTTTTTACCGAAGAACGAACCTTCATGTGCGCCTCTTTTCCAACTCCGCCCCGCAGGCTGCCGCTCACTTGTAGCGGTAAACGATGCGGCCGCGCGTCAGGTCATACGGCGAAAGCTCCACGGCGACTTTGTCCCCGGCCAGGATGCGGATGAAATTCTTGCGCATCTTCCCGGAGATATGCGCCAAGACCTGATGCTTGTTCTCCAGTTCCACACGGAACATCGCATTCGGCAAGGGCTCGATGACCGTGGCCATGACCTCGATGGCGTCCTCTTTGGGATTGCCCGAGTCCGGCTTTTTCTTGTCTTCTGGTGGCCGTTTCGCCATACGCTCCAATTTCCGCTTACCAGGATGGGCCGCTGACTTCTTTGGGCCGCGTCAAGATCCAGGGTCCGTTGGCGGTCACCGCCACGGTGTGCTCGAAGTGGGCCGACGGACTTCCATCGGCGGTGACTGCCGTCCAATCATCCACCATGCGAACTTCGCACTTGCCCGCGTTGACCATCGGCTCAATCGCCAGAACCAAGCCTTCGCTGAGCCGCATACCGCGTCCCGGCTCGCCGTAATTCGGCAAGTTGGGCTCGTCATGCATCTTCGTTCCGATGCCGTGGCCCACAAATTCGCGGACCACCGAAAAGCCTTTGGGCTCGACCCAGCCCTGCACGGCTGCGGAAACATCGCCCAGCCGGTTGCCGACGCGCATCTTGTCAATGGCGTGGTCGAGCGCCTCGCGGGTCGCGGTCAGGAGCGTTTCCACCTCCGGACTGACTTTGCCCACCGGAACGGTCACCGCAGAATCCGCAAAATACCCGTCCAGCTCGACGCCGAAGTCGATCGAGACAATGTCGCCTTCGCGGAGCACCCGCTTCGGCGAGGGAATCCCGTGCACCACTTCCTGATTGATCGAGGTGCACAGCGCGCAAGGGTATCCGCGGTACCCCTTGAACGCCGCCCGCCCCGGGTGTCTCTCCATCCGCTGGACGGCAAATTTTTCCAGGTCCATCGTCGTCATGCCCGGGCGAACCATCTCGCGCAGCGCCGTCAGAACGTCCCAGACGATCAAGCCGGCGCTATGCATCTTAGCGAGCTCATCGGCCGACTTCAGTTGGATGGGCATCGCTTCACGGAGCGCGGCGCAGAATATCCAGCACGCGCCCGGTCACCGCACCGACATCTGCCGAAGCGTCCACATCCTCGAGCAGGCCCCGCTGCCGGTAATACGCAATCAAGGGCTGGGTCTGCCGCTCGTACGCGGCCAGCCGCGAGACAATCACTTCTTCGCGATCATCCGGCCGGACCACCAACTCGCCGCCATCGTTGTCGCAACGGCCGGATACCTTCGGCGGGCGGTCGTAGATGTTGTAAATCTCGCCGCATACTTTGCACACCCGCCGGCCGCTCAGCCGCTGCAACAACTTCGCCCTGTCCACCACAAAGTGCAGGACCAGAGGCGCGCGCGCGTTCCGCGCACTCAAAAGCTTCGCCAGGCTCTCCGCCTGAGCCAGGGTCCGCGGGAAACCATCCAGGACGAATCCCGCCGCGCAATCGGCGCGCGCGATGCGCTCTTCGACCATGCCCATCACGATCGCGTCGGGGACCAAATCGCCGCGGTCCATAATCGGTTTGGCCTGCAACCCGAGCGGCGTGCCGCGCAGCACGTGGTCGCGAAACATGTCTCCGGTCGAAAGATGAGGGACGCCAAAGCGCCGGGCAAGCTCCTTGGCCTGAGTGCCCTTGCCCGCTCCCGGAGGCCCGAGGAAGATCACCGGGCGTCCCAGGCCACACGCCGGCCGCGCCGCAGCGGAATCAGCCATAACGGCGGCTCCGCATCCGCCCCTTCTTTGCAAACCCTTCGTAGTGACGCATCACGAGCTGGGCTTCGATTTGCTGCACGGTGTCCATAGCCACGCCGACCACGATTAGCAGCGACGTGCCGCCGAAATAAAACGCGACGTTGAGTCCTTCGAGAATCAGGCGCGGAAAGTTCCTGTCAAACCACGGCCCCACGAGCCAGAGATGGTTCAGATGGACGCCCACCATCAGCCATTCCGGCAGCAGGCAGACCAGCGCCAGATAGACGCCGCCGACGAATGTAAGACGGCGAAGAATGCGGCTGATGTGCTCGGAGGTGTTTCGCCCCGGCCGGATTCCGGGAATGAAACCTCCGTTTTTGCGCATGTTGTCGGCCAGCTCGGTGGGATTGAACACAATTCCCACATAGAAAAACGCAAACAGAATGATCATCGAAACGTAGATGACGGTATAGAGCGGCTCGCCCCATCGCAACGCGCTCGACAGGTTTTCAATAAACTTGTACTTGCTCTGGAACATCAGGGCCAGGGTGCCGGGAAAAGTGAGCAGCGAACTGGCGAAAATCGGAGGAATGACGCCGCCGGAATTCACGCGCAGCGGGAGATAAGTCATTTGCCCGCCCATCACGCGGCGTCCGACCACGCGCTTGGCGTACTGCACGGGGATGCGGCGCTGCCCGCCTTCGACGAAGACGATGAAGGCCACAACTGCAATCATGGCCGCCAGGAGAAACAACAGGACCAGGGTGGTCAGCGGGCCCCAGGCGCCGCGAGTGGCTTTGTCGATCAAGTCCACCACGGCGTTGGGCAAGCCCACCACGATGCCCACGAAAATGATGAGCGACATCCCGTTGCCCACGCCGCGCTCGCTGATCTGCTCGCCCAGCCACATGATGAAGGCCGAGCCGGTGGTCAGGGTGAGGATGGTCATCAGCGTAAAAGCAATGCCGGGATGATAGACGAGCGTCTGGCCCCCCTGCACGGTGCGCTGGAGCGTGAACGCAATGGTCATGGATTGCAGGACGCTGAGCACGACGGTGAGGTAGCGCGTGTACTGGGTAATTTTCTTCCGGCCGAGCTCGCCCTCTTTTTGCAGCTTCTCGAGGTAAGGAAACACCACGGTCATCAACTGCAAGATGATGGATGCCGTGATGTAGGGCATGATACCCAAGGCAAAGATGGTCATCTGCCGGAAGTTGCGCCCGCTGAACAGGTCGATAATGCCCAGCACGGAGCCTTTGTTCTGTTCAAAGATCTGCTGCAACAACGTGGTGTTGATCCCCGGCGTGGGAATGTGCGCGCCCACGCGATACACCGCCAGCAGCGACAGCGTAAACAGCAGGCGCTTGCGCAGTTCCGGGATCCGGAAGATGTTGGCGATGGATTGGAAAAAGCGGTTCATGACAAAATTTCGATGACCCCTCCGGCGGCGGTGATTTTCTGCTGCGCGGACTTGCTAAAGGCGTGCGCGTGGACCGTGAGCTTGGTCTTCAGCTCGCCGTCCCCCAGAATTTTCACCGCATCCCCGGGGCGGCGAACCAGGCCGCGCGCCCGCAGCGTTTCCGGCGTAACCACGTCACCCGAAGCAAAGCCGTCGAGCGATTCCACGTTGACCACCGAGAATTCCCGCGAAAACAGATTGTGAAATCCGCGCTTGGGGATGCGGCGGTGCAGCGGCATCTGGCCGCCTTCGAACCCCGGGCGCCGCGAATAGCCCTTGCGCGATTTTTGTCCTTTATTGCCCGCGCCGGCGGTCTTGCCCAGCTTCGAGCCGATGCCGCGGCCGACGCGCACCTTGCGATGGCGCGAGCCGCGCGGGGGCTTTAGATTCGAAAGTTTGACTGCCATGACGGCCTCTTCGTCCCTTCCCGGCGATTCCTCTACGGCTGCACTTCGACCAGGTGGCGCACTTTGTGAATCATGCCGCGCACCGACGGAGTATCTTCGCGCTCGACGACCTGTTGCATGCGGCGGAACCCGAGCCCGCGGATGGTCTGGCGCATGTCGTCGGTGCAGCCGATGAAGCTGACCACCCATTTGATTTTCACCGTGCCGCTTGCCTTTTTCTTTGACGTCATGCGTTCACCTGGATGCTAACTCTTGCCGCCCGCGTCTTCCGTTTGTTTCGAGCGCGTCTCCGCGACTTTGCCGGCGTCCTTCAAATTCAGCAGCGCGGAGAAAGTCGCCTTGACCACATTGTGCGGATTCGACGTGCCAATGGACTTGGTCAGGACGTTCTGAATCCCGACCACCTGCATCACCTTGCGCACGGGTCCGCCCGCGATCACGCCGGTGCCTTCCGATGCGGGCTTCAGCAGCACCTGGGCCGACCCAAAATAGCCGGTGACCTGATGCGGGATGGTGGTGCCCTTCAAGTTGAGCTTGAGCAGGTTTTTCTTGGCCTGCTCGATGCCCTTCTTGATAGCCATGGGCACTTCGCGAGCTTTGCCCATGCCAAACCCGGCATGGCCCTGCTGGTCGCCTACGACAACCAGCGCGGAGAAGCTGAGGTTCTTCCCGCCCTTGACCACTTTGGTGACGCGATTGATGGCCACGACGTCGTCTTTCAGACTCGCCAGGCTGACATCCAGATGGCGCCGCACCGATAAGGTGTCTCTCAATTGCTGTTTGGACATAACGTTAGAACTTCAACCCCGCTTCCCGGGCCGCATCGGCAAGCGCTTTGACGCGGCCGTGGTACTTGTACCCGCCTCGGTCAAAAACCACCTGCTCGATCTTCGCCGCGCGCGCCCGTTCGGCGACGGTCTTGCCAATCACTTTGGCGGCGGCCAGATTCCCTCCGCCCTTAAGCTGCTTGCGGACTTCCGCGTCAATCGAACTCGCCGACACCAGCGTGCGCCCGGCGCGGTCGTCAATCACCTGGGCATAGATGTGTCCCAGGGAACGGAACACGCACAAGCGCGGCCGCTCCGGCGTCCCCACGACGCGCGTGCGGACACGCTGATGAACGCGCCGGCGATGGGCATCGCGCGAGAGTTTTCGAACCGGTACGCCAGCCATAGCTCTTGATGTCTCCTTAGGCGGTCGCCTTCGCGCCCGCTTTTCCTGCCTTCTTCTTGAGGCGTTCGCCGGCCAAGCGAATGCCTTTTTGCTTGTACGGGTCGGGCGGACGCAGGCCGCGGATATTGGCCGCCACCTGCCCCACCTTGCCTTTGTCGGCGCCGCTCACCACCAGATGCGTCTGCTTCTCGACGCTGATCTGAATTCCTTCCGGAATGGGGAAGACGATGGGATGCGAATAGCCCAGGCTGAAATTCACCGCCGCGCCTTTTAATTCGGCGCGGTAGCCCACACCGACGATGTCGAGCTCCTTTTTGAATCCCTGGGTAACGCCGTGAACGGCGTTGGCCACCAGCGCGCGCGCCAACCCATGCAGCGCGCGGTGCTCATCGGTTTCGCGGAGCGCCGTCAGCACGCCGTCTTTCTGCTCCAGGCGGATGCCGCCCGGCAGCGGCACGCTCATTTTTCCCTTGGGCCCTTGCACATCCACACTGCCTGGGTGCAGCGCGACCTTCACGCCGGAGGGAACGGGAATCGGTTTGCGTCCAATGCGCGACATACAGGTTTCTCTCCGCCTCTCCTACCAGACTTCGCAGAGCAGTTCGCCGCCCAGCCGAGCCTTGCGCGCGGCGCGCCCGGTCATCAATCCGCGCGGCGTGGTCAGGATATTGATGCCCAGCCCGCCCACCACCGGGCGAATCTCCATCGCGCCGACGTAGCGCCGCGCGCCGGGACGCGAGATGCGCTTCAGCCCGGTGATAACGCTGCGCCGGTCCGAGGTGTACTTCAAAAAGACACGCAGGGTCTTGCGGACTTTGTTTTCCTCGACCAGTTTGAACGTCGAGATATAGCCCTCTTCCTTCAAGATGCGCGCGAGCTCGGCCTTCAGTTTGGAGGAAGGCACATCCACGCGGGCGTGTTTGGCGCGCGCCGCGTTGCGGATGCGCGTCAGCAAATCGGCAATGGGGTCAGTCTGCATCGTCCGGGCTCCTCACCAACTCGCCTTGGTCACGCCGGGAATTTCGCCCTTCAACGCCAAGCCCCGGAAACAGATGCGGCACATCTCAAACTTGCGGATAAAGCCGCGCGGGCGTCCGCAAATGCGGCAGCGGTTGCGCACGCGGATCTTGAACTTGGGCTTTCTGCGCATCTTGGCAAATTGACTGGTTCGCGCCATACGTTCTCCTTGATTCCTTATCCCTGGCCGCGCAACGGAAGCCCCAGGAGCTTCAGCAGCTCGCGGCCTTCCTCGTCGTTGCGCGCCGTGGTGGTCAGCGTGATATTCATCCCTTTGATTTTGTCCACGCGCGTGTAATCAATCTCAGGAAACACCAACTGGTCTTTCAGGCCCAGCGTGTAATTGCCGCGGCCATCGAAGGCGTTGGGCGGCAGTCCTTTGAAGTCGCGCACGCGGGGCAGCACGACGTTGCACAGCCGGTCGAGAAATTCATACATGCGGTCGCCGCGAAGGGTCACGCAGCAGCCGATGGGCATGCCCTTGCGAATCTTGAAATTCGCGATGGACTTTTTTGCGCGGGTAACCACGGCGCGCTGGCCGGTAATCTGGCCGAGCTCCGCGACGGCCACGTCCAGCAGCTTGACGTTCTGGCTGGCCTCGCCCATGCCGATGTTCACTACCACCTTGGAAACCTTCGGAACCGCCATGGGATTCTTCCAGCCAAAGCGCTTCATCAGCGCCGGAACCACTTCCCCACGGTAACGTTCCTGCATTCGGCTTATCATGGTTGCGTCTCGATCTTTTCTCCGCGTCTTTCTTTTTCGCCCCCGGCGTTACTTCTCGAGTGTTGCGCCGCACCGCCGGCAGATGCGCGTCCGCGTGCCGTCGGCGAGCCGCGCGTGGCCGGTGCGCGCGTGCTTGCGGCACGACGGGCAAACCAGCAAAACGTTGGAAATGTGGATGGCGCCTTCGCGCTCCACGATTCCGCCCTTGACGTTCTTCGCGGGGTTCGGCCGGGTGTGCCGCTTGATGATGCCGGCGTGCTCGACGGTGACGGTATTCTGGAACGAGTCCACGGAAAGCACGCGGCCGGTCTTGCCGGCGTCGCGCCCCGTCATCACGCGGACCTGATCGCCCTTGCGAATGCTCACTACGTGCCGGACTTTTTCTTCGCGTCTCATGATCTCGGCATCTCCGCGCCTACCACACTTCCGGCGCCAGGGAGACAATCTTGGCGAACTTCTTTTCGCGCAGCTCGCGGGCCACCGGCCCGAATACGCGCGTGCCCACCGGCTCGCCCGTCTCGTTGATCAACACCGCGGCATTGTCGTCGAACCGGATGTAGGTGCCGTCTCTGCGCCGCTGCTCCTTGCGCATGCGCACAATCACCGCGCGCACCACTTTCCCTTCCTTGATCTGGCTGTCCGGGGCGGCCTCTTTCACCGACGCGGTGACCACGTCGCCCAAGCCCGCCTTCAACCCCGCGTCCCCGCCAATCGGGAGAATGCACATCAGCCGCCGCGCGCCGGAATTGTCGGCCACCGTCAGCCAGGTTCGCATCTGAATCATCGCCGTGCTCCGAATCCCTTTCCTTGGCCCGCCCGGTCAGTCCACCGTGGTGCGCCGCGCGACCACTTCCGACAAGCGCCAGCGCTTCAGCTTGGAGAGCGGGCGGGTCTCGACAATGCGCACCGTGTCGCCCAGCCGCGCCTCTCCCTCTTCGTCGTGCGCGTAAAACTTTTTCGTCTTGCGCAGAACGCGCGTGTACAGCGGATGCTTCACCAGTCGAGTAACCTCGACCACGATGGTCTTCTGCATCCTGGCGCTGGTGACTTTGCCGGTCAGCTCCTGGCGCGCGTGACGCGCGTCCGCCGCGGGAGCTTTTTGTGTTTCAGTTTCCATGAGCCTTCCCCAAATTCTTCTCGTGCAAAAGCGTCTTGATGCGCGCCAAATCCTTGCGGGCCTCGCGCAAGCGCTTGAGGGCCTCCGCCTGGCCGGTGGTGAGCTGAAAGCGCAGGCGGAAAATCTGCTCGGTGAGTTCGCGCTGCTGGATTTCCAGCTCTTTCGGGTCGGTGTCGCGCAGCTTTTCAATTCTCCGCGGCATGGTTACAACCCTCCTGCGCGGGTGACGAATTTCGTGGGAATCGGCAGCTTGTGCGCCGCAAGGTCGAGCGCTTCCTTGGCGGTGGCCAGATCCACGCCGGCCATTTCAAACATCACCCGTCCCGGCTTCACCACCGCCACCCAGCGTTCCGGCGCGCCCTTGCCCTTGCCCATGCGGGTTTCCGCGGGCTTCTTGGTAAAAGGCTTGTCCGGAAAAATCCGGATCCACAGCTTGCCGCCGCGCTTGATGAACCGCGTGATGGCCACGCGCGAGGCTTCGATCTGGCGGTCGGTGATCCAGGCGGCTTCCAGGGCTTTCAGGCCGTACTCACCGAAGGAAAGATCCCCGCCGCGCCAGGCTTTGCCGCAGCGCCGCCCGCGCTGTTGCTTGCGGTATTTCACTTTTTTCGGCATCAACATAACAGTTTGCTCGTCTCTTTCCCGCGGTCGTCCGCCGCCTTATGCGGCCGGCTTTTCTTCCTTGCGGCCGCGGTCGGGAATGTTCTCGCCCTGATAAATCCAGCACTTCACGCCAATCACGCCGTAAGTCGTGTAGGCCTGGGCGAACCCGAAATCAATATCCGCACGGAGCGTCTGCAGCGGCAGGCGGCCCTGCAGGTACCACTCCTTGCGGGCGATTTCCGCGCCGTTCAAACGGCCCGCCACGCGCACTTTGATTCCCTTGCAGCCGAAGCGCAGCGCCGAGTCCACGGCCTTGCGCATGGCGCGGCGAAAGGCCACGCGCTTTTCCAGTTGCAGCGCAATGGATTCGGCGACGAGTTGCGCGTCCAGTTCCGGCCGGTGCACTTCCTGAATGTCAATATGCACTTCGCGGTGCGTGCGTTTCTGCACGTCGTTCTTCAGCTTGTCAATTTCCGCGCCCTTGCGCCCGATGATGATTCCGGGCCGCGCGGTGTAGATGCGCACCACCAATTTGTTGGCGGCGCGCTCGATATCAATCGAATTCACGCCCGCCGACTTCAGGCGCTCTTTCAGCGTGCGCCGCAGGGCCACATCTTCGTGGAGCAAGTCGGCGTAATCGCGGTTGGCAAACCAACGCGACTTCCA
>DASQHY010000008.1:0-2970 GCA_035631855.1 Candidatus Acidiferrales bacterium
GGAGACCACTTTGACGCAACGGTCTCTGAGCCGGTGGTCGTAGATGGCCGGACGGTGATCCCTCAAGGCGCACACGCGGAAGGGATGGTCGTGGACGCACGGTCATCCGGGAGACTGATGGGCCGGGCGCGTTTGCAGCTCGCGCTGCAGAACGTGGCGGTGAACGGACAGAACTACGACGTCCGCACCATCTCTCACCCGCGCGTTGGCGGTAACCACAAGAAGCGCAACATCGCGTGGATCGGCGGCTCCGCCGCCGGTGGCGCCATCATCGGCGCTCTTGCCGGCGGAGGCGAAGGCGCGCTGATTGGCGGGCCAGTGGGTGCGGGAGCGGGAACGACGGTTGCGCTCCTGACCGGAAAGAAAGACATCAAACTTCGTCCGGAGACCCCGGTGAAGTTTGAGCTCGCTGAACCCGTAACCATCAACGTGAAAGGCTGACGGTTCGTTTTAGCTTTTCACTCCTAGCGTCTAAAGAGCGGGCGTTGCTTGTGCTGATGTTTGGCCGAGCGCGCCCGCCCTCTTTTTTTTGCGCGGGAGGATGGCTCGTTTCAGCGCGCTTTGACCGTGCAGCCGCGGTCAAGCCCACTTCTCGCGGTTGGCGTGCTAACCTTTCGCAGCACGGAGGACGTCAATGAGGCCTCGCATATCGATGTGGATGCTACTCACCCTCATGGCTTTGGCGGGCGTTTCAGTCTGGCCGCAGCAAGGCGGCCTTGCGCAGCAGGCTGCCGAGTCCCATGTAGTGCCGCTGAAGAAATTCTCGGCGGAGCATCGGTATGAGACGGTATGGGGCGACCCAGCAAAATCCGGTGAGCCCTTCGTGATTCGGATTCATGCCGAGGCGGGATACATCATCATGCCTCACACGCATCCAGTAGACGAGAACATCGTGGTGGTGAAAGGAAGCTGGGCGCTCGGCATGGGCGAGCGGTATAACCCGAAGGCGCTCGAACCCATGGAGGTCGGCACGTTTGGACGCTCGCTCAAGACAATGGCGCACTTTGCCCTATCGAAAACCTATACGATCATCCAAGTCCACGGAGTCGGGCCATTTACGACGCAGTGGGTGGTTCCCATCTATAAGCTGACCGACAAGGGTGTTCTTTTGGAGACGTATGCCGGTGCGCCAAGCCATCCCGTGCCGACGAGCCCGCCCGGCTGCTTCGTCTTGAAACTCGGCGACCGCGTGCGTGGCGGTTCCGGCGAGGGCGTTGTCGTCGAAGCGCAATGCACTCCCGGCCAGCTCACACAGTATCGAGTCGAAAAACCAGACGGGGACCACTTTTGGGCGCAGCGCGACGAGTTAACCGCACCTTAATTACAAAGCCCGCAGCGCTTTAGAGCGAAAGCTGCGGCGCCCGGCGAACAGCGGGATGGGTGTAAAATCGCCACTGCGTTTGAAGTTAAAAAGGAGATTCCGATTAATTAGGAGCTGCCATGAACGACCCTTCCACACGCCTAGCGAAATCGCCGCTATCCCCCTGCTTGCGCCGCGCCGGCATAGCGTTCCTGGCGTTCGCAACCATCCTGGCGCCGGCTTTTTCTCCCACCGCCGCCCCCCAAGCCTCTACGATCGTAACTCTCGCCCAAATTCGCGAAGCCTGGGTCCAAGACCTTCGCACCAAGCAGCTCGAACCCATCCTGAAGTTCTATGCCCCAGACGCCGTGTTCCTGCAACCCACGGGCGAACGCATCACCGGCTCCGCAGCGCTCCGCACGCTCTTCCAAACCGTAATGGCCACCTTCAACAGTGACCTCACCCTCCACAGCCAGAACCTCGAAACATCCGGCGATCTCGCCTACGACAGCGGCGACTTCCAGGAAACCCTAACGACCATCGCCACCGGCGCTAAAATCACCGCCAAAGGCAGCTACGTAATCATCTTCAAACGCGAGCCGAACCGCAGTTGGCAAATCGTTCAGCACGTCTGGACCGGTACCCCGCCACCTGGCACATAAACGTTAAAAGAAATTCTTCCTCCTTGACTGGTCAGAAAGAAAGGGACGAAGCCCTTCGAAGCTCAGGGTAAACCGGGGCGCCAGCGAAATGGCGGGGGAAAAATCAAAACCCGCGGCGTTTAAGCCCAGGCACGCTTGACCTTCAGGGCTTTGGGGATTCTTCGTCCTCCTTGTAGATGACGTGGCCTTCGTGGTCGCATTTCCTTCTCTCTTCCAGCGTTGTCGGTGTTGGCTTTTCGCCCGCGGGAACGGATTCGCAGCGCATAAGATTCTCAAAACCGGGCGCCGAAAATACGAAGTCCATGCTGACGGTCTCGTTGCCGACGGGCTTTATGCTCACCCAGGTGTAGGCGGGAATGAACACCATGCCGCCGGCATGGAGGTCGCGTTCCTGATCGCCGAGGTGGACGTGAACGGTGCCCGAGTGGATGGTGACAATTTCATCCTGGCCCAGATGTTTGTGGAGCGTTATTTCGTCTCCGGGATGCAAGTCTTCCGTTCCAAAGACGAGGTGGCGGGAACCGTTGTTTTGAGGACTGACTTTGAGCATGAATCCTCCGGGAGGAGGGTCGCGCCAAACGCGGGCCTCGCCTTCGTTTTTCTCGAGCAGCAATGGCTTGGCAGCGGCTTCCGAGGCCGAGGCAGAAACGGGCGGAGTTCGCGTTTGGGAGATAGCAATGGATACAAGCATCACGCTCGCGAGGGCAAAGGCTTTGCCAATTCGTGTCGAGTTCAAGAAGCACCTCGTTTGGGAAGAATCAAGGGTGGCTGACGGCTATGCCGCGAACGGCGCGCTGGACAGAATCTACACTGCTCTGTTGAGGAGTCAAGAGCAGGCGAAAGAAGGGGAACATCGGAGAGTCAAATCCCGCTGCCTATAAACCAAGTGCTGCGGCATCCGGCGAGCAACAGAATAGTCCGCCGTTTTGTTCCATGAATCGAAGTCAGTCGCGGATGGGAGAGGAGCGAAGCGCGGACGTGAGGATCGCGAAAGAGGCACAATAGAAA
>DASQHY010000009.1:0-6942 GCA_035631855.1 Candidatus Acidiferrales bacterium
CCTGTGCCTCACTGAGAGGCACACACAAATCGAACAAGGAGAATATCGAATGAAAAACAGCGTCATGTTAACCATCGCGTCGCTGCTCTTGCTCCTCTTTCTTACGTTTCACCTGGCGGGCGACATCGTGTACGGGTTTGAGCCGGGGGGGCTCGCAAACCTCATTGTGGTGGTGCCCTTCTCCGTCGTCTGGCTATACGGAACGCTCGTGCTTGCCGAACGGCGAGCGGGGTACATCCTCATGCTCCTTCTGTCGCTCTTCTCGTTGGTCGTGCCCTACGTCCACATGAAGGGAAAAGGTGTCGGCGTCGCCAGCAAACTCGCCGGTACCAGCGGACACTTCTTCTTCGTCTGGACGCTGATGGCAATCGGCGTGATCGGGCTCTTCTCCGCTATCCTCTCGGTGCGCGGACT
Source organism: Candidatus Acidiferrales bacterium (assembly GCA_035631855.1). Lineage (GTDB taxonomy): Bacteria > Acidobacteriota > Terriglobia > Acidiferrales > UBA7541 > DASQHY01. The sequence continues at coordinate 415 of DASQHY010000009.1, forward strand.
GTGGAGCCTGCGACGGAGCCAGCCCCGGTAGGCCAACAACCCGAACAAGGAAAGGTCCGTCGCAGGCGGAGGTGATCGGCGCGTTTCTGGCCGGCTATGCGTTGCCGTTCGTTTCGTTGCATTGGGTCTTGCGCTGGACCTGTTCCTGGGGCAGGCGACGGGCGTTTCCCGGCAACTGCACGAGTTTGGCGAAACTAAACCCGGCCAGCCGACGTATTCGACCTTAGAAAGGTCAACCTGTGGGTTCCCTGTTCAAATTCTTTTTTCTCACTTACGCGGTGACTTGGGCTTGCTTCCTCACCGTAGTGAGGATCTCCCACGGGCCAGCGCCGACCGGCCCGGCGCTTGCGCTGGTTCGCGGGTTCTTGCTGCTTCTCGGCACCTTCGCTCCGTCGTTGGTGGCTCTCGGGATCACCGCGCGGGCCGAGGGACGCCCAGGGGTAGGCGCGCTGCTTCGCCGCATGGTCCAGTGGCACGTCGGTACGCGATGGTATCTGTTCGCCATCGGCTATCTGCCAGCGATCAAGCTGTGCGTTGCGCTCGTGCATCGCGTCATGACCGGTTCATGGCCGCGCTTCGGCACGGAGTCCTGGACTATCATTGTGGCGGCGATCGCCATCTCCACACCGGTTCAGGCAGGAGAAGAGATTGGATGGCGCGGCTACGCTCTTCCGCGTCTGGCGGGCCGCTTCGGATACGCTCGCGCGAGCCTACTGCTCGGGTTGATATGGTCCTGCTGGCATCTGCCCATCTTTTTTCTTCGGGGAGCTGACAAGTACGGCCAGTCTTTCCCGGTCTGGACGCTCCAAGTGGTCGCGCTTTCCGTCGCCATCACGTGGCTCTACGCCCATACGAAGGGAAGCCTGCTGCTGACCATGCTGATGCACTCGGCCGTGAACCAGACTGTAGGCATTGTCCCTTCGGCCAACGTGAACCCGGGGAATCCGTTTGCGTTCAGCGTTTCGCTGGTGATGTGGCTCACGGCCGCGTTCTTGTGGGTCACTGCTCTGTACTTCCTTGTTCGCATGCCCAAGTACGAATGACCGCGAGAATGGCGCGGGAGGTCACAAAAGGGTGTGATGGGAATCACAAGGAATAAATGCTTGACAGGCAGGGAGTTATGCATTTAATGTTGTGGGGATTCAGGGAAAGCAAGAATATTGAGAATTGGCCGTCACCGAGCGAAATTGATTAGCACCGAGACAAACCGGGCCCTCCCCAGCACACAGGCCTGCGCCTGTATGAGCTGCATCTGTATGTGTACCGCCGCGAGCGGCACGGGAGGACCTTTGGTCTAGGCAAGGCGTAAAGACAAAGGATTCCAGGGCCGCTCCAAACGAGCGGCCCTTTTTATTTTCGGCAAAATTTTGGGCGAAGACCACGGAGGAAACCATGGGGAGTCACAGCAACACAAACCGAGGGACGAACGGGAACGGCGCGGGGAGTTCCGGGCCGGGACACCCGAAGCCCATCGCCATTTATCACGAGCACCCGGACTGGTTCCGGCCGCTGTTTGCGGAGTTGGACCGGCGCGGGACGCCCTGGGTGCGCATTGACGCCAGCCACCATCAGTACGACATCGCGTCGCGCGAGCCGGAGTACGCGCTGCTGTTCAACCGCATGAGCCCTTCGGCGTGGCTGCGCGGCAACGGCCACGGGATTTTCTACACGCTGAACTACCTCGCACACCTGGAAGAGCTGGGGGTGCGCGTGGTCAACGGGCTGCGCGCGTTCACCATCGAAACTTCCAAGGCGCTGCAGCTCGATTTGCTGGAGTCGCTGGGGCTGCCGTATCCGAAGGCGCGGGTGATCAATCATCCGTCGCAGGCGCTGGTGGCCGCGGAGTACATCGGCTTCCCGCTGGTGGTGAAGCCGAATATCGGAGGAAGCGGCGCGGGCATCCGGCGGTTCGACAACCTGGCCGAGTTGCATGCCGCCATTGAAGACGGCGGGATCGACCTCGGGATCGACCGCACGGGATTGGTCCAGGATTACGTCCCCGCGCGCGACGGCGCGATTGTGCGCGTCGAAGTGCTGGGGGGAAGATTCCTGTACGCCATCCGGATCCAGCTTTCGGGCGAAGGCTACAACCTCTGCCCCGCCGATATTTGCCAGACCACCAAAGGCGAGACGCTGGCGCGCGCAGCCTGCCCGGCGGACGCGCCGAAGACGGGCCTGAAGGTGGAAGGTTACGCGCCGCCGCGGGAAGTGATCGAGGCGGTGGACCGGATTATGGAGGTGGCGGGAATCGAGGTGGGCGGAGTGGAATACGTCGTGGACGACCGCGACGGCCGGCTGCTCTACTACGACATCAATGCGCTTTCGAACTTCGTGGCCGACGCGCCGCGCGTGGTGGGCTTCGATCCGTTTGCGCGGCTGGTGGATTTCCTGATCGAAGAGGCCTCCTACGAACCGCTGGAGAAATCGCTGGTGGCGGAGGCGCGCTGATGCGATACGGTTATTGGCTTCCAGTGTTCGGCGGTTGGCTGCGCAATGTCGAAGACGAAAACATGCAAGCGAGCTGGAATTATGTGAGCCGGCTGGCGCGGCGCAGCGAAGAAATCGGGTTTGACATCACGCTCGTCGCGGAGCTGAACCTGAACGACATCAAAGGCGCGGCGGCGCCGTCGCTGGACGCGTGGTCCACGGCCGCGGCGCTGGCGGCGGTGACGCAGCGGCTGGAGTTGATGGTGGCGGTGCGGCCGACGTTCCATCTGCCGGCGCTGCTGGCCAAACAGGCCGCCAACATCGACCACATCAGCGGGGGACGGCTCACGCTGAACGTGGTTTCTTCGTGGTGGGCCGACGAGGCCAAGAAGTACGGCGTGGGGTTCGAGCAGCACGACGACCGCTACGCGCGCACGCGCGAGTGGCTGGAAGTGCTCGACGGCACGTGGTCGCAGGACCATTTTTCGTACCACGGAAAGTATTACCGCGTGGAGGACAACGTCCTGCAGCCCAAGCCGCTTTCGCAGCCGCGCCCGTTCCTTTACGCCGGGGGAGAATCGGAAGCGGCGAAAGAGCTGATCTCGGAGCGCTGCGACGGTTACCTGATGCACGGGGATCTGCCTTCGCGCGTGAAGGAGAAGATCGCCGACCTTGCGGCGCGGCGCGCGCGGCACGGGCTTCCGCCGATGAAGTACGGCGTGGCGGGATACGTGGTGGTCCGCGAGACCGAACGCGAGGCGCAGCAGGAACTTGCGCGCATCACCGACGTCAAGCAAAGCGCCGGCGGCTACGAGAACTACCAGCAATGGCTTGCCGGAACACAACTCGAGCAGCGCGTTTCGCTCGAGGATTATTCGGTTTCGAACCGCGGGCTGCGCTCGGGCCTAGTGGGCACCGCGGAGCAGGTGGCCGAGCGCGTGGCCGAATTTGAGGCGGCGGGCGTGGATTTGCTCCTGCTGCAGTTCAGCCCGCAACTCGAAGAGATGGAGCGGTTCGCGGAAACGGTGATCCGCAAGGATTCTTCGCTGGCCGCGGCGGTGTAGCGGCAGGGTTCGGCCGAGCGTTTTTTGGAAGTTTTTTCCGGGGATGGGGAGAGTTCCTGGCGCAACCAGAGATGCGCTACCCTTCGAAGGGGCTCTCCCCTGTTCGCTACCGCAGGTTTGTGTGCCAGAAGGGAAGCCCGGCGCGTCCCCCTCCGACGCGCCGGGATTCTCAGTTCCGCGTTTCGCGCGGCGGTTCGTGCGGTTCCCGCTAGGAAAGTCCCTGCATTTTCGCTATACTTATTGTTTGCCTCTGGCGTGGTGGCCCCGCCTGAGCGGGTCTGCAAGGTGAATCAACAATGAGCGTGATTGTGGAAAAGGTCCAACAGGCGCAACTGCGCAAAGACCTCCCCAACTTCCGGCCGGGCGACACGGTGCGCGTGCACGTGCGGCTGAAGGAAGCGGAAGGCGAAAAAGAGCGCATCCAGCCCTATGAGGGCGTGGTGATCAGCAAGCGCGGGCGGCTCACGCAGGCGACCTTTACGGTGCGGCGCGTGAGCTTCGGCGTGGGCATCGAGAGAATTTTTCCGCTGCACTCGCCAATGATCAGCCAGATTGAAGTGGTGAACCAGGGCCGCGTGCGGCGCTCGCGGCTCTATTATCTGCGCAACCTCCGCGGGAAAGCCGCGCGCATCAAGCAGGGAGAGCGCGGCGAGCGCGAAGAGGCCGCTGCGCCGGAGACCGCCGAAACGAAATCCTAAGACAGCCCCGCGAAGTCTCTGCCCATCGTTCTGAAGCCCCGGACAATCCGGGGCTTTTTATTTTTGAGCCAGGAATACTTTGGCGTCGCGAAGCTCCGGCCGGTCTCCATCGGCTTGCTCGCAATTGTGCAGGAGCTTGGCGTAGTAAGCGGAAGCCTTTTCGCGGTTTCCCGCTTGTTCGGCGGCACGCGCGGCGCCCGCAAGCGCGTTGAAGCGCTCCGGCGCGGCGCGCAGGGTTGTCTCGAACGCTTCCAGCGCGGGCCCCGGCTGCTTGGCACCGAGCAGCATTTCTCCCAGCAACTCCCGGGCGGGCACAACGGCTCCCGGGGTCACCGGGTGCTTGTCGGTGGCATCTTCGTGGTCTGCAGCCGCGCGCATTTGCTGCAAGGCGTTTTCCTGTTTGCCTTCCGCCAGAGCGACCCAGGCAGAGACGATTTCGCGCTGAATGTCCGCCTGCTCGGCCCAATACTTGTCTTCCGCTTTCATAAGCGTGTCGCGGATGGAGGTAAGCTGCTGTAAGGCATTGCGGGCGGCTCCCCCATCGCCCATGCGCGCAGCTCCGAGGGCGCGCGCGAAATCGAGATTCAGCTCGACATAGGCATAGCGGCCGCCCGGAAACGTTCTCGAGGGGAGACTGAGCGCAGCCGCGTCGGCCCAGCGATGGCGTTCCACAGCGTAGCGCGCGGGCATGGTGGCGATGGAAAAGAGACCGGCAAAGAAGGCGGGATCATTGGGCTGAGACTCCGGCAGCACCGCGTCGAACACTTTTTTCGCTTCGGAGTCCTGCCCCCGCTGGAGGTAGGCATAGACGAGATAGTCGCGGGCGTGCAGCTCATCGCCCACGGCATTGTCTTTCTTGGCCGCAGCCTCGGAGGCCAAGTTGGACTCGACGGACTCCTGCCAGAGTCCGAGTCTCGTGAAGATGTGCGAAGGCATGTGGAGCGCATGAGGAGAATCGGGCGCAATCTTGGCATAACGGCGCGCGGCATCGAGCGCCTGCGCGGCCAGCGGAGGATAGTCGTCGCAATGAATGATGTAATGGGCTAGACCGGGATGCTCCGGCTGCTCGGCAAAAATCTTTTCCAGGATCGCGCCGGCCTTCTTCTGGTTGGCGTAGGTTTTGTCCGCAGGGGGAGCGTTGGCGCGCACCGCCAGGGCGTAAAAAATCCTGGCCTCGCGGTCTTCGGGATAGCGGGCCTGGAGCTGCTCCATGGCCTTTTCGTAAGCCAGGGCACGGGTGTGGTGGTTGAGTTTGTCGAAATCCTTGTAGAAGGTCTCGATGGCGGCAATATAGTCGCGCTCGCGCTGGGTTTTCGCGCCCGCGGTCTTGGCGCTTTCCACGGCCGCCCAGCCCATCTTCAAGTCTTCCGCGGTGGGCGCTTCCCAGAGCGGATGGTAATGCGACATCGCGGCGCCCCACTGCGCCATGCCGCAGGAAGGGTTTTCCCTGGCAATCCCGGCAAAGGTTTCGGCGGCTTTCCTGTACCAGAAGGAGTGGAGGAGAGCTACCGCGCGGTTGAATTGCGGCTGGACCGCCGCACCGCAGGAAACGGCAAACTCAACTTTGCCGAGCTTTTCCGGCTCACCGGCACCGTGTTCGTGCTGGGCCACGGCGGGTATCGCCAATATCAGCCATGCGCAAATGGCTGCAAGAGACGCAAAGCGGGCGTTCCTCATACTTCCCTCCATTGGTTGTCAGACCAGAAACGATTCGTACTTCTACTTTAGAATTGTGGTGGCGCAGAAAGTGCTGTTCGCGCCAAATGGGCCCCCGCACTGGGTCGTCTGTGAGAATTGGCCGGACTTGCCGAAATCCTTGATGGTGTCGGAATAGTCTATGCCATAGTGAAATCCGGTTTTGCCCAGCGTGTACCACGGATAGATGCAAAAGGGCCCGCCGAACGCGCTGCAATTCGCGTCCACCTCCGCGATGCCGCCTTGGTCGCTTACTACGGCCCAGGTGCTCGCCGCCGAACCGTCGCCGAAGGTGACGCTCTTAATCTGAATGGGGGAGAAACCCGCCCACGAATCGGCGTTGTAGGAATCGCAGCCGGTCTGCCCGGGAACACAGAAAGCCGCTCCGCCCGTGAACACGGACTCGTGTCCGATTTCCCAGACGAACGCGTTGGGCGTATCGAAAACAATGCCCCAGGCCAGCGCGTTGCCGATTTCCTGAGTGTCGAAGGCGGGCATGAGCGGCCCGTCGGATGGCGAATTCAGGACAATCGTGCCTGTTCCACCGGTGGTGAGGTCCGTAACCGTGACGTGGAAGCCGTCCTGCGCGGGCGTGGTGAACCAGTGAACCGTAATGGTGTCACCCGCATGCATGATGAGAGGAT
>DASQHY010000010.1:0-2016 GCA_035631855.1 Candidatus Acidiferrales bacterium
TACTCAATGTCCTGAGGTTGTTAACGACTGATACGGCAGTCCCATTGACCGGGGCGTAAGTAACTCGTAAGCTTTTTGTTACGCCAAAATTGGCGAACCCGAGGCGGCACTGAGTTTCAGCAGCCGCCCATCCGGCACTGAAAGTGCTTTCGAAGAGCCGGGGCCAAAAGCGCGCAGCATAACGGACCCAAGAATGAGCCTAAAAACCAATTCGTCCGCAGCAGGCCGGAAAACTTTTTGGCTGGCGCTGACCGCAGGCACTTTGCTCCTTGCCGGCTGCGACGATTCGGCCAAGCACCAGACCAAAGTGAAAGCGCCTGCGGCCACACCCGCGCCGCCGCCGCAATATGTCCGCGAACCGCTTCCCTTCCCAAGCCAGCCGGTTGATCTGATGGCGCTGGATCCTGGGACGAGACCGGCCATTGACGTTCTGGTGGAAAACGTCAGGACAAACTTTGAAGCCGGCCAGAAGAAATACAAGTCCGGCGAATTCGACAAAGCCCGCGTGGATTTCGATCACGCTGTGGACCTGATCCTGACCAGCGGCCTGCCGGTTGATTCCGACCCGCGGCTCAACGACCTCTTCGACCAGATTGGCGAGACCCTGCACTCCTACGAAGTGAATGCGCAGATGAACGCGGAAGAGGAGGATCCGGGAACGCCCGCGCCGATGGACGAGCTGGCGGATTTGACTCTCCCTCCGGGCGACCCGCGCCTCGCGTCCAAGGCCGAAGAAGAATTGATCAAGGTGCGGCACGATTTGCCGCTCACCGTGAACGCTTCCGTCCTCCAGTATTTGAGCTACTTCACCACTGTGCGCGGACGCGCCACCGTCGAGCATGGCCTTGAACGCGCGGGCCGCTACAACGAGATGATTCGCCGCGTCCTTCGCGAAGAAGGCGTCCCGCAGGATCTGATTTATCTGGCGCAAGCCGAAAGCGCTTTCCAGCCGACCGCTGTTTCTCGCGCCGGGGCGCGCGGCATCTGGCAGTTCATGCCCTTCCGCGGGCAGGAATACGATCTCGATAGAACTTACTGGGTGGACGAGCGCAGCGATCCGGAAAAAGCCACGCGCGCGGCCGCCCGCCACATGCGCGACCTCTACGATATGTTCGGCGACTGGTATCTGGTGATGGCCGCTTACAATTCCGGCCCCATGAATGTGGTGAAAGCCATCGAGCGCACCGGCTACGCCGATTTCTGGGAGCTGCAGAGGCGTCACGCGCTCCCGAAGCAGACTCAGAATTACGTTCCCATCATCATCGCCCTGGCGCTGGTGGCGAAAGACCCGTCGCTCTACGGCGTCCGCGTGCTGGCGGAAAAGCCGGTGCTGGCTGACACGGTCCGGCCGGGGCATCCCATCAGCCTGCATCTGGCGGCGGACGCGAGCGGCGCGGACCTGGATGACTTGCGCATGCTGAATCCTGAACTCCTGCGCAATATCACTCCCAACGACTCGAGTTTTGAATTGAAGCTGCCCGCGGGTCTTGCGCCGAAATTCCAGGAAAATATTCAGCGCGTCCCGACCGACAAGTGGACCAGTTGGCGGCTGCACGCGGTCGAATCAGGCGAGACGCTCAGCGAGGTGGCGCGCCGTTACCACGTGACCCTGCTGGCCCTTCAAAATGCAAATCATCTCGAACCGCACGCGGCTCTGCCTGGCGGTTTTCTGCTCAACGTTCCCACGCCGCCGCCGGCTGTGCGCCTGGTGAGCTATCGCGTGAAGCGCGGCGACACGCTCGAAGGCATCGCCGAGCGCTACGACGTGACCGTCGCGCAATTGAAGCGCTGGAACAATATTCATGGCGCGAGCGTCGCGCGCGGCGCGCGGCTGCGCATCTACGCCGGCGGCGATCCGGTCACTTCCTCGCGCGGGAAAGCGAAGTCCGCGCAAGCAACAGCCAGCAGCCCGGCGGTGGAGAATGTGTCCACCGGGGACGCACAGAAGAGCAGTCTGCAGCACCGCGTCAAACCCGGCGAAACGCTCTATTCCATCGCCCGTGCCTACCGCACCAC
>DASQHY010000011.1:0-2379 GCA_035631855.1 Candidatus Acidiferrales bacterium
GCTGTGGCGCGTGGAATGGGGCGGAGCGGGACGCGAGTGGTTCGCCCACACCGTGGACTTGCTGCGGCCGCGGGTGCGGCTGCTGCCGGATTTTTCGACCTGGGCGCGCGCATTTTTCAGCGATGAGTTTTCCTACGATCCGGCGGCGCGGGAGAAATTCTGGAAAGACGAGCGGTTGGGCGACCTCCTGGCAAAACTGGCGGATGCCCTGCAAGCGCTTCCTGATTGGAACCACGATGCGTGCGACCACGCGCTCCGCGCGCTCGCCGAAGCCGCCGGAGTCAAGGCAGGCCTGCTTATCAATGCGACGCGCGTGGCCATCGTCGGCCAGGCGGTGGCTCCTCCGCTGTTCGAAACCATGGTCGTGCTTGGAAAAGACCGCGTGGTCGGGCGCCTCCGCCGCGCTCTGCCGGCGCTCTCTGCAAAGTAAGCCCCACCTCGATCCGTCGACTTGGTTCGCACATTTCTTCCTGCGCAGGATTTCCGGGATGATAAACCGTGAGCGGCGGCTACAGCGCCGGATCTTGCGCGGTTGCGGAACGGTTTTCTGAGGTGACGTGCACGATGCGCGTCTGATCGGTGTAGAAGCTCCGGAAACCGTAGCGGTCCGGGCGCGCGGTGAGGGTGTAGTTCTGCGCTCCACCGCCGGGGCCGACAGCACCGGGAGTGTATTGAAGCGTGTAACCCAATTCGAGGGCGTTCCGCGCGGCCAGGCGTCCCGGAACACCAAGGGTTTCCGCGGAATCAGGATAGTGCCCGCCTTCGGCGCGCGCAAAGATATCCAGCGCGGCCTGAAACTCACCCAGCGATTCCAGGACGCGCGCCTCAACATGTGCGCGGGACTGATTTCCGGCGCGCTCGGGCAAAACGTAGTAGATGAAGGAATAGAGTCCCACCGAAACAATCACAACCACGGCCGCCCAAATTAGAATGAGCTTGGCGGCGCTCCTTGGTTTGGCAGGCTCGGCGGCCAGCGCTTCAGCCGCGAGCGCTTCGAGGTCGGTGCCACAATGCGGGCAGACCTCGGTGGCCTGATTGATTTCGTATTCGCACTGTGGACATTTGTACATGGCGGGCAGTTCGCCGACCCCGCAGTGAAAGGTGAGATTATCAGCAACCCCCGGCGCCGCCGTCAACCGGTGTGGAAGAGTCTTTGCGCTTCAAGGCTTACACGTCACTGAGTGTAAGCGGGCGGGGCTGCTTACCATCAATGTCGGTGAAGCCGTATTCCTGAGCGAGACGCGCGGCAACCTCTACTTTCCCCGTCTTCCTCATGATATGGGGGTCGCCGGCCAGCGCCACAACGGCCCGCCCCAAAAACTGCGGCGACTCGGAATTGGTGAGGTTCAGCCGCGCGGCTGCCTCCATTACTTTTTCCGTTCTTACCAATCCGGGATAGAGCGACACGACGGCGACATGGTACGGCTTCAATTCCTCCGCCATGTCTGCGGTCATTTTGTCCGTCGCCGCTTTGGAGACACCATAGGCCACGTTTGCCACGTGCTTTTGCGCTGCCCAGAAAGAAATGTTGACGATCAGACCGTTTTGCTGAGCCACCATCAGCGGCGCCGCCAGACGGCTCGCCACGTAGTGAGCGCGTACGCCGGCCTGAAACATGGCATCCCACCGCCACAGCGGCTGCTGCCAGAACGGCCGCGCCCACGTGAATTCGCCGCTCTCAAGCATGTTTTCATAGCCGCCCCAAACATTGTTCACCAGAATATCGATCCGCCCCTGTTCCTTTACGATGCTGCGAAACGCTGCATCAACCTCCGAGTCATTGCGGTGATCGCAGCGAAGGGCAGTCCCTTTCCCCTCGGCGTACTTCAAATCGTCAGCCGTCCGCCCGGTGATGTAGACGAAGGCTCCCGATTCCATAAGCTCGAGAGCAATCCCTTTCCCAACGCCTCGACTTGCTCCGGTGACAACGGCGACTCGGCCCCGCAATTGTTCCATGACTGATCCGCTCTCCTTCGCGCGGCGCTTCAGCGGGCCATCATAGGCGAACAGAAAGCGAACAGTCAATAGATGTGGATTGTGAGAACGACTCTCTCGGACGGCCTTAGATTAGAAGCTTTGATTGTGCGGAAAACCTTCATGCCTCGGGGGCATGGCCGACGACCACAAGTCCAACCCTCTTCACGGTGAGCGTGTTGCCCGCGCCCGCCAAGTTAACGGTGAATTCCACAAGCCAGAGATCGCCATCGTCCTGGTGGCTCATGCCGGGAGGCGCCGCCGGCTGGCTGTCCACGGGACTCAAACTCCACACCGAGGCGTGATTTGCGCCGGTGACTTTCTTGCTGAGGTTGATGAGGTCGTTCACGGAAAGAACCGCGACGCTCTGGTCGTCGGCGGCCGGAGAAGCGAGAAGAAAATCGC
>DASQHY010000012.1:0-11516 GCA_035631855.1 Candidatus Acidiferrales bacterium
GCTGGCTGTCCACGGGACTCAAACTCCACACCGAGGCGTGATTTGCGCCGGTGACTTTCTTGCTGAGGTTGATGAGGTCGTTCACGGAAAGAACCGCGACGCTCTGGTCGTCGGCGGCCGGAGAAGCGAGAAGAAAATCGCTGGGGCGCAACTCCCTGGTGATTACCGTTGACCGGATTCAGGGCATAACGAAGGGTATAGACGCCGGCCTTGACGCGCTGCTTGCGATAGTCAATCACCTCGGCGGGGAAGCGCACCACGGCGGCGAGAGTCCCTTCGGCGAATTCGCCGAAAGCCACTCCCAACTCGTTCGACGGGCTTGCGTTTACCGGGATGGCTTTGCGCAGCCAGATTTCGCAAAGCGGCCCGTCGGGGCCCTGCACGCGGATTCCGTCATTCGACAGCGCTTCCCGCACCGCGGCCGAAACTTCGGGCGGGGGCGCGGCGGAGAATCTCTCTGCGGTGTACGCGCCCACGGCGCCCGCCGATTGCCGCGGAGTCATGGCGCACAGCGCCGCGAGGGCCGCGCACAGCGCAAGCCCCCGCACCATCGGACCTCGTTTTGATTTGTTCATGGCATCCAGTCCAGGCAGACGAACCCCCGTGCGCCAGCGAATCGCGCTGCGCCCAATGCCTGGTTAAAGCGGGCTGGAGAACGTGCCGACGAACGAGCCGCGCCTGCCCGACTCGCTCCAGTTGATATCCAGGTGGTTGCCGCGATAGGTGCTCTCGGCGGTGTAGGCCGGCATGGCGTGATTCAAATGCGCCGCCAGCGGTTGATAGAACGTCTCTTCGTTATGACAGATTTCATCCGCGCTGGTCAGCGCCCGCGTGGAAATCTTTACCAGCTTGCCGGCTTCCAGAGTCGCCTGGCCGTGCTTGTCGGCGGCGATGTCCAGACGGATGGGCGACGATTCCACGGCGACCACGTTATTGAGCAGCCCGCCTGTTTGCGCTTTGGCGAATTTCATGAGCGCTTCGCGCTGCTCGCGGGTGGCCCGTTCGTCCAGAATCATCACCGTCCTGGCCGGGAGGGGATTGGCGTACGGATCGCCCAGCGTGCTGTTGGCGCGCACGACGGCGACGATGCTCAGTCCGTCCAGCTTGACGTCACCCCAGGCGCCTTTGTCCACGCGCCAGCCGAGCACTGCTTCCTGGCCCGCCAGATTGACTTCCGAGTTGGCAAAGCATGGCCCGGTGTACACATCCGCGGTCCGCGCTTCCACGTATTTCCCGGTGATTAGTGCCGGGTTGTTGACGGTTCCGCCTGCGGCCAGCGCAGGGAGCATGAGGGCAAGAAGAAAAACCAAAGACAGACTCCGGAGTTTCATCGGCGCACCTCCACTGCAATCGTTCGGGTATTTTCCCACTCCGCCGCTCTCATTTCAAGATGTTCCGTTCGTGCTCCCGATGTCTCGCCAACTACTCCCGGGGCGCCGGCTTCCGCCGCAATACGAACTCCACTCCCTGCTTGGCATTCAATTCCACGGTTTTGTCGAGATCAATCTGGTCGAGGGGAATGGAATTGTTCGCGCCGTAGTTGGTCACGTAAAACAGCCGCCCGTCATCCACCCAGTAATCGGCGAGGCCAAAGATTTCGCCCTGTTTGGTCTGAAGCCAGGTAACCGTCGGGTTGGTGGCCTCTTTCGTGGAAGCTTCTTCGCCGGCGCCCGTTCCATTCCCGGTCGCATCCACGTACGGTTGCGCAGCATAATAGCCGGGAGGAACGACCTCCGGTCCATACGGGAACCCGAATGTGTTGAAGCCCGGACTAAAGAAAAACGGATCGCCCCAGCAGTTCAACTGATTTGCGAAAAAGAATTCCTGCGCCCAGAAACCAAATTGCGGGCAAAACGGGAACCCGAAACCACCAACGAAGAACGGCTCGACGAAAAAGCGGCGCCGGAAAAGGAAGCGATGCCGAATGCCAAAGGGACTGAAAATTCGCGGGACAAAGATGGGACGCCGCGCAATGAACCTGTTGCGAACCGGCACGAACGGCACGCCCATCGCACCCGCGCCCGCTGCACGCCCGCTGGGAGGAACGAAAACTCGCGGAACACCGCCCGCAGACGCACCGCTGCGAATAACTGCGCCGCGGCCGCCCATGGAAGGCAATCCCACTCGCCCCGGCGAAACATGCCCTGCAGACCCTCCAGAGACGCGCCCCACCGCTGCTCCAGAGACGCGACCCGACGAATGTCCGGTCGAGTGTCCCCCGCCGCCTCCGCGCCCACCTCCACTGTGCCCGCCACCTCCTCCTCGCTGCGCGCAAGCAGGAATGGCGATTAACAACGCCGCATGGAGGACAATTGCCCTGCACAGATGTTTCATAGCCGGGTTTCCTAGGCGGAAGTATACTCTCCTCCGCGCCGGTCAGCACCCCCTCCTTCACCCCCGGGGTGGGCCTGTTATCAATTTGCCCGAGGCCACTGATCCCGGGCCGGGATTCCACCCCCTCTCTTGGGCACCAATTTGCAAATCGGAACGTCTAAGGACAGTGGAGTTGTCGGCTCTAACCCTTTCATTCTGATGCCAAATTCTCTACAATGGGGTAACGGGACCCGAAGGCAGCGCCCCGAGAAATGCTCTGCGGCTCAGTCGGTCTCCCGCGAACGGCCAGCATCGTTCACGGCGAATCCGCAAGGCCCGCGAAAAGTCCACGCGGAATTACCGGAGAAACTTTTCGACCCTCTGCGCCGTATAGACAAGTGATGGGTTGGCTCGTGGGGTTGCGCCCGCAAATCGCCGGGCATCATAAGAAGGTTGAGGAATTGACACCATGAAGACGTGGAAGAAGGTGGGGATCGGCGTCGCCGCCGTCGGAGTACTGGGCGGCATTGTCCTGTACAGCGTCAAGCAGGCCAACAAAGGCGTTGTGACGGTCCAAACCAGCAAGGCCCAGCCGCAGGATTTAACTTCTCAGGTGACGGCCTCCGGCGAGATCAAGCCGCGCGATTATTCGAATGTGCTTGGCGAAGGATTCGGCAAGATAACCGGAATCGTGGTCAAGGAAGGCGACCAGGTAAAGAAGGGCGACGTCCTGCTGCGCCTGGAAAACATCCAGCCGGGCGCCGACGTCGAGGCGCAGCGTGCCGCTCTGGATTCTTCCGAGGCGGGAGTGACTTCCGCCGACGCAAACTACAAAGCCGCGCAGGCCGATCTGGAGCAACGCAAGGCGGACCTGGAGCGTGCCAAGCTCGATTGGGACCGCGGCCAGGGTCTATTTAAGGACGGCCTGATCCCCAAGTCGGACTATGACACGCGCAAGGCGGCGTACGACAGCGCCGTCGCGGCAGCCGATGCCAGCAGCGCCAGGATTCTCCAGCTCAAGGCGGAAATGGGGCGGGCACGCGCGCAGAATCAACAGAACAACGCCATGCTCACGCGCAGCAAAGACGTTCTGCGCAAGACCACGTACGTCGCTCCGATCAACGGTGTGGTGAGTTTCATCGCAGTGCGCGTGGGCGAAAATGTGGTCCCCGGCATTCAGAATGCTGCAGGAAGCTTTTTGATGACCGTCTCGGATATGTCGGTGGTCACGGCGGAAGTGAAAGTGGACGAGACCGACATCGTGAACGTGCGGAACGGACAGTACGCCGATGTGACCATTGACGCGATGCCCGGCCAATCGTTTAAGGGACACGTAACCGAAGTCGGTACGCAAGCCGTGCTGCGCAGCTCCGGTTTGGCCACCACGCAAACGACTACGGGCACACAGGAAGCCAAAGACTTCAAGGTGGTGGTCACGCTCGACAACCCGCCCGCGGGCTTGCGGCCCGGTCTTTCCACTACGGCCAAGATTCGGACCGCGGAGCGCAAGAACGTCCTGGCCATCCCGATTCAGGCGCTGGCCGTGCGCACCCGAAAGGATCTGGAGGAAGCGGCGAAGCAACCCGGCAAGTCCAACGGAGGCGTGACGCTTGCCGCGCCCCCGCCACCGCCGGGGATCGACCCGAAAAAACAAGAAATCCAGGGCGTGTTCGTCGTTCGGGAGCGCAAAGCGGTTTTCGTTCCGGTCGAGACAGGCATCAGCGGCGTCACCGACATCGAAGTGACCAAGGGGCTCCAAAAGGACGACGAAATCATCACGGGCAGCTACAAAGCCCTGCGCACCTTGCGCCCGAACACGCCGGTGAAGGTGGATAACTCCGCACCCAAGAAGGCCGAGGACGAAAAGAGCTAGGCTGGATCGAAGGAAGGGATTCAAGGAGCCCGAATGCCCGTCGAAACACCTGCGTCGGAGTCGTTCCGCGAAGACCTGGTCGCGGACGGCATCAACATCAAGACCGAAGGCCTCACCAAAACGTACGAGATGGGAGCCGAGATGGTGCAGGCGCTTCGCGGCGTGGACCTGGAGATTCGCAAGCCTGAATACGTGGCCATCATGGGCCCCTCCGGCTCCGGCAAATCCACACTGATGAACTTGATCGGGTGTCTGGACACGCCCACTTCGGGAAAATACTGGCTCGCGGGACGCCTGGTCAGCGACCTGGACGATGATGAGCTGGCCTTCATCCGCAACAAGGAAATCGGGTTCGTCTTCCAAACCTTCAATTTGCTGCCCCGCGCAACGGCCCTGCACAACGTTGAATTGCCGCTCATCTACAACGGCACGCCCGCCGAAGAGCGCATCACGCGCGCAAAAAAGGCTCTGGAAGTGGTGGACCTGGCCGACCGCATGATGCACAAGCCCAATGAATTATCCGGAGGACAGCGCCAGCGCGTGGCTATCGCGCGCGCACTGGTCAACAATCCTTCCATCGTGCTGGCCGACGAGCCCACCGGCAACCTGGATTCGCAAACCGGGGAAGAAATCATGGGCGTTTTTGCGCGGCTGCACGGCCAGGGCAACACGATTATCCTGGTGACCCACGAACACGACATCGCCCAGCACGCCCACCGCATCATTCACATCAAGGACGGAAAAATCTTCTCCGACGAGACCGTCAAGAAATAGGAGATCTCGGCGACGGCACGCGAGGAAGGTTTGATCCGCAAATTGGAAGGGCATTAAACCCACAAGCGCAAAACGCTGTCGTCAAGCCAAGGCGAATTCGACGCGGCGGCGAATGGGGTCAATGCGCTCGGCGCGGACGCGGATGCGGTCACCGAGCCGCCAGATGCGCACGGCTGCCGCTGCAGCGGGCTTGCCGCGGCGAGGTCCGCGTTGCGCCGAGTGAGACCCGAGCGCAACGATGGCGTGGTCGCGATCGCGATACGCACACCGCCCGCCCGCGGCTTCTTCCAGCGCGCTGAGCGGCACAAGGCCCTCGACAAAAATCTCCAGCAGTTCGACGAAGAATCCGAATTTCTGCACGGAAATAATGAGCGCATCGTATTCCTCGCCGAGACGGCTTTCCATGAATTGCGCGGTTTTCCAGTCCATCAGTTCGCGCTCTGCGGCATCTGCGCGGCGCTCGGCTTCGGAGGATTCGGAAGCGACTTCCTCGAGTTCTACCGGGCGGTAAGGCCCGAGCTCCAGCGTACCCTGAGCCGCGGAGTGGGCCTGGCGCGCCGCCGGACGCGCGTCAGGATGCTCGAGCGCCCATTTCAGCGCGCGGTGAACCATCAAGTCGGGATAGCGGCGAATGGGAGAAGTGAAGTGCGTGTACTGGTCGAACGCCAGAGCGAAATGGCCGAGCGAGTCGGCGCTATAGCGGGCCTGCTTGAGCGAGCGGAGCATGAGATAGGAAACAATGCGCTCTTCGGGTTTGCCGGCGAGCTTGCGGGTGAGCCGCTGATAATGTTCGGGACGCACATCGAGTTCGAGCGCGCCGGGCAGAGAAACGCGCATGGGCCGCTCACGTCCGTGGCCAAGCGAATCGGGCCGGCCCGGCCGCGCGGGGGCGGGCACGCGTCCATGACGGACGGGCATTAACTGCTCGGTGAGATTGGGTATACCCAGAGTGTATCCGAACGCGTGAGCGAGTTCTTCGAATTCGAGCACCTTTTTGGCGTCGGGCTTTTCGTGGACGCGATGCAGCGATGCGACGGCTCTCTTCTCTAGATAGGAGGCCACGGCGCGATTCGCCGCGAGCATAAACTCCTCGATCAAGCGGTGCGCAATGTTGCGCACGCTGCGCCCGATGCTGACCATGCGCTGTTGGGCGTCGAATTCGATGATCGGCTCGGGCAGGTCGAAGTCAATCGAGCCGCGCTCGACGCGCTGCGCGTTGAGCAGCAGCGCCAGATCGCGCATGTTCCGGAAGTGCGGGGCGAGCGGCGCATAAAGCGCGGCCATCTCTGCATCCCCTTCCAGGGTCTTGAACACATTGGTGTAAGTCATGCGCGCGGCCGAGCGGATCACGCCGGGCGTGAAACGCGCGGAAGTCATCCGGCCCGCGGGGTCAAACTCCATGAGCGCGCTCATCACCAGGCGATCTTCCTCCGGCTTGAGCGAGCAGATTTCGTTCGAAAGGGCCTCGGGGAGCATGGGAACGGCGCGATCGGGAAAATAGACCGAGGTGCCGCGAAGGCCGGCCTCACCATCGAGCGCGCCGCCTCGGGCAACGTAGTGGGCAACATCTGCGATGTGCACCTGCAAGTGCCAGCCGCCATGGGCGCGCTTTTCGACGTAAACTGCGTCGTCGAAGTCCCGCGCCGTCTCACCGTCGATGGTAACAATCGGCAAATGGCGGAAGTCCTCGCGGCCGCGAACCGCTTCTTCGCCGACAGGCTGCGCGACGCGGACCGCTTCTTCCTGGACTTCTCCTGAGAATGCGTGCGGCAGATGATGCTTGCGGATGATGATTTCGATGTCCACGCCGAGTTCGCCGGGCCGGCCGAGAATCTCGATCACGCGCCCGGAAGGAGCCACACCGCCGCTCGGGAAACGAGTCAGCTCAACGTTGACAACGGCGCCGTCGAGTTCGCGCACGCGGGGCGGCTTGTGCCGCGGCCCGGTGTGCTTCGCCGCGGAAGCTTCCGGAAAGCCAAGCTTTGCGCGCAGCGCGGGGGTCAATTCCTGGCCGGGGGGGATGATGATCTCGTGAAGCAGACGCACGTCGTAAGGCAGAACCGTGTTTCCGTGCGCTCCGTACCGGAATAGTCCGACGACTGTGAGATGTGTGCGGTCCAGAACGCGAAGGATGCGGCCCTCGGCGCGGAGCATGGCGGTTCCTGCGGCGGGGCGGCTGCGCCGCTCAATCCGCGCGAGAACGCGGTCGCCGTGCATGGCATCGCCCAAGGCATCGCGGCCGATGAAGAGGTCGCCCTCCATTTCCGGGATGGGCTTTTCGGGGACCACAAATCCGTAGCCATCCCGATGCGCGACGAAGCGGCCCGTAATCAGATTCGGATCCGCAGGGCGCACCGGCGGTCCGCCTGGAGCTCGAGCCTGCTGAACAGGCTGTGCAGTCTTCTGCTGCGGGGGTTTTCCGCTTGGGAGGCGATATCGCCCGCCGGGAAGCTCTTCGATCTCACCCTTGCGCTTTAACTTGGCCAGCACCTTCTTCAAGACACGCCGCGCGGCATGTCGCAATTCAAGCGCAGCGGCTATGGAGCGGGCACTTGCCGGCGAGTTCGTCCCAGCGAGATACGCCAGAATATCCGGTCCGCTTACTTCGTCTCGACGCGCCAAGAGGCAAGGTCCTCCGGCAGGCATTGTAGCCGCTTTCGACGAGGGTTCTTCTTGCAACTTTTGCCAAGGGGCGGGGTTTGAAGCATCAGGCCAACACAAGACCGGCCGGCCCTCCTCCGTCGGGCTGGCCGGGTCCCGAAAAAGGGACACATAGAGGAGGCGGCACGACCTGGACCGCCTCCTCTTTTTTCGTCTGGCGGATTTAATAGATCGACAAGAGAATCCGGACAAACCGGGAGGTGTGGGAGGCACGGTGGCTCGCATCTCGATGGAAATGTGTTGTTTAGGAGGAAACAAAACCAAAGTTCTCTTGACTTGCCATGTGCTTCCGGGCAGAACTGGATGGAGCAAGCTTCTCTCTCGTTTTGGATGAAAGCGCCCCAGGGCGGCAGCATTGCCCGGGGCAAACGTGTGATTTGGAGGCTGGGAATGAAGTCCGTCCTGTCTTCAAAATCTTATGCGATTCTGGCCATTCTGCTGGCGCTGTCTCTAGGTTCGCTTGCAGGTTTGAGCCAACCCGAACAGGAGCGACGCACAGGTTTAGTGGAAGACTGGAGCATGCGTCATGTGGTGTTTGCGCGCAGCGGGCCGGTCACGACAATGATGGCCGCGCAGCGCGATCCCCGGTCGTTTTTCAGCTGGCGTAAGACAGCGCTGACCTCAAGCCGGGTCGGCGGAGCGCCGGCGCCACAGGAAGAGAATGCGGTTGAAGGCCGGTTCTTGGCTTTGCCGGGGATTCTGAACAGGAGACCGCGTTCCTCAGGGGCACACGTTGATTGGAGCATCAGCCTGGGAGGTCAATCCACGGCGCCAGCAATGTTCCCCGCCAAGTTCAGCTTTGACATCAATGCCGCGCCGAGCTGCGCAAACGATTTTGTGATTTTCCCCGTCAATCAGGCGCCCGACGGAACGCACGAAAATCTGGTCGCTTTCAGAAACCTTTACAGCGGGACAGTTCCCGCGAATGGCATGTGCAATCGGACCGCATCGGCCAGCGACAGCGGGGTCTCGGCGACAGTTCTTTGGTCCTACGCGGTCGGCGCGATCTCCGGCCATGTTTCCACTTCCCCTGTATTGTCGCTGGACGGAATCAAGGTGGCATTTGTGGAGTCGGTTTCCGGCCAACAGCCTCACTTTCACGTGCTGGCCTGGAAGAGCGGCGACGGGGTTGACGCGACGAATCTCCAGAACGCGCAGCTTCCGAGTGTCTTGAACAGCTTTGTAAGCTCCGGGCCCGCCGCGGGGAGCGGCACAGCAACAGACCTGGCATTTGGCGCTTCGGGAGGCGGTTCCGGCGACGCCATCTCTTCGCCTTTTGTTGACTACGCTTCGGACACAGCGTACGTAGGAGACGATAGAGGCAACCTGGTGCGAATCAAGAACGTGTTCTGTTTCGGATGTGCGGGCACCCCGCCGGCTCCCAGTATGGATGGGACGTGGGGCACCGGTGGCACGGTCGTGGTTGGCGCCGGGTCTTGCGCGGGGACGGCAAATTCCAGGTTGACCGGCCCCGTCCAGGATCCCGTGACAGGAAATGTATACGTGGGCTGTGCCGACGGCAAGCTCTATGGTTTTACCTCTTCAGGCAACGCCCTGGCGACTCCTTCCGTGACTATCGGGAATGGCACCGCCCTCGGCGGGGTTGTGGATCCTCCGATTGTGGATGGCATCAATGGGTTCGTGTATGCAGTGTCGGGAACGAATGGGTCGAGCCCCGTCTTGGTGCAAGCGAAGGCGAATTTGAGTTCACCTCGAACGGCGACTCTTGGCGGGGTAGGCGGATTCAACCTTCATTCTCCCACTTTTAACGATGCCTACTTTTCGAACGCCACCTCGACAAGCTGGCTGGTCTATGTGCAAGGGTATAACGGCGGGGGAAATCATGCGTTCCTATACGGCGCAGGGTTTGACGCCAGCCGCAACATGGTCACGGGCACCCCTGCGAATAGCATTACGCTGCACGTTACCGCACTTGAGACCTCCCCGCTCACCGAGTTTCTGAATGGTTCTACGGACCGGCTCTTCCTGAGTTTGCTCAGCCAGAACACTCTGGATGCATTCAATATCAATGCGTTCCCAGCAGGGACTTCCACGACGGCCGCGGAAACCGGGGGCACCAGCGGTATCATCGTGGACAACGTGAGCGCGCAAAATCAGGCATCCAGCATCTATTTCGCTACACTTGGGGGAACCCATGCCGCGGTCAAGCTTACGCAAGCCGCGTTGCAGTGATGGATAAACGATGAAGCGAACACAGAGTTCTCCAGTCGGGCAAGAGAAAAAGCCGGAAAAGAAGCCGTACGAGAAGCCGGCGTTCCGGCACGAGCGCGTGTTTGAAACGATGGCGCTCAATTGCGGCAAGATCTCTGCGACGCAAGCCCAGTGCAGATTCAACCGCAAAGCGTCTTGAGCGAGGCGGCGGCAATGGAACCGATGGAGCAGCACCCGCACGCCGCCCTGCTGAGCCTGGCCTCCGAAATCCTCCAAGAATTCGGCCTGCTGCGCCTGGCCGTATACGGCAACAGCATGGTTCCCACGATTTTTCCCGGAGACATCGTCACTGTTGTCCGCGCCGATGCCGGCGATATGCGGCGCGGTGACGTGATTCTTTACTCGCGCGGGAACCGTTTTTTTGTGCACCGCGTGGTGTGCGAAACGGGTGTTCCCGGCGGCATGGAAAGGGTGACACGCGGAGACGCGCTGCGAGAAAACGACCCGCCCGTGTCTGCAACGGAGTTGCTGGGCAAGGTGACGGTGATTCAGCGGGGGGAAAAGCAAATTGTTTTGCCGGGAAGCCGGTCGATTTCGAGCCGCCTCGCTGCATGGTGCGTACAGCGTTCGGACATCGTACTGGCCCTCTTTCTGCGCTGGCACTCTCTCCGCCGGCGCATAGACACCCGGGGGGCCGTCTCCACAAGCGCCGTGCAAAGCCCGGAAGGGAGTTGGTAATGTTGCCGGAAGTTGCGGAGAGAAAACCTATCCTCACCCCGCTGCAGAGACACAACCACTTCGATGTGACGCTGGACATCGGCGGGATTCCCATTTCTTTGCGAACCGCCGATCAGGATTTCTGCAGGCTCCTCCAGAAGCGCTACGTGGGTTTCGTGAACGCTTCGGCGCAGCCCGTCTATCAATTCGAAGTTGAAATCGCTCCACCATCGGCTTCCGCGGCAGATGAGGACGTTTGCGTGACCCGGGAAGCAGGCCTCTGGCGGGTCCGGCGCGGAGATTTTCAAGCCGAATGGGACACCGCAAGCAGGAAAGGCCGGATTCGCCAGACGGTAAACCCTTATTCGGCGGACACACTGCTGAGAATCGTCCACTCGATCGGCTTGGCCGGTGAAGACGGCTTTTTGTTGCACGCCGCCAGCGCCATCCGCAACGGCCGTGCATTCTTGTTTGCGGGCGTTTCCGGCGCGGGCAAAACGACGCTGGCGCGGCTGGCGCCGCCTGAGGTACAGCTTCTCACCGACGAGATTTCGTACGTCCGCAAGGAAGCGCGCGGTTACCGCGCCTTTGGCACGCCCTTCGCGGGCGAATTAGGGCGCCCAGGTGAAAATACATCGGCGCCGGTGGCCGGGCTGTTCTTTCTTCATCAGGGGCCGGAGAACCGCATCGAGCCCTTGGTCGCGGCCGAAGCCGCCCGGAAACTGCTGCGGAACATTCTATTCTTGACGCGCGACGAGGACTTGGCGCAGCGCGTGTTTCATGCGGCCGTCGAATTCATCGGGGCCGTTCCGGCGCGGCGCCTGACTTTTGCGCCTACTCCGCGCGCTTGGGAGCTTCTGCGATGAGCGAGAAATACATCCTGCGGAGCACGGCCATCGCGGCGCGGCCGCTGGGCGGCGAAATGATCATTATGTCTGCGAAGGATTCCACGCTGTTCACTCTGAACGGCGTTGCCATGATCATTTGGCAGGCGGCCGACGGCCGG
>DASQHY010000013.1:0-4629 GCA_035631855.1 Candidatus Acidiferrales bacterium
CGTAACGGGGTTGGGGATAGCGGGCAAAAAGAAGGAAATCACAAGCGGAGGATTTTTCCATGAGGATTCGTGCGGGGGTTTTGTTCAGTGTGTTGGTTCTCACAACGGTTTTCGCGGCGATTTTGGCAACAATTTTGCCAATGGGGGCTTACGCGCAGGCCAACGACATTGATATTCCTTTTCAGAAATTCGTTTTGAATAACGGGCTGACGCTCATCGTGCACGAGGACCACAAGGCGCCCATCGTGGCGGTGAACGTGTGGTACCACGTGGGGTCCAAGAACGAAAAGCCGGGGAAGACGGGGTTTGCGCACCTGTTCGAGCACATCATGTTCGGCGGAAGCGAGAACGCCAAAGGCCGCTACATCGAAGCTATGGAGCGAATCGGCGCCACGGATTTGAACGGCACCACCGAACCGGACCGCACGAACTACTTTGAAAACGTGCCCACCTCGGCGCTCGATTTCACACTGTGGATGGAGTCGGACCGCATGGGGCACCTCTTGAATGCCCTGGATCTGAAGACGCTCGATCTCCAGCGAGGCGTCGTGCAGAACGAAAAGCGGCAGGATGAGAACCAGCCGTACGCCGTTTCGGAAGAACTCATCACCAAGAATACTTATCCGGCGGGGCATCCGTATTCCTGGACAGTGATCGGAGAAATGAAGGACCTTGACGCCGCGTCGCTGGACGACGTCAAAGAATGGTTCAAGACGTACTACGGCCCGTCGAACACGGTGATCGTGCTGGCCGGAGACATCGACGCCAAGACCGCGAAAGAAAAAGTGGAAAAGTATTTTGGAGATATTCCGGCGGGGCCGCCGGTAGCGCACCAGAACGTCTGGGTGGCGAAAATGACCGGAACGCACCGGCAAACCGTGCAGGACCGCGTTCCCCAGGCGCGGGTTTACAAGGTGTGGAACATTCCGGAGTACGGCACCGCCGACGCGGATTACCTGGACCTGGTCAGCGACGTCCTGAGCCAGGGGAAGACTTCGCGGTTCTACAAGCGCCTGGTGTACGACGATCAAATCGCGACGAACGCCAACGCCGGCGTGGATTTGAACGAAATTGGCGGGCAGTTCGACATCCAAGCGACGGCGCGGCCCGGGCAGGGCCTGGCCCAGGTGGAAAAAGAGCTGGACGAGGAGCTGGCGCGCTTCCTGAGAGACGGTCCCACAGCGGAGGAGTTGCAGCGCGTAAAGACGCAATACATGGCGAACTTCATCCGCGGGATCGAGCGCATCGGCGGGTTCGGAGGAAAGTCGGACCGGCTGGCGCGCAGCGAAGTCTTCCGGGGGAGCGCCGACGCGTACAAGATTTCGTTGAAGCGCATTCAAGAGGCCACGGCGGAAGATTTGAAAGCGGCGGCCAATCGCTGGCTTTCGGATGGAACGTATATCCTCGAAGTCCTTCCGTTCCCCGAGTACAAGACGGCGTCCGCCGGCGCGGACCGCTCGAAAGCGCCGGTGCCGGGCCCGCCGCCGGAACTCAAGCTGCCCAAGTTGCAGCGCATGACGCTTTCGAACGGGCTCAAGGTGATTCTAGCCGAGCGCCACGAGGTCCCGCTGGTGAACTTCTGGATGACCATGGACGGCGGTTATGCCGCCGACCAGTTTGCCGCGCCGGGAACGGCGAGCATGACGACGTCGCTTCTGGATGGAGGCACCAGCACGCGCAACGCGCTGCAAATCAGCGATCAACTCGCCCAACTCGGAGCGAGGCTCCGTGCGTTTTCCAACCTGGACCTTTCGATCGTGCAGTTGGAAGCGCTCAAATCGAAGCTGGACGCCTCGCTCGACTTGTACGCGGACGTCATTCTGAATCCCACATTCCCGGAAGCGGATTTCAAGCGGCTGCAGAAGCAACGGCTCGCGGCCATTGAACGCGAGAAAAACACGCCGGTGCAGATGGCGCTGCGGGTTTTTCCGGGGCTGCTCTACGGAAAAGGGCATGCGTATGGGAATCCGCTCACCGGATCGGGAACTTCCGAGACGGTGGCCAAGATGACGCGGGAAGACCTCGTGAAGTTCCACGGCATATGGTTCCGGCCGAACGCGGCGACGCTGGTGGTGGCCGGCGATACCACGGTCAGCGAATTGAAGCCCAAACTCGAGAAGCTTTTTGCGAACTGGAAGGCCGGGCAGCTTCCCAAGAAAAACATCAGCACCGTGCAGTTCCCGGCCAAGCCGGTGATCTATCTGCTCGATAAACCGGGCGCTCTGCAATCGATCATCATTGCCGGGCTGGTCGCTCCGCCCACGGCAAACCCGAAGGAGATCGCCATCGAAGCCATGAATGACGGCCTCGGCGGAACCTTCAGCTCGCGGCTGAACATGAATCTGCGCGAAGACAAACACTGGGCCTATGGAGCACTCAGTCTGCTGTTCGGCGCGCGCGGCCAGCGGCCGTTCCTCGCGTATGCGCCGGTGCAGACGGACAAGACCAAAGAATCCATGGCGGAAATGAACAAGGAGTTTCGCGGAATCGTGGGCAGCCACCCCATCTCCTCGGCCGAGTTGGAGGCCATCCAGTCGAATGAGACGCTCAGCCTTCCCGGCTCGCGGGAAACCCTCGATGCCGTGGGGCAATCCATCCTGGACCTGGTGCAATTCGGGTTGCCGGATGATTACTACGAAACGTATGCCGGCAAAGTGCGAGCGCTGAAGACGAGCGACGTGGAAGACGCCGCCAAGGTTGTGGTTCATCCGGACAACATGGTGTGGGTGGTGGTGGGGGACCGCGCAAAAATCGAAGCGGGCATCAAGGAACTGGGCTACGGCGAGATCCGGCTGCTCGATGCGGATGGAAAGCCTCTGTAAACATGGGGCGGTGATCTTTGCTATAATTGAATCCGGATTTGCAGCATTCCTAAGCACTCGAAACCCCTGAAGGGCTGCAGGGCCGCGCTTGCAGCCCTTTTTGTTTGCGGGACACAAAAACGAAATGACGCCGACGATTCGCAATATCGCCATCATCGCTCACGTGGACCACGGGAAGACCACGCTGGTGGACGGCATGCTGCGCCAGAGCGGCATCTTCCGCGAAAACCAGGCCGTGGTGGAGCGGGTGATGGATTCGGGCGACCTGGAACGCGAGCGCGGCATCACCATCCTGGCCAAAAACACGGCGCTTTTTTTCCGCGGCACGAAAATCAACATCGTGGACACGCCGGGGCACAGCGATTTCGGCGGGGAAGTGGAGCGCGCGCTGCGCATGGTGGACGGCGTGCTCCTTCTGGTGGACGCGAGCGAAGGTCCGCTGCCGCAGACGCGCTACGTCCTGCAAAAAGCGCTGGCGGCGAAGCTGCCTCCCGTGGTGGTCTTGAACAAGATCGACCGCAGCGACGCGCGCACGGCCGAGGTGCTCGATGAAATCTATGACCTGTTCATCGACCTGGACGCCACGGAAGATCAGCTTGGCTTTCCCGTGCTCTACGCCAACGCCAAAGCCGGCGTGGCGCACCGCGCCATCGGCGACGCCTCGCGCGATCTTCTGCCGCTCTTTGAGACGATCCTCAGCGCGATTCCCGCGCCGCAGGGCGATCCCGCAGGGACGCTGCAGGTGCAGGTGACCAATCTCGATTACAGCGATTTCCTCGGGCGCATCGCCATCGGGCGCGTGTTCAACGGCACGCTGCACCGCGGCGCCGAGGTGGGCATCAGCAAGCTTTCGCGCGAGCTGCAGCCGACGCGCATCACGAAACTCTTCACGTTCCGCGGGCTGGAACGCGATGAAGCGGAAACCGTGGAATGCGGAGACATCGTGGCCATCGCCGGTGTGGAAGGAATTCAAATCGGCGAGAGCATCACCAGCCTGGAGAACCCCGCGCCGCTCGAACTGCCCACCATTGACGAGCCCACGCTGGCGATGGTGTTCACCGTCAATACTGGTCCGCTCGCCGGGCGCGAAGGCAGCTCTGTGACTTCCCGCGACCTCCGCAACCGCCTGCAAAAGGAGTTGCTCACCAACGTCTCCATCCGCGTGGAAGATACCGACTCGACCGACTCCTTCCGCGTGCTGGGGCGCGGCGAATTGCAGCTGGCCATTCTGATCGAAACCATGCGGCGCGAGGGCTATGAGTTGATGGTCGGCAAGCCGGAGATCGTCGTGCGCACGGAAAACGGGCGAAAACTCGAGCCGGTGGAACTTCTCGTGGTGGATTGTCCGGAATCCTACATCGGCATCATCATGGAGAGCCTGGGAGGCCGTCGCGGCGAGTTGGCCAAGATGATCAATCACGGTTCAGGGCGCGTGCGCATGGAATTCCGCATTCCTTCCCGCGGGCTGATCGGTTTGCGCAGCCAGTTGCTCACCGACACGCGCGGGACCGCACTGATTCATTCCATTTTTGACGGCTGGATCGAATACGGCGGGGAGATGGCCCTGCGTCCCACGGGCGCGCTGGTAGCGGACCGCTTGGGGCAGTCCACGGCATTTGCGCTGTGGAATCTTCAGGAGCGCGGCGAATTGTTCGTCGGACCGGGCGTCGAGGTGTACGAAGGGATGATCGTCGGCGAGAATTCCCGAGAAGCGGACATGGAAGTGAATGTAACCAAAGAAAAAAAGCAGACCAACATGCGCGCCTCCACCGCCGACGAAGCCATCCGGCTGATCCCGCACCGCGAG
>DASQHY010000014.1:0-2327 GCA_035631855.1 Candidatus Acidiferrales bacterium
CGGCTCCCAAGCAAACATGGCGGCTTACGCGGCGGTGCTCCAGCCCGGCGACACGATTCTCGGACTGAACCTGGCGCACGGCGGGCACCTCACGCATGGGCATCCGCTGAACTTTTCTGGAAAGACCTACAAGATCGTCCCTTACGGCGTGACCAAGGAAACAGAGACGATTGATTACGACGAGTTGGAGCGCACGGCGGAGCGGGAACGGCCGAAGCTGATTGTGGGCGGGGGCAGCGCGTATCCGCGGATCATTGATTTTGCGCGCATGCGGCAGATCGCCGACAAGATTGGCGCGCTCTACCTCGTGGACATGGCGCACTTCGCCGGATTGGTGGCCGGAGGAGTACATCCGTCGCCTGTGCCGCACGCGCACATTGTGACTTCGACCACACACAAGACGCTGCGCGGCCCGCGCGCGGGCATGATTCTCTCCAAGGCGGAGCACGCAGCGCCGATTGATAAAGTTGTGTTCCCCGGCATGCAGGGCGGGCCGCTGGTGCACATCATCGCCGCAAAGGCGGTCTGCTTCTTCGAAGCGATGCAGCCGGAGTTCCGCGACTACGCGCGGCAAATTGTGGCCAATGCGAAGGTGCTGGCGGAGACGCTGGCGGCGGAAGGATTCCGCATCATTTCCGGCGGCACCGACACACATCTCATGCTGGTGGACGTTTTCGCCAAGGGCATGCTGGGCAGCGAGGCAGAGAAGGCGCTGGGCGACGCGGGGATTACCGTCAACAAGAATGCGATTCCATTCGATACGAATCCGCCGATGAAGCCGAGCGGCATTCGCATCGGCACTCCGGCGCTGACCACGCGGGGCATGAAAGAAGCCGAGATGAAGCAGGTGGGACGCTGGATCTCTGAGGCACTCCACAACCGGACGGATGCGGCCGTGCTGGGGAAGATCCGTAAGCAGGTCGAGCAGCTGGCCGAGTCGTTCCCGCTCTACGCCGAGCGCCGGGCGCGGGCGATGGCGCGGGTCTAAGGGATCTGTAATCTGTTTGCACTGCTGGTCTCGTCGGCTCCTTGCCCCTTTTGTCATTCCGAGCGCAGCGAGGAATCCCTATAACCACGCAACCGCTCGCCCGCGAGAGCTGGCATGACAAGTCCATGGAATGTGGTTAAATCTTTCCCGTGAAAGTTGCCATCGACATCCGGCGGATGAAGGATTTTGGCGTCGGCACCTACATCCGTAACGTGGTGCGGAACCTGGGGCGGTTAGACGAGCAGACGCAGTTTTTCCTGATCGGCCCAGCGCACAGCCGGGAAACGATTGGGCCGCTCCCGGCCAACTTCCGCAATGTGGTTTTCGAAGCAAGCGACACATCGTTCGCGGGATGGACGGGATTCCGCGCGATTCTCCGTCGGCTGCGCTGCGATCTCGTGCACATCCCGCATCTTTACTGGCTGCCGCGCGGGCTTCCCTGCCCATATATCGTGACGGTGCATGACGTTCTCGAGTATCTGGAGCGCGCGCCGGGGGAGACACTGCTGCAACTCACTCTGCATTTCAATCTCACGCGGAAAGTGGTGCGGAGCGCGGCCCGTCTGCTGGCCGTTTCCGAATTTACGCGGAGCGAACTGGAAACGCTGTTCCACCTGCCGGGCGACCGGGCCGAGGTGGTGCATAACGCGATTGATGAGCGATTTCTCTGTGGCCACGCCAGCCAAGCCGAGAAGCAGATGATCGCGGAACGATACCAGGTGAATTACCCGTTTCTGCTCTATGCCGGGCGCATCCGGCCGCAGAAGAATGTGGGACGGATCATCGAGGCGTTCTCGGTTCTCAAGGGCGAGCTGGCCAAAGAAGGCAAGTTTGAGGATCTGAAGCTGATCATTATCGGGGACGAAGTATCGAGCCACCCGGACCTGCGCCGGACTGTGGTGCGGGGCGGCGTGTCGAACGACGTGCGCTTTCTTGGCTTTGTGCCGATTGATGTGCTGCGTATTTTCTACGATGCCGCCAAGGTCTTCGTCTTCCCCTCGCTCTACGAGGGATTCGGCTTGCCTCCGCTGGAAGCGATGGCGCACGGCACGCCAGTGGTGACGTCGAACACGTCGTCCTTGCCCGAAGTGGTGGGGGATGCGGCGGTGCTGGTGAATCCCGACAACGTGTTTGAGATTACGCGGGCCCTTCGGCGGGTGCTGCTGGACCAGTCCTTGCGCGAGAAGATGAAAGAGCGCGGGTACGAGCAAGCCCGCTGCTTTTCCTGGGAGGCTTCCGTCAGGCGGATCCTCGAGGTCTACCGCGAGGTTGCAGCTGCCTGACGCAGCTGAGGGTGGAGTGGCCCAGCAGGATTTGACGATCCGGGGGATGCGGGGTA
>DASQHY010000015.1:0-1738 GCA_035631855.1 Candidatus Acidiferrales bacterium
ATGAATTTCAGGGTCACGTGAAGATTCTCCGGGCGCACCCAACGGCCCCGCTTGTCTCCGAGCTGCAGGGACAAATCGCGCAGATCCTTGAGGAGTGCCGCCAGATTGTCTCGTACGGCCGCGGGAATCTCCAACGCGACGAACAGGCGCACACTCAGGCTCGCTTCGCGGATCGTTTGCCGTTGTAGAGAAAATGGATGCGGACCATGTCCAGTGCGGCCTGGGACGCTTGCCAGCGGATGGACTCGCGGTCTCCAGGGAAGCGCACCCCGCGTTCTTTTACGCCACCCGCGTGCGCAAGCGCGATATAAACCGTCCCTACTGGCTTTTCCTCCGTGCCGCCTCCGGGTCCCGCAATCCCCGTGATGCCCACCCCAAACGTGCTGCCTACACGGCGCCGGATTCCCTCCGCGAGCGCAATCGCCACTTCCGCGCTGACCGCGCCCTTGGCCTGAATGAGTTCCGCCGGCACCCCGACCCACGCCGATTTCAACTCGTTGCTGTAGCAGACAACTCCGCCAAGAAAATAGGAGGAGCTGCCCGCGATGCTTGTCAGTCGCTGCGCCAGCAATCCGCCCGTGCAGCTTTCCGCCGCGGAGATCGTTGCGTTGTGCATCGTCAATTCCGCCGCAATCACTTCTTCGAGAGCCGACCCGTCCTGGCTGAAAATGCGGTCCGTCAGCGCGAGCTCGAATCCCTTCACGATTTCGTCCATGGTTTTCTTGGCATGCTCTGCCGCGTCCGTCCACATGCGGAGATGGACCTGCGTCTCTCCAGGCGCGGCAAGGACCGTCGTGTTGACGTCCGGAAAGCGTTTGTAGATGCCCACGATTCGTTGCTCGACTTGCGATTCGCCCAGCCCCGTCACGCGAATTTCGCGGTGGAACATCCGCACGCCGGAGACACGGCGTTCGAGACGCGGCAGAACCTTTTCGCGGAAGAGCGGCTTTAACTCGCGAGGCGGGCCGGGGAGCAGCACGATGGAATGCCCGGAGTCTTCGAGCCACAAGCCCGGCGCGGTGCCGCGCGGATTTTCGAGAATCTCAGCCCCTTCAGGAATCATTGCCTGACGCACGTTCACCTCGGGCATTTCGCGGCCCAGCGCGCGGAAGCGCCCCTCGATGTGGCGAAGAATTGCGTCGTTGCGTTTCAGCTTGCGGCCGAGAAGTTCGGAGACGGTCTCGCGCGTAAGATCGTCCTCCGTGGGGCCGAGGCCGCCCGAAGCGATGATCAGCGGCACACGATTCAGCGCGTCGCGAAACGCTTCGCCGAGCAGCTCGCGGTTGTCGCCCACAATCGTCTTTCGCACCACCTCGATGCCAATCTTGTTCAGCTCCTCCGTCAGGAAGAGCGAATTGGTGTCCAAGCGGTCCGGAGTGAGCAGTTCCGAACCAACCGCGATGATCTCTGCTTTCATGCCTTCAATTATCCCAGCAGCGGCAGGCCGCGAACTTCCCAATCCAGTGTGAAGAGAGCGCCGGTGGTAGCCAGTATGGCGCGGCCCGACGATTGCAACGCCAGACCGACAAGCCCTGAGCCGCTGAGGACGACATCGGCATGCGCCTGCGGAGTGATGCGGATGATCCCACGGCGCCCCCCGAGCGAGGCCGCCACATAAAGGTTGCTCTCCCGGTCAAACGCCAGACCTTGTGGACGGCCAAGGCCGCGATAAAACGTGCTGACTTCGCCGCCTTGTGTGATGCGGTAAACGCGGTCGTAGCTGGAGGTTGTCGGGCCG
>DASQHY010000016.1:0-25758 GCA_035631855.1 Candidatus Acidiferrales bacterium
GGTGTAGAGCAACGCGCCGGAGCGGAGCGCGGCGTTGCGCGCCGTCTGGAAGTCGGCGCGGCTGGTGGTTTCTCCCGCGTCGGTGACCAGGACGATCACGCGGCGGTGGTCGTCGGGGCGGCGGCCGAGCGCCTGCGAGCCGAGATACAAAGCGTCGTAGATGGAGGTTCCCGCCCCTTCCTGAATGCCGCGGACCGCCTGTTGCAACGTGGGGACATCGGAGGAGAATTTCGACAGTTGGTGGACGTCCTCGTCAAAGGCATACACGGAGATGCTGTCGCCCGGACGGACCACCTGGCGTATGAAATGAGCGGCCGCTTCGCGCTCGAAGGGCATTTCCAACTGCGCGCTCAGGCTGGAATCAATCATCAGCGCCAGGTCGAGCGGCTGCTGCGTCTCCTTCTCAAAGATTTCAATCTTCTGCGCGACTCCCTCCTCGTACAGCTCGAAGGCGTCGGCGGGGAGATCCGGGGCGGGACGATTGTCCTTATCGAGAACGCTGCTGAGGACATTGACAAGATTGACTTCGACGCGGATGCCGCGCTTTTGACCGGCGTCTTTCTGACCAGCTTCGGGTGGACGATCGGAACGGGATTGGGGCTGCTGGGCAGCGGAAAGCAAGAGGAAAGGAAAGAGGACGGACAGCGCCAAGACAGAGCGGCAGCGAAAGGAAACTTGCGAGACAAAAATTGGCGTGTTCATTCTCAGATAGATTCTTTCGAGGCTTGCGGGGATGCCAGAGGCGGGATTTCGCCTTCGGCCCAGACGGCGCCATCCTTGAAATACTCCTTTTTCCAGATGGGCACGGTCTTCTTGAGGGTGTCAATGGCGAAGCGGCAGGCATCGAAAGCGGCGCGGCGATGCGGCGAGCTGATGGCGATGAACACGCTGGTCTCGCCGATTTCGAGGCGTCCGAGACGATGGACCATGGCGATGCGATGGATGGAAAATGCCTGGCGGATCTGAGCGCCGATTTCACGCATCTTGGCCAGGGCCATAGGCTCGTAGGCTTCGTACTCGAGATAGAGCGTGGCGCGGCCCGCAGACTGATTGCGGACAATGCCGTCGAAGATGACGACGGCGCCGTCTTCGGGGGCTTTGACATGCTCGACAATGTCCGCCGCGCGGATGGGCGCGCGGACGAGGTCGAAAATATCTTCGGCGCGGGAGGCCCTGGTGGCCTGGCCGCCGCTGACGGGCGGGAGGAAAGCGACCTCATCACCATTCGAGAGCGGAGCGTTCCACACGGCGAACTCCTGATTCACGGAGGCGACGAGCGAGGGACGGAACTTGGCGAGCTCGGGAAAGCGTCCGCCATAGCGCGCGAACAAATCTTCCAGGTGAGCGCCATCGGACAGTTCGGCGTGGTCTTCGGCGCGGCCGACAATTTCCTTGAGCCTTCCGAAGAACAGAACTTTGACGCGCATAGGAGTCATTCTACCAGCATTGCAGCGCGTTATTCCTCCGGCGGCGAGTCGAGGACGGCGAGAGTGTCGCGGCCGGAAACTTCGGCGCTTTCTTCGGCGGCCTCGAAGGCGCGGCGAACCGAATCATGCCAGGCGTTGGGGCCGATGGCGACTTGGGTCTCGTGCTTCACGGAGTGAAGGCCGTGCTGGAGCAACTGAGCGAGGTAGCCGAGAACGGCGGCGCGACGGACCGGAATGCGGTTCTGGGCCAGAGCGGCGAACAGCCGGGCGAGCGCATGGTTGACCGCAGTGGCGGTGCGGAGTTCGCCGAAGACGCCGAGGATTTCCGCGCCGACCTGAGCGGCGAGAGCGTCCTGCTCTTCGCGGCGCCAGTGATAGAGGCAGAGGTGGGAATGGCCTTCGGCGAGAAGCATGCGGCAACGACGACCTTCGACGTCGGTGTGCTGGCAGACGCCGTCGTCGGGTGCCGGGGGTAGTGAGCGTGTGGCTGTAGTCTTTCGCTTGGTGGGCATTGGCGGGCGCTTTCTGGAGGGTGGAGGCTGGAGGTTTGAGGTTGGACTGAGGAGCTAAGACATCTTCCTGCCGGGCACCTAATGGCCCCGACCCCGGGACCCCCTCCACCCTATGTTTTTTGTAAGAGTATGATTCTAGGCAGTTTTAAGTCCTTTGTTTTTGTAAGAGCGGATTCTAAAGGAGTTACAGGCGGAAAATTCGTAAGAGCGGATTCTAAAGCACTTAGCGGAAAAAGTGACTGGTCCCGACAGGAGCCGGGACTCGCAAAAAGGCGCTCGTGACCGGTGATCAGTGACTCGTCCCGACAGGAGCCGGGACTCGCAAAAAGGCGCTCGTGACCGCGTGATGCAGTGAGAATGGGCAGGCCTTGGGCGAGTGCCGGGCGGCGGTTGCGTGTTCGACAGAGCGGTCATCGTCATTTTGCAGTGCGTAGTATACCACACGGGTACGTCACGAGTCAAGAAAATTTTATAAGTGGTTGGGAATGAGGAGCTTGTGGGAAGGAAACTGCACGCGGTCAGAGGTCGGCTTCATCAATTGAGGTCGCAAGCTCCAAATATCGGCACATGGCATTTGCGAGCTGCATTTGACGAGGTGTGCGGCATTCGGGTTCAAACAGCCGCGGATTGCCCACCAGAATGACATTCGACATTCCGCGCGACGTTGCGACGTTGAACCTGTTCAGGCTGTACAAAAATTCCATTCCACGCGGCGCTTCTTCCGGCGAAGACGTCGTCATCGAATAAATCACCACTGCCGCTTCCTGCCCTTGGAACTTGTCCACTGTTCCTGCCGAGATTCCTGGAAGCCTCGCTCCCAAATCAGAAACCTGCGCGTTATACGGTGCGACGATCAGAATGTCCTTGGGCCTCAGCGGCCCGCTTCGACCTACCCCACGGAACCACTTTACTTCGGGCATTAATAAACTCTCCACAATCCGCGCCACAACCTCGACTTCCTCTGCGCTGGAGTTCCGATTTCCTTCGTGCTCCACAGGCACAAACCATAGCCCGGCCCCCGCGAGCCACGGATGCCCCTTTATGACTCGGCTCCGAGTCATGAAATGAGGGAGCAGGCGGCCCTCGTAGAACGCTTCTGAAGTAAAATCGCAAATCTTTGGGTGCAACCTTCTTGTGTGATCAATGAACAAGCCCAACGATGCGGGCATTGTCTTAAGCACATCGCCGTCTGGATCCTTCAGGATGTGCTCCAAGCCAGATAGCTCCGCTCCCGGAGGATGAGAAGCTTCCCCTGGGCGAGCTAGCTGCTGGGGATCGCCAATAAGCACAACGCTCTTGGCACCTTGCGAGATCGCCGTCACATCGGCGAGCGATACTTGACTGGCTTCGTCTACAAACAAGACATCCACAGAATCCGCGAATTCTTCACGAGACCAGAGAAAGGCTGTTCCCCCTAGAACGTCTACAGATCCTTGTCTTACGGCTTTCAAAGCGACCGCGTTTGAGGTCGTGACTTGTATTCCTTCACTGGAGCCATCGTACTTCTTATCGGACTTGTGCATGCATCGCACGCGGCCCGAGCCTTCGATGCCAATAGTCTTAAGCAAATTCCGTATGACGGGGTGACTCAACGCCGTGACCCCGATCTTCATCTTTCTCTTGGTTACAAGTGCGTCGATCGCTCGGGCAGCGCTTGTTGTCTTGCCCGAGCCGGGCGGACCTTGTACTGCAAGAATGGAAGAACTCAATGCGGAAACGATTCGAGTTAGTTCATCGCTAAATTCCTCAGTATCGCTGACCCTCAGACTCTCGGAATCTAAAAGCTCGGGAGGCCTGCGAAGCAAAAACGACCGCGCCGCTTGCCAAGGGCCAGCAGCAGCGATTCCGTGGTCTCTAACCCAGCAGCCGAGTCGATACAGGGAGTCTTGCTGCGCTCTAGGGTTGCGGTACGGTTCTTTGACGAAAATGGAAGTAGGATGGAAGCTTGAAGCATCGCCGAATTTCTCTATATCAATTGTCCGCGCGATTGGGTCCATTCCTACGACCGTCCCAATTCTTTGGCTCTTATGGTGAACTTCTTTTTTCTCGTCTGGTCGAACGCTCGTTTCCTGGTTCGGAAACGAATAGCGATCGGCAGTTACACCGCTGGCCGATGTTACGGTTCCCATCCAGACTAGGCCGGATAGGGCGTCTTTTTCATCCAATAGGTTCGCGTCGTCCATCCCGCGGAGGTCGAAATAACGCCATGCTTTTGGCTTGGCGTCCCGCCTGTGCCAGTCGAGAAGCTGAGCCAACAGCCACTGTCCTTGTTGTTCATCTGTGCGCGCTTTTAAGTCCGGCGGTATTCCCGCTGTCAATTCTTGTACCAAAGTCGCAACTCGCTTTTGTCTCTCGTCGAGTTCCTCGGACGCTTCTTCCCCTCGGTCCACGAATCGCGGCACGTCCGTTCCGGCCTCTACCAATTTCCGTCGCTCCTCCTCAAGCCAGCGCTGCAGTGCCCCTGTAGAAAAGCAATCGTCGCGGTTGTATCCCTCCATTGCCTCCCGGTATTTTTCCGGCAACTCCTCATCTCCCCAGTCCAGTTCCAGCCGATGTTCCACGTACGACATCGCTGGACGAGAGACATCAGGCGGTATCCTTCGTTCAAATCTGTAAAACGCCTCGATTCTCTTCAGCGAATATTCTTCCACGCTCGCACGGACTCCCTGCTTGAACGCCTGATGCAAATCGACAAGTACGCCCGCACGAAGCATGCGGTCAATCTCGTCTTCCCGAGTCGCATACATTCCCATCAGTCGCTTCAGGGCTCCTGGCTCATACGCTCCGTAGTGATACACATGCATCTGCGGGTTCGCCTTTCGCCGCCGCATGATTTCGTCCACCAGCCACTCGAAGCCTTTCTTCTCTTCTTCCCGGTTCAATGCCCATCTTTTCTCGTACGCGAGCTGACCTTCCGCATTCCTGAATGCAAACCCGAACAGATATTGCAGCCCCGATTCACCTACAAAGGGATCGCCTTCGAAGTCCACAAACACGTCGTCCGTGGAAGGCTCGGGCAATCTGCAAAACCCCATCCCCTCCGTTACAGGCAAAAGCGGCTCACATACGAGCTTCTTCGTTGTGCGTCCCGCCACCTGCACTCGCGCCTGTTCCCGCACGCGCTCGATTCCTTCTCGCGAACCATGCTTGGGCCTCTGCGTCAGCGGAATCTGCAAGACCGCTAGTTTTGCCATCGTCTCTGTATTCCATTCTTCCAACTGGTTCCGTTGCTGTCGCCGAATTCCCGCCACGAGAGATAAATGGTCGTCGCCCCGGCGCTTTGTATCGCATTCGGGAAACCACCGGCAGACATCGCAATGCGCGCACGGCTCAGGGTAGGTCTCTTCGGCAGATCCCTCGGCGCAGATATTCTCGAGCCGCGCTTTTATATGTCGGTAGTAGGCGACATACTCTGCGAACCGGTATTGTTCGGCTTCGAAACTCTGGCCAGGAACCACATACATGAACTCCGGGGGTTCGCCCTGGTGCTCCTCTAATAGTGCCGAATAAAGGGCAAGCTGGAGGATGGTTTCCGCTTTCGTCTCGCGAGCCAATTTGCAGTCATAAGCCTCATACGACCATTCTCCAAGGCGGCGGCTCGGCTTCGCCACCTTCATCAACACATCGGGCCGTCCAAACCATCGCCCCGCGGCCAGGCTGCCCTGCGCGATGACCTCCACTCCGCGTTGCATGCACGATAGAGTTTCGGTAAGCGCTGCCTGCTCGTCTTTGAGTCCTCGCAAGTCCGCAAGTGGCAAACTCTTGGCCTGGAGAAACTCTAAGTATTTGGCCTCATGCCGAAGCCCTAGCTCTTGAATGACTACGAGGTCGGACGACCTCCACTCTGGCGCGTTACGCCGCCCGTGGGCGACGCTGAGGTCGAGGGAGGTTAGGTGACGACACGCCAAATGGTTGCTGAGGTCGGTTGCAGCCAGACGGATTTGTCCGGACAAATTCTTCATTTATTGATGGCTCGGGGTTCTACCTGAAAATAGTATCTTGAAAAATTACTTGAGACTACTTTTATCATGGAGAATCAGCCGGAATCTCCGCACGCGGCGGACAGAACGCGCCGGATGCGGAGACCTAAGGAAGGGGCGTCTCAGGGATGCGCGGGCGATGCCGTTTCAGCATGGATTGACGGCTTGCGATTTCTCTAGGTGAGAGGGGAGCAATCGGGGCGTGGATTCTTCGCTTCGCTCAGAATGACCAGACGCGGAGAGGTCCCTCGACTTCGTCCCGCTTTCCGACGGAGTCTGAACTCGCGAACACCGCTCGTCGCATGTGCGTCCGCTCGGGCTGACACGCACGCGCGCGGAGTACGGTAGTAACGAAATACCCGTCCTGGCCAAGGTCGAGAAGGCTTCAAGGTGGGCGTGTCCGGGACAGACCTCCCGGCAAGGCCGGGACAGGTTCCGGTCTGTCCTACCGAAGTTCGACGGGATCACCGAGGCGGATGGAGCCCGGTTGGAGGACGGAACAATCGAGAGCGAAGGTGCCGTCGAATTCGGCGACGATGCTCTTCAGAACGCCGATGTCCTGCGCTTGCGTGTCGGGATCGTAGGTGGTCATCACACAGCGTTCACGCAACTGGGCGGCTTCGATGAGCGCGGAACCCAGGCGAATGGTGCGGCCCGGCCAAGTGCGCTCGGCGAGGCCGGGAACTCCGCCGACGAGGATGTTGGGGCGAAACCTGCGGCGGTCCACGCCGAGTTGCGCGACGGCACCGTCGGTGGCGACGAGGAGGGGAAGGACGTCGAAGCGTTCGGGCCCGGGAACCTGGACAAGCTCGACGCGGCCACCGACGGCGGATTCCACGAGAACGCGCGCTTCGGGACTATTCCAGAGATGGCCGTTCACGGTAGGACGGCCATCGCCATCGAGCGAGCCCCGGAGTGCGAGGAGCTTG
The DNA here is from genome assembly GCA_035631855.1 of Candidatus Acidiferrales bacterium. Classification (GTDB taxonomy): domain Bacteria; phylum Acidobacteriota; class Terriglobia; order Acidiferrales; family UBA7541; genus DASQHY01. Next base: position 6,849 of record DASQHY010000016.1, read on the forward strand.
GGGTAGCGGCGAGCGGTGACGACTCGATCGCCATGCAGGATGACGATTTCGCGGTCGTGGGGCAGACCCATGAGTGTCAATTCCGACTCGGGGAGCATTTGTCCGGCAAGGCTTTTGACGGGGTAGCGGAAGATTTCTGCGATGTGCATAGGACGAATTGGATGCGATGGGGGCGTGCGGATGTGCAGCAATAGGCCGCGAGTGTTTATTGCAAGAACCAGGGAACTCCAGCGCGGAGAGCACCGAGAATGCGAACTTCAACCTGGGTCACTGGATGCGAAGGACGTTGGCGTCGAAGACGATTTTTCCGCCGACCAGGGTGAGGACCGACTGCGTCTTGGGGAGGTCCTGCGGGGGAACCGTGAAGATGTCCTGAGAGAGGACGGCGAGGTCGGCGAGTTTGCCCGGCGCGAGGCTGCCTTTTTCTTTCTCGGCAAACTCGGCATAGGCGGAGGTGAGCGTGTAGGCGGTGACGGCTTGTTCGCGGGTGAGCGCTTCCTTGGGCCTTCCCGGAAAGATGGAGGCCAGCATGATGTTGAGATAAGGATTGAAAGGACCATCGGAGCCAATCGCCACAGGGATGCCAGCGTCCAGAAGAGAACGAAGCGGCATCATCTGCGCGGCGCGCTCGGGGCCGTAGCGCTTTAGGAGCAGCTCGCCGATGGTGAAGTGGGTGGGGTTTTGGACGACGATGACGCCGAGTTCTTTGGCGCGAGCGACGAGGTCGGGCATCAGGCCGTCGCCATGTTCGATGCGCACGCGGCGCTTGGACCAGACATTTTTGCCGCCTGTGGCGTCCATGGCGTTGAGGAAAGTTTCCACGGTGCGGTCGCCGACGGCGTGCGCGAGAAGTGGGTCGTCATTCCGCAGCGATTCGCGCAGCATGGCTTCCATTTCTTTTTCGGAGAAATTCAACTCGCCGGAAGTGGCGGGGCGGTCGGCGTAAGGCTGGCGCATGGCGCAGTCGCCTTCGATGGGGGAACCATCGAGAACCCACTTGGTACCGCTGACGGTGACCAGAGGCGAGGGCTTCTTCGGCAGCCGCCTGCCTTCTTGAGTGTCCCGGCCATGCGGGCCGGTGAGAGGCATGCGGATGAGGCGCACGCGAATGGGAGACTGCGCTTTTTCAAGTAAGGCGAGGGCGCGGTCTGGAAACACAGGCAAAGACATGTCCTGAATAGAGGTGATACCGAAACGTACGGCCGATTGCAGGAAATCGCGCGTTTGCTGGAGGGCTTCGGTCTCGCTTGGCAGCTCGTTCGCCTGAACATCGAACCGGAATGCGGCGTACTCGGTGGCCACGCCGGTGAGCTTACCGTCCTGGGGCGAGCGCAGGAAGTGGCCGGCGAGTGGGTCGGGCTCATCGTCTTTGACGCCGAACTTCTGGAACGCCGGGGTGTTGAGAATGGCGGCGTGCCTTGACCAGGTCCTCAACACCACGGGATGGCCGGGTACCAGTTTGTCGAGAGATGCCCGGTTAGCCTGAGGGTCGTCCAGCGCGGCGGGGCCAACATCGCCCAGAATGACGGAGCCTTGAGGTGCGTGGGCTTCCGCGGCGGACAGTTGCTTGGCCACTTCCTGCCAAGAGGGATCCATGGTTTTGAATTGCAACAGGAAGCTGCTCGGCTCGGTCACAAGGTGATAGTGGGCGTCATTGATTCCTGGGATGACCACGCGGCCAGCGAGGTCGATGCGCTTGGTTTGTGGACCGGCAAGCGACAGGATGTGTTTCGCAGAGCCTACCGCGGTGATGCGTTCAGCTCGGATGGCGAGGGCTTCGACATAGGGGCGGGATGCATCGCTGGTAAAAATCTTTCCGTTGAAAAGGATTACATTCGGCGAGGTGTGCTGAGCGGCGGCCGCAGGGGCGAGAACCGCAAGAACGAGCGTTGCGGACAACATCGTTAACATCCGGTTGGACATGTGCACACCTCGGAGGCGGCGATTCTATCGCGCGAGCAGGCGAGGAGAACAGTCTTTCGCGCGACGGGATTGTAACGCATGCGGAAGTGGCGGGGAGAGGCGGAGTTACTTGACGCGGAATCTTACGGTGACTTGCAGGTGAATCGAGGTGGGCTGGCCGTCCAGGCGGGCGGGGTCGTAACGCCACTGGCGAACCGAGTCCAGGGCGGCCTGGCGGAGGATGAGGGGGCCGGAGAGAGCTTTCACGCCGGAGACTTTGCCGGAGGCGTCGATGAGCGCGTCCACGGTGACCTCTCCCTGGAGACGCATGGCAGAGGCCATCGGAGGGTACACAGGCGCAACCGACGATAAGAGGCGGGGCAATTGGACTTGCCCCCCCGCCTTGGTGGCTTTCTCAGGAGGCGTGGGCGGAGGAGTTTCCGGGGCAGCTGGTGCAAGCTTCGCAGAATTGGACAGGACACCGGGGAGGGCATCTCCAGACGAAGCGCCCGCGCGGATGGGCGTGCCGGGGTTAATGGGGGGCGGCACGTCTTCCGCTTGAAGGGGCGACTGAACAGGCTGGCTGGGGCGAGCGAGCGTGGGCCCAGCCAGCTTGAAGGCGGGAGTCAGCGGGCGCTTCGCGGAGGTGTCAGGCGGGGCCTGGGGAGGATTCTTTGGGGCCGAAGCAGCAGAAGCTACGGCAATGGATTGGGCCGGCGCTGTGGACGGTGTGGATGCAGCCGGCGCAGCGGAGTGGTCGAAGGTCAGGAGCCAGCGCTTGTTGCTGGCATCGAGGACTTCGACCTGAAAGGGCGCGAGAGGGGCGGGAGGAGCGAGCCGCGGAGAGTTGGAGGGCGCGAAACCGCCGAAGAAGGAATCTCTGATGCCGGCGAAAAAGGAGGGTAAGCGGTTGTGCTGCGGCCAGGCAAAAGCGGCGGCAGCCAACACGGCCAGGGCGGCAAAATAGGCCACGAGACTGAGGACCGAAATGCGTGTGGGACGCGTGCTGGGAGACGGCGGGAGTGCGGGCGCGGGCGCGCGCAGCTTTGCGGGGCGCGACGGGAGCGGCTTGGATTGCCGGGGCAAAGGGGCGCGAGCGGCGGGTTGGTCGGAGCGCTGCGTGGCGCTGGCTTTGCCAAGGGCTGGCTCGGCGACCGGTGCTGGATGGTTGTTTGGCGGCGCCTGCGCGGCGGGCTCAACTTGGGCGACCGGCTCCGGCGGTGGCATCGGATCGGGGGAGGTCTCCAGCGCGGGTGGCGGCGAGGTCTCGTTGGCTTGGGGCGCAGCCTCAGGCGTGGGAAGCGGATCAAAAGGAAGCTGTGGAGATTCGGAACCATTCGCCTCGGAAACGCTGGGCGATTCGGTGCGGAGCCATTCGAGATCCACGCCGGGGAGGACGCGGTAAGGCTCGAAGGGAACGGACTTTGGCGCAGGCGGCGTCTGCTGGGGGAGCGCCATGGACCCGGAAAGAAGCGGGAAGGATGGTTCGGGCGAGGTCGGCTCGAACGGCGGTGGCGGAACAGGGGACTCTTGAGCGAATGACGCCGCGTCGGAAGTCAGAGGCTCTTGTTCGCTGAGCGGCACGGTGGCCGGCAATTCGATGGGGGGCAATGCGGGCGCGGCATCGGAGGGCGCAACGGAGGGTGCCGAAACAATTTCAGGAAAGGCGCCATTTGGAGCGGTCGCAGGCGCCGACGGGGGCTCGGGGGCACTGGTGACGAGTTCATTGGGAACGTCGGAAGAGAGTTGGGCTTCGACAGGCGGTTGCGGCCCGGGTTCTGGCCTGAGCTGAGTTTGGAGTTCGACGGCACTAGGCGCGAGCAGGGCGTCATCGCTTCGTTTTGGAGCGATGGGAAGAGGCCCCAAGGAGAGCCACTGCTTGATCTGCTCGCGAGCGCGTCCGGATTTATCGGCGAAAAGCACGCCGGCGGTTTTCTCGGAATCTTGCACCCAGATGACTTGGCCGTCGGCTTGGATGGAGACAACGCGAGGGTCTCCGGCCGGCTGGGAAGGCTGCGTGGAGATGGTCTCGAGAACAAAGGTGGACACCTGGCGAGGGTCGGGCGGCTGAGCGAACTCGAAGGCCATGCCGGATTCGCTGAGGTTGATGAGCCTGCCCCAGTTGCCGGAGTCGAAAAAGATCAGAGCTAGCCAGGGGGGCGTTTCGCGCGGATGTGCGCGGCGCTCGGCGGATTCCGCCCGGGCCGCCGCGGGGGCGGGAGCGGGAGGCATCGCCGCCCTGCCGGCGGAAGCTTTGTGCGCGCGGTGACTCAACGGTTTGCTCCGTTCGCCGCCGTCAATTCCGGCCAAGCGCCGGGCAGTTCGACTTCCAGGCGGCCAGCCTGGTTGAAAAGAACAAAGCCGTCTGTGTTCGCAAGGCTTTGCTTCACAAAATCCCTGAGCTTGTCCTGCAGACGGGGATCTCCTGGCGCGGGCCAGACAAATGGTTGCGCGAGCTCGATGGCGATACGCACGCGCCGGCGACCAGGAAGAAAAACGGGATAGCTGAGCCGGATGGGCTCCTCCTGACTCAGGCTGCCATCGGACTTCAGCTTGCTCATGAGGATGGAGGAATCATCCAGGTGATAATCGAGGTCGGTGCGGTTTTCCAGATCGTAGGCAAGAAACAAGGCGGCGTGCGCCTTGTCCATTTGGCGGAGCTGGGTCGCGACGTAGGTGGCGCCAACCGGGTCGGGGCTCCAAGTCTTGCGCGCCCCGAGGCGCGAGCGTCCGAAGGATATCCCCGCGTAGAGAAGCGCGGCGGCTAGCAGGAGCGCAGCTCCGGCAGTACCCGCAATGATGAAGAACCTCTTGGCCAGCACCATGCCCCCTTTGGACCGGCGTGCCGCGAACAGCCCTAGTACAACCGCTGCAATACACCCATAATAGGCGCCTACAAAAAGAACCCCTGACGGACAATTTGGAGCAAGAGAGTAGCCAAAGCCCAACGACATGCTGATATCTGACTGTGGGCTAAAGGCTTATTGGAGACGGAGATTGGGGGGAAAGCTCGGGAATGGGTTTGCCCGCCGGAAGAGATGTCCCGCGTGGAGGCAATCCCTTGCCGCGTTAGTGCAAAGTGATGCCGCTGGCTGGTGGATGAGGCCCGGGACAGAGGAGCCAAGAGCCGTTCGCGGGGATGAATTAGGTGAATGCTACAAAGGATTAGCTGTGCTTGACCGCAGGCGTCGGGGGACGTAGTTTCGGAGTGGGCGAAGGGGCGAGCAGGGGGTTTCGATGAAGATTTTGGTTGCGGGTTCGTCGGGGCTGTTGGGGACCGCCCTAGTGGAGTCTCTGGGCGCGTCGGGCCATACGGTTTGCCGGCTTCTTCGTCCGCAGAGCGTATCCGGGACGCCGGCACCGCGGACCAGCGTGGCCGTGCGATGGGACCCGAAGACCGGGGAACTGGAGGGTGCGGCGGCAGGGGCCGACGCCGTGGTGAACTTTGCGGGGCTGTCCATCGCGTCGGGGCGATGGACGGCAGAACGGAAGCGCGCGCTGTACGCCAGCCGGGTGGACGCGACGCGCGAGCTGGTAAAGGCCGCCGGAGAATTGAAGCCGCGTCCGCGCGTGCTGATTTCGGCGTCGGCGGTGGGCTACTACGGCAGCCGTGGCGAGGAGGAGCTTACCGAAGACAGCTCTTGCGGAGACGGTTTTCTCTCGGGGTTGGCGCGCGATTGGGAGGAGCAGGCTTTGAGGGGAGAAGATTTGCAAATGCGCGTGGTGTGTTTGCGGTTTGGCGTGGTGCTCGCGAAAAACGGTGGAGCGTTGCAACGAATGTTGCTTCCCTTCCGCTGGGGGGCGGGCGGACGGCTGGGGTCCGGGAACCAGTGGATGTCGTGGCTGACGCTGGGCGAGGCGGTGTCGATGGTGAGATTCGCGCTGGACAACGAAACGGTGCGTGGTCCAGTCAACGCGGTATCGCCCAATCCCGCGCGCAACCGCGAATTTACAGCAGCATTGGCGCGTGCGCTGCACCGTCCGGCGATTCTTCCGGCACCGGCGTTTGCGCTGCGATTGGCGCTGGGAGAAATGGCCGACGCGCTGCTCGTTTCGAGCCAGCGCGCCGTGCCTTGGAAACTGCTGGCGCTGGACTATCCGTTCGTTCACCCCGATCTCGCAGGAGCGCTGGCCGGCGTTCTCGCGGAGAAGTGAGCGGGGTGCCAATCACTTCACGACGTTCAGGGTCACGTCCACTCTCAAGACGTGGCCGGTGACCGGGTCCGTGGAGACGGTGGACTGAATGGTCTGGCCGTCACGAATCAACATATTAATGCTTGTGCGAAACTGCTGGATCACGGGCTGGGCGTTGGTGACCTCCCTGCCTGCAACCGATGTCGGCTTCCCTTCAGAGCCCTGTGAATAGGCTGAGGATCTTTCCACCCCGAGATGCAGCACAAACCGGCTGTCCGCGGTTTTTTCTGCCCGTCCATCGAGGTTCGTGCCTATGTCAAGGTATTGCCATTGCACTGGGGCATCAGCGCCGGGTCTGGACCCCGTAGCGACGGGGACGCGCAATCCCATCCGGACGCTCGCGGTTTGGCCGCTGTGATCGTCCGCATTCACAAGAAACGTGTACGGGAAGCTGCTGACCTTTTTCTCCCCGTCGAACTCGCTGAACACAACCTGCACCCGGAGCGGAGTAATTTCTTTTCTGCTCTCCGCCGCCTTGGGGAGTTCCTTCTTCTCGTTGTCTCTTTCCTCCGGCTTGGCCTTGTCCTGTGAAATTGAGTTCGGAACAAATCCGACGAGCCCGAAAAGCATCAGTGCTAGAAAAACCTTCTGCATATTCGCCTCCCGTTTGGACAACCGAAATCCATCGTCAACTTGAACCGCTTCACACACTCTATTGCGGCTGCGGCCAGCTTTCTTCCAAGGGCTTCACCTCGACCAATTCAATTTCGAGTGGAGCAATCTGCACGGGCTGGAGTTTGTCGTTTGCCGCAAGGAGCATTTCTCCCTGCACTTCGCCCTTGCGCAGCGCCTCGACAAGCTGCACCATGGCCATTTTCTGAGCGGCGGGCAGGAGCACTTCTGGCTCTGCAGAAGCTGCCGTGGCAGCTTCCTTTTGAACGCGGTGTGGCAGGCTTACCGTGCGTGCGCCGGGCGTTTCCGCGGAATTCACTCCGGATGGCTTGGCGATCTCATGGGGCGCGACGTTGGCTGCCAAAGGAGCCGTCTGGACCTGGCGCCCGCCTGCACCCCGCCTGATGCCGTGGACGACGAGCAGACCTGCGGCCAGCACCGCGGCGGCAGCGACCGCGCTCCAGGCGGGAACCCAGCGCGGGAACCAAAGCTGGCGAGGAGCGGTACGGTCGTTGACCCGCGCGCGCACGCGAGCAGCAAATCCCACGGGCAATTCTTCGTTGATGCGTTCGCGGAGCCCTGCTTCCACAGCGTCGAAGAGCCGCTTCTGGCGCTCGTATTCTTCGCGGCATGCCGAACAGGCGCGCCAATGGACATCGAAGCGCATCTCGCGTTCCGGTTCCAGCCAGCCGGCCGCGGCGCCTAGGAGTTCTTCGCGGTATCGTTCACAAGCCATTGCAATTTCTCCGCCAGTTGCTTTTTTCCGAAATGCATTCTGGATTTCACCGTGCCCAGCGGCAGTCCGAGCAGGCGGGCCACGTCTTCGAGCGTGTGGCCTTCGATCGCCGTCAGGATCAGGACGATGCGGAATTTCGCGGGCAACTCCGCCAGGGCCTGGTCCAGATGAGCAGCAAATTCGCGCGAGGCCGCGGCGTCTTCCGCCGTAGGGCGGCGTTCTTCGGCGCTCCAGGCCGACTCGCGCGCCTCGCGGCGCTTGGCCGAGCGGGCGCGGTCGAGAGCCAGGCGAAAGGTGATGCGCACCAGCCAAGCGCGGAATTTTTCGCGGTCGCGCAAGGCATGAAAATTCCGGTAGGCCTTGAGAAACGCTTCCTGGGCGACCTCTTCGGCGTCTGCGGAATTGCGCAGAACGCCGCGGGCCACGCGAAAGGCGAGGTTGGCGCTGCCGGCGAGGAGCGCCTCGAATTCGTGGACCAGGGCGGCATCTTGCTGCCGGAAACTCACTGCTGGGCTCGCCGGACGCATGGTTTGGGCAATGGCCAGCTCCCGCATGGCGTCTCCCCGTACACCTACAAGACGCCGCCGAGGGAGTCGCGGTTCATCCGTGGCGGAGGGCGGCTTGCTGAAGGGCGGGAGGAACATGCGGCGCGCCCAAGCCTACAGGTCGAGGGCCGCCAGCAGCGGCTCCAGATTGTTCTCGTCCACGAGCAGGTCGGGGGGGTGCGCGGGCGAGGAAGCCCCCAAGCCTTCCAACTCATCAAAGGCCTGGAACAAACGCATCTTGGCCAGGGCGTACTCCTCGGTGCCGGTGAACTCGCGGCCGGTGCGCTCGCGCCATTTTTTGAGGGCGTCACGCTTCACGAAAACCTTCAAAGCGAAACCAGACTGGCGATTGGCCCACACCCGATAGACGTATTCGGCGCCGGAGGAAAGACCGCGGCGCGCAGGATGAACTTCGTGAAACTGATACTGGTAAACGGTTCCGGTGGCTGCCGAATAGGTCTTGATGCGGCGGACAGGCTCGGGGGCGGACACGACGGCAATCTTCGTCGCGATGTGAGGGCAAGTCAATGGGGAGAAATAATGGAGCGGGCCGGGGTTTCTGGGCCAAAACGGAACAAGAGAGTGGGGTGCGTTCCAAAGAGGAACAAGACGAAGGCTGCTGGTTGCGATTGGAAGACGGCAACGAAGAGGTTTCGCGGTTACGGCGAAACGGCTCAAGGAACTGTCAAGTGCCCGAAGACCTTCGACTTAGATTCGGCGCAGAGAGACGTGAGTTTGCAGCGAGGAAGACGTGGGAGTTTTGAGCGGAGGCTGAGAAGCCGTGGCGGACAAGTTGCAACCCGCGGTGCGTGCGGGTACGGACGAGGAGGAGAGGCGCAAGAGTCATTGGGCTGTTTCTGTGCGCGCTCCTCACGGCGGATGCGTGGACACTGGGCTGCGGCGGGGGAGGCGCAAGTCCTGTAGCGCCTCCGCCGCCACCTCCTCCCCCCATCAACGTCGTGGTGTCGCCGCCCTCGGGTTCAGTGCTGCTGGGAACCACGCAAGCATTCGTGGCGGCGGTAAGCAGTACGTCGAACACCGGCGTCACCTGGTCGGTCAACGGGATCGCCGGCGGAAACGCCTCGGTGGGAACGATCACCGCCGCAGGAGTGTACACCGCGCCAAAGGATCTTCCGCCACAAACCAGCGTCACCATCACCGCGACCAGCGCCGCCGATCCTTCGAAGAGCGGCAGCGCGCAGGTCTCGATCGCCAGCGATATTGCCGTGCACTTTTCCAGTTCGTCTCCCAGCGTGGAGCTGGGGGCCGTGGCAAGCTTTTCCGCCCACGTCGTTTCCGCCGGGAATCCGGACCAGGCGATTTTGTACAGCGTTTCCGGCGCAGGGTGCAGCGGCGCGGCTTGCGGAACGGTGGATGCTTTGGGGCAGTACACTGCGCCGCAGATTCTGCCTTCGCCAGCGATGGTGACGCTCGTGGCCCAGAGCGCCGCGGACCCTGCAAAACAGGCCGCCGCCACGATTCAAATCACGAGCCGCTTCACGTTGACCATCAGCGGCCCCGCCAGTGTGGCGCCCGGGTCGAGCAGCCGGTTCACGGCGACGTTCTTCCCGATACAGAATTCGAACCCCAGCCTGGCCGTCCAGTGGCAGCTCACCGGACCGGGGTGCACGGGAAGCGGTTGCGGAAGCATCGGAGGAACCTCCGCTCCGGGCATATCGAGCACGGCGAATTACACCGCGCCGCCCGCAGCGCCCAACCCGAACACGGTGACGATTACCGCCGTTCCGCAGGCCGATCCCACCAAGGCTGCGACGATGACCGTGACGATTGCCGGACCGCCGGTGGCCAGCGTGCAGATCACTCCCGCAAATGCCACGCTCGCGGTCAATCACCGCCAGACGCTTACCGTAAAGGTGACCGTCACGAGTTCCTCAACGGTGAACTGGCAGGTAAACGGCATTGCCGGAGGAAATGCCTCCGTGGGGCAAATCTGCGTGACCGGTTCCTCGCCGTGCCAGGCGCTGACATCCTCGAGCAGTGCGACCGTGGACTTCGCGGCGCCCGGGGGAGTGCCGCAGCCGAACCCCGTCGCGGTGACAGCCACGAGCCAGGAGGTTCCGTCCGCGGCAGCGAGCGTTTCCATCACCATACTCGCGCACGTGGCCGTGAGCGTTTCTCCGCCCAGCGCCACGCTTCAGCCGCAGGCCGCCCAGCAATTCACCGCAACGGTCCTGGGAACCTCGAACCAGAACGTCATCTGGAAGGTGCAAGGCGCGGCGTGCGCAGGAACGGGATCCCCGTGCGGAACGGTTGACGCGAACGGATTGTACACGGCACCGCTCGCCGCTCCGCAGCCGGACTCGCTTCAGGTGGTGGCGGTCAGCAGCGAGGACACTTCGCAAAGCGGATTCTCGCAAGTGACCATTGCCACCGGGCCAGCCATCACGGCGCTTCTGCCGGCCAGCATTTTCGCCGGGGCCGCCGGTGGGTTCACACTGCGCGTGCGAGGGAGCGGTTTTACCGCGAGCAGCCCCGGGCCGGGCTCAACCATTGTTGCGGGAGGTACAGCGCGCACCACGGCCTGCCCGACAAGTTCGGTGTGCACAACAACAATCGGCGGCGCGGACGTTGCCGCGGCCGGAAATGTGGCCATCCAAATCAAGAACGCCGACGGGACGGCGTCCAACCAGGTGGCGTTCGTGGTGGTGCCGCTTTCGTCGGGGGAAGACGTGATGGCGCTATCGAGTGCCGCGCCATCGGCCACGGGAAAGGACATCGTTGCCGTAGAGCCGAGCACGGCGGGCACTTCGGCCGCGGGAACGAATGTGGATTTGAACGTCGCGGCGCTGGGCCTGTTTTCCATCGCCAACAATTCCTGCACGCTGGGGGGCGCCCCCGTGGTGCTGGCGCGGCCCGCATCGGGCACCGCCACGGAGGACATCTGCGCGTTCGCCAGCAGCGGCCTGGATGCGGGGATGACCTACAGCGTTTCGGGTGCGGGAGACGTGAGCGTCGCCGGACAGCAGCCGGCGGGCCTGGGCATCATTCACCTGACGCTGCAAGTTTCGAGTACCTCGGCGGCCGGCCCGCGGACTCTGTTTATCCAAAATGCGAACCGGGACAAGACCGCGGCAACCGGGGCGCTCGTGGTGAAATGACCGCGAACGTCAGCGAAATCGCGGGCAGAATGAATCGCGCGGAAGAACTGAGGAAACGATGAGGGAAATGAGAGAGCATTTTCGAAAACTTCGCGGCGGGACGATTTTCTCTTCTCTACGCGTCGTGCTGTTATGGGTGCTGTTCGCGTTGTTGTGGAGCGCGGGGACAACGGACGGGACGACCTTCCGCCGGCTCTCGCTCGGGGAACTGGCAACGGCGGCGGAAGCGGTGGTGCGGGTGCGGTGCCTTTCGCGCGAGAGCCGCTGGGAAGGCGGGGAGATCTGGACGCTCACGCAATTTGAAGTGGTGGAGAACCTCAAGGGAAATGTGCCGCGGCTGCTGGCGGTGCGCACGCTGGGCGGACGCGTCGGGCACGTGCAGTCTTTCGTGGAGGGGGCTCCGGCATTTCGCGCGGGCGAGGAAGTATTTCTCTTTCTGGTCTCGCGGCGCCCGGATTCATTTGGCGTGCTGGGCTGGGCGCAGGGAACCTTTCGAATCCGGGCCGACGCAAGCACCGGAGGAGAGCGCGTGACCCAGGATTCGGCGGGATTGGCGGCGGCCAATCCAAATGCAGGAAAACTCCCACGCAAAGGGATTCGCAATCTGCCGGTTGAGGAGTTCCGGCGGAAAGTCGCCGAGGCGGCAGAACTCAGCGGGAGGCCCTGATGGAAAAGATGATGAGAATCACGACAAGCAGGATGAGAAACACGGGGAAATGGAAAAAACTCTGCGTGGTGCCGACGGCGTTGTTGTTTCTGTGCGCGGGGCTGGCGCCATGCGGCGCGCGAGGCTACGCGTTCAACTACATTGTCGCCGACATGCGGCAGCCGGTCTCCGTTTCGGGAGGGTCGGCCTGCCCGGTGCCCGCGCACTTCCTGACCAGCGCTGCGAGCATCAACAGGCGGTGGAGCACGGCGCTCAACACCAACCCGGTGTCGGTTCTGACCGTGGACCAAACAGCCGCGGGACGCCTAAACGAAATCGAGGCGGTCATCCAGAGTTCCTTTGCGACGTGGGCGGGCGTGAGCGGAGCGTCGCTCACCGGGAGTTCGCTGGGGCCGCTCGGGCGCAGCGGTGCGCAAAATGCCTGCGCCGCCGACGGTGTGAATTCGATCTGTTTCGACCAGAGCGACGCGGCGTTTACACCGGGAGTGCTGGCGTTTACGCGGGTGATGGTGGCGGACCGCATCGGGGAGACTCTGGGAGCCGCAACCTCCAGCGAAGTGGGGCAAATTCTTGATGCGGACATCGAGCTGAATCCCGGGGACCCACAGGCGACGTTTGCGACCCCGGCGGCGCTCCCGAATGCGCCTTCGGCGTACGACCTCGAATCGATCCTGACGCACGAGTTGGGCCACTTCCTCGGCTTCAGCCACTCGGCGGTGTGGCCGGCGATGATGTATCCCTTCGCGCCCTCGCCGGGCACGTTTACCGGCGACCGGCCGACCTCCCAGGCTCCCGATGCTCCGCTTTCGAATGACGACCGCACGGGTCTTCGAGCGTTGTATCCCGACCCGTCGGATACGGTGAACGTGGGCACAATCTCGGGACGGATTCTTGCGGCGAATCCGCTGTCGTTGCCGTCGGCTCCCGCAGGTGTGACGGGGCTGTTTGGCGCGTATGTAGTGGCCATGGATGCAAACTCGGGCGAAGTGCTGGCGGGAGTACTGGGGGGCTGGACGTGCAGCGGAGCGGGGCCGGCGCAATTCGACGGCGGATTCCGGCTGACTCATTTGCCGGTAGGGACGGGGCGAAGCTACAAGATTTACGCCGAGCCGCTCAATGGGACAGTGGATCCCTCCCAAGTATCAAATGCCACGGCGACACTGTGCCGCAACGCGCTCACCGATCCGGGATGGCCGGCGCCATCGGCGTGCGTCGTGCCGGGCGTGACCACGAACTTGATGGCGCGCGTGCGCCCCGGCCCATAGAACAGGAATCAGAAGCATGCGTCTCGACTCCGTGCCGGCAGACCCTGGGGGTTAATGCTTCCGCATTCTAAACTGTGGGCCGGAAGAAAGAACCGGGCCACCCCTTGTAGAGGAGCGGCCCGGGGGGTGGTGCGCAGGGATTACTGTGTCGGAAGAAGGAGTTGCGTAAATCCGGTGGTGTTGACGTCGCGGAACATCGGCGTACGCGGCGGCAGCAGGTTGGGCTGCAGGAATTCCACGTCGAACACGTAACCGCGAGTTGGCGGCGAATAGACCGTGGCGCAGCACTTGTACACGCCGGTGGCTTGCCGGTTGTAGAACATGCTGACGATGGAGCCACGATAGTTCAAGCCCTGGCCGCCCCAGTTCTCCAGGTAGCGCAGGAAGTTGTGAGCCCCGCCATCGGTGCCAAAGTCCTGAGCCGTGCCGGCGGGCTGCTGGAAGTTGATGCCCTTGCCGGCAACGACCGCCAGGCGAAACCAGGTGGTCTGCGCCAGCCGGCCACCGGTGTTGTACGGCGACCCAAACGAGTTGACGTCGTTCCAATTGTTGGAGAGGAAGGTAAACGCGTCGGCCAGGACGGCCACGGCAACGTGCGCATCGTTGAAGCCGCCGCCAGCGGAGTTGGCGTTGAAGTCGCCCTGGACGTAGGCCGGATTTTCAGAGGCAACGGTCAGGCCGCAATTGGTACCGCCGGGGCAAGGACCGAGATTGATAAGTCCGCCGTTGACCAGCTTCAATGCGCGGCGGAAGAAAAGAGGCCGGTTCTCGCGCGCCTCGTTGTTGCGGCCAGCGGCGACAAACCAACCGGGCCAAATCGGAGAGGGCGCAAGGACAGCACACAGCGGGTTGGGTTGGAGCGAGTTATTGAAAACGTTTGCTCCGGTGAACAGGGCCGCCTGTACGGCGGGCGTGGGAGCCTGGCCGTAGGTGGCGACGTTACCGCCCCTCCCGGAAAGGTCTTCCGGGTTATCGAGTGCGCCGTTGGGGCAGCCGTTGGCATCGCCCGGATTGACGAAGTCCTGGAAGCCGTATTCCCCGGTTTCATTTTGGGAGGGGGAGAGCGGGGGCCAGCCGGTGGCGAAAGCGCCGCCACCATTGAAGTTGCCGCGACGGTCGGAGAAGTAAACAACAAAGTTGTTCGGGGCGGTCTGAGGATCCCGCGTGGCCGGCCCGTTGACGCCGATGGCTCCGGTGAACCAGCGCGTCAGGTTGTTGACGTCGAGCTCGACGTAGTGCATCACGCCGCCGAGCGAAACGGAGTTGTTGAAGGGCGCAGGGGGAGCCACGTCGCGCAGCGTCCCTTCGCGGGTGTCGAAAAGGGCGGTGGGCCAGTAGTCCGAAGGCAGGGGCGGAGCGGCAGTTACAACGCCTCCCGCCACAGTGACGCCGCAGGGCACGGCTGCGGCGTTGGACGGATTGTCGCGGACGCGCTCCAGGCGAATTACGGCGTTGGGGTGCGGGTCGGCGCAGGCAGAAGGACCAAGGTTCGCCGGGGGAGGCTCAGGGAGAGTCGGATAGGCTGTGCCCGGTGTTGGATTCAGGTTCTTCCCGGCGTAGCCGAGGCTGAGAATTTCCTGGGTGACATCCACCCAGGCGCCGCAGAGCGTGGCATACGAGGTTTGCGCCTCGATCTTGATGAAGCCGTTGATGATTGGTGTGCCCGTCTGCTGCCAGTAGCCGTCGCCGTTGGGGGGGCCGCTATAGGGGCCACCGATGACTGCGGAAGCGGCGCCGGAGGCAGCGAGCGGCACAGGGAGAGTGCCCGCATTGACCATGGCGGTCCGCAGAGCTACCGCGGGCGCACTTGCCCATGCAGCAGGGGCCTGGGCAATGTCGGCGAGGTTGAACGGAGCGCCGGCACTCACACACGGCAATTGTGTGATGTCCGCCGGGTTGTCAGAGATGAGAATGCGCAAGCTGGCCTGGGCATAATAGCGCTCGCCCAGAACGCCTGGCCGGAGGGCATCTTCGTTCTGAACCGGACGGCGAATCAGGTCCACCGGGGAGGTGAAGCCGTTGCCCAGGGTGACGATGGCGAGGTTGAGCTGTCGCGCTCCGGTCAAACCGTTGCGGATGTTTCCGGCATAATTGGCGGCTCCCAGAGACAGATTGGGCCAGTTGGGATTCGGGGCGGAGCCTAAGGTCCCGACCAAGCTCCCTTCATTCTGCTGCAGCGCGCGGAACAACGCGGTTCCCGGCGCGCGTGTGACATTCACAGTACCGGTGTAACCATTGTTCGTATTCCATCCATTAGCCAAGTTGGTGCGGATCACATCGCCCACGGCGGTAACGCGGTCCGTCATGGTCAGGGTGCTGCCGCCACCTTCCGCGAGGAAGAGATTGCCGTTGGTGTGGACGCGGCCGCCGAAACCAAAATTGGGGCCGGCGAAAAAGCTCAGGTCGGTCTGCGAAAACATGCCGAACTGGAAAGCAGGAATGGCCACGGTCTGCATGGTGCGCTGCAGCTTCACTTCAGACCCGGCGCCGGTGCGGGCGGTCACGGTGAGCGTGTAAGGAGTGGCAAGAGCAATGAGGCCCTGGTAGGGGCCGGAGCGGATGGTGATGTTGCTGGCGCGCGGATTCCCGCGGGCGTCCGGGGGAAAATTAATGAGGTAACCATTGGTGCCGTTTGGCGCCAGGTATTGGACGCCGGGAAGCGGAGGAGGCGCCAGCGTAAGGGCGTTCACCTGGGCGGCAGTCGGGGCGAAGTTGGTTTCAAACAAAGTTCCCAAATCGGCGGTCATCTTCTCCATGCCGGCTTCCGACGCGTAGAAGGCGCGAGTCTGCGAGTTATTGATTCCGGTGAGGCGCTGCCCGGATTGCACCAGGAGCATGAACCCGATCAACAGGGTCGAGAGGAGCAGGAGCAGAAGAATGGTGGTGAGCAGAGCCATGCCCTGCCGGGGTTTCGCGATGAACCGTTGGGTTCTCATGTGCAGCACCTCAATTGTAGCGGCTGACGTAGGCCAAACTGCGCAAGCTGACCTGCGTAGCCAGATTATTTCGGAAGTATTTACGAGTGCGGCTGGAGGGCACATTGGAGCGCGCAGCCAGAAAGAGATTGACGGTGCGAATAAAATTCTCCGTCTCGCCAGCGGGAACGGTGCGCTGGTTGGACGGATTGGCGACTCCATCCACGAAGTTGTAAGTCATCTGCAGGTCCTCGATGGCCTCGCCAACCGGCTGGCCGGGATTGAAGTTGACCTGCCGCACCAGGCGGACCTGTCCCGGCACCGTTACATTGTCGAGGTAATAGCTGATCATCCAGATGCGGGTGGCAGTGGTCGGCGGTAAAGTTCCGTCGGCGTTGAAAAGTTGACGAATGGTCCCTTGGGGATCATTCCGCCCGTTCAAATTGAAGGGGTCCCCGGCGGCAAAGCTCAGAACCTGCCCCCCCACGCCAGTCACGTTCTGCAGGGCATTGCCATTGGCGTTGCTGAACATAATCAGATCGCCGGGACGAATGCGCGTATTGTCAGCGGGCAGAACCATGCAGCCGGCATCAAATGTGACCGTGTCTCCGTTGGCGCTGATGGTGCCGGCGCAAGCCGGCCCGGTCGCCCCGGCGGGGCGATTGATGGGGTTGGTGTTCAGCGCCGGAGCCATGGTGTTATCGGCATACAGAATGGTGACAATGTCCGTCGGACCGCCGGGAGCCGCGTCGGGAGGTGTGATGACGGGGCCCAGAAAGGGGCCGGGCTCCATGGCGGGAAGGACCGCGTTTCCGAGCGGAAAGGTGAGCGCCGCCCCCGGAGGTCCGGGGCGGTTAATAGGCACGGCGGCGTTGTTAGAGGGAATTGGAATGCCGCCCGTGGGGATGCCCTCAGCGGTTTGGATGAGGTCCTGAACCATGTAGTTCATGCTGGCGCGGAGGTTGCCGGTAACCTCGGTGGTGAGGGCCACTGTCTCGTTAATGCGCACGGCGCTGTCATAGGCCGAGAAGGCCGCGGCAGTGATGATCAGGGTAATCGTCATAGCCACGAGGAATTCGGCAATTGAGAAGCCCGCCTGTCTTTTCCCGCGCATGCGCGCCTCCATTCCGTCCTAGGCAAACGAAGAGATGTAGCTGACCAGAATGAACTGGCGGTTAAACTGGCCGACCCGGTAATTAATGGTCACGGTAACCTGGCGGAGGTTGGGGTTGCCGGGAATGTCGGTGATGGCAATCGTGCGCGTCATCATGCCCAGGATAATTACGTCGTCGTCGGCCGTGCCAAGAATTCCGTCCGGACCCGGGCCGACCACCACCTTATCCGGCTTGTTGGGATCGTCATCACCTGTGCCCACCAGTCCGTCCGGGCCGGGGTCGAGAAGAGGCTGAGGCCCGGCGAGGAACACACCGCCGCCCCCGCCGCCGCAGTTGCCGCCCACGTTACAGATCTGCTGCCAAGTGATCAGCTTGGTGTCGCGCGCGGTGAAGATGGTTTCAATGGCCTCCTGGGCCTTTTTTTCCGCGATGTAGTCATATTGACTGGCGGTCGCAAAAATAAATCCCTGGGTATAGGCAGCAATCAGCGCGAGGATGCCAATGGATACGATCAGAATGGCGATGATGGCTTCAATCAAAGTGAAGCCAGACTGTCTTCGATTTGCGCAGCGCGTGGTCGTCACGAAGGCCTCCACTACTGAACCCAGCCGTTTTTGATCCAACGGTAGGGCCGAACGCGGCCGGTGGCGCCGAGTACAGATACGGCGCGGGCGGTCATGGGCTGGTTCGCGATGCCCAGAAAGACGGTTCCGTTGATGGGGTCGCCCGTGGCGGCATCGATAAAAGCCCCCGTACTGGTGAAGGCCATCACCCCCGGCCCGCCACCGAGTCCGGCGAACACGATGGGAGCACCGTTCCCGAACGCGTCAGGCGTGTCCGGGTGACCCAGGAGAGTGAAGACGGCATAGCCTTCAAAGACCACGTTCGTCAAAGGCGTGACGGCGCCGCCGATTTCGAGGCGCTGCGTCTGAATCCCGTTGGGCGCGTTGAAAATCACCCGGACATTGCGGCGGTCAGCGATGGCAGTCTGCCGGGCCATTCGCAATTGGGCCACCACCTGGTCCATGGCGGCATTGGCGCGATAGGCGGGAAGAGCGTTCCCCATTTGCAGGACGGCAAAGGCCGTCAGGACGCCTATCACCGCGATGATGATGAGCACTTCGATTAAGCTAAATCCGCCAGTATCACGGCTCGGATGCTTTTCCATGCGTCTTCCTTGCGAGAGGCCTGAATATACGGAGGAAGGAAGCAACCGGCTGACCAAGTAGGTAATAGATTGTAAACACGGTGTTTATTGTGATTGTGTCGCAGACTGAGACGAATTCGGCTGACGCGCACGTCCAGAAATGTAACCGATTCAATAGGGCTTTCCTGTAGCAAGAGAGAGGCATCCCCGAGGAGGCGCGTTGACGTTTCTAAACGTGGCAGGCCGAAAGTATCAGTCGGCGGAGAACCTCAGCACAAGCGGTGACGGAATCGAACTCGACATACTCTTCCGCGCCGTGCAAGCCGCGCCCGCGCGGGCCGAAGACCACGCCGGGAATCCCCGCAGCGGCGAGCAACGCCGTGTCTGTCCAGGCAGCCATGCCGGAGAAATTCACGCCCCCGGTGACCTCGCGAATGGCCGCAGCGGCGGCGCGGGCAATCGGCGACTCTGGTGAGATTTCGTAAGGGGGGCGCGAGCCGCCAGCGCGAAGAGTGGCTTGAAAGCCGGGAACCCGGGCGCGAAGGCCGTCCAAAAGTCTGCGCAACGATGATTCGATGTCTGCGGCGCATTCTCCGGGAAGAAGGCGGCACTCGAGCTGAAGGCGGCACTCGGCGGGATAGCTGGAAAGCTCCTGCCCGCCGGAGATGAGAGAAGCATGGAGGGAGGCGCGGT
>DASQHY010000017.1:0-20071 GCA_035631855.1 Candidatus Acidiferrales bacterium
CAGAGTTAGGCCGGTCGCGTTTCAGTAAACGCCTCAAATGGAGCGCGGCGTGTGATGCCAGCACCGGCATTGGCCCGGAAGAGGATCTCGTGCAAGCGACCCTCTTCGTTCACTGTCTTCGTCATTCGGAGACGGTTAGAACAACCTTTCCGATATTTTGCCGCGAGTGGATGTAGCGGTGAGCCTCGGAGGCTTGTTCGATGGGGAACGTCTTTCCCACCACGGGCTTCACTTTCCCGCTGGCGTACATCCGGAAGATTTCTTCGAGCTGGCGGCGAAGGAGCGCTTCCCGCCCAGCCATGCGGCCCAGATGAACGCCAATCACGGCCAGATTGTTGCGCATCAGCGTGAGTGGATTGAAGCGCGGCATCTGAACCAGCGCGCGGGCGCCGCGCCAAAGGCTGCGCTTTCCTTCCGGGCCGGCAGCCGTTGAAAAACCGTACACCACCAGACGCCCGCCCGGTCCGAGGCACTTGGCGCTGCCCGAGAAGGATTTCCCTCCAACGGGGTCCATCACCAGCTCGATCCCGTCGGGGGCGGCGCGGCGAACCACGTCAACAAAATCGTCCTTGGTGTAATCAATGGGATGGTCCACGCCAATCCGGCGAAGGAAATCCTGCTTGGAAGGCCCCGCCGTCCCGAAGATTACCAGGCTGCGGGTGCGGGCAAGCTGGACCGCCGCGATGCCGACACCTCCTGCCGCGCCGTGGATCAAGATGCGGTCGCCCGGCTGCGGATTTCCCATGTGAAACATCGAGTGGTATGCCGTCACGTAGTTGACGGGAATCGCGGCGGCATCAGCAAAGGAAATGCCCTCGGGGAGGCGAAACACTGTGGCCGCAGGCACAGCGACCAATTCCGCATAGGCCCCAAAAGAAGCAAGAGCCACAACGCGATCCCCGGGACGCAGAGTGCTGTCCGGACTTGCAGGGGGCTGCGCGGGCACAATTCGCTCGACAACTCCGGAAATTTCCAGACCGGGAATGAACGGCGGCTTGGGCGTGCCGGGGTACAACCCCATGCGCTGGAGGAGTTCGGCGAAGTTGATGCCCACGGCACGAACCCGCACCAAGACTTGGCCGGTGCCCGGCTGGGGGTCCGGTGCAGTTTTCCATTCCATTACCTCGGGAGGCCCATACCGCCCAACGAGGATGGCGCGCATCTAATCCTCCTGAAGCCCAATTTGGAATGAGGAAGCTTCGGCGATTTGAAACTGCCGCCTGATGGTATCACGCGAGCCCACGGAAACGCTTTGCCGGAAAGTACGTCCAACAGCGGAGGCGCCCTGCGGGCCGCAACTTGGAGTTACCCGAAGTCTTCGAAGGCTCGTGGCGCATCGGGCAAACGGGTTTGTGCCTCGCCAAGGATATGACGTACACTGAATGTTTGCCAGTGAGCAAAATTTCGCGACTAAGGACACTTCTCTTGAACCAAACCACCCTCCACATCCCATCCCGTTGGAAACGAATCTCCGGAATGCTGGCCGCAGCGTTTTTTGGAATTGCAAGCGCAGGCAGCGCCATGCCGCGGCACGGAGCGGGCAGCGCCAGGGATACTGCCACAAAGTCACCTCTGATTGCCGCTATGCAAGCGGAGTTGGACCGTTCCATCGCAGCCTTCGGGAAGCTCAATCCGCCGGCCTACTTCATCGGGTATACCGTCACGGAGAACCAGCGCGCAGAGGTTTCCGGTTCGAACGGTGCATTGCTTTCCAGTCTGGAGGCGCGCAATCGCTGGATGGAGGTCGAAGTGCGCGCGGGCAGCTACGAACTCGACAACACCCGCAAGGTCGGCGACCGTCAGGCGCCCTCGGGAGGCGGGCCGGGCGCGCCCGTGCCTGTTGACGACGACGCGGCAGTGCTCCGGCGCATCATGTGGCTCGAGACCGACCGGCAATACCGCGCCGCTGCCGAGCAGTTCATCAAGATCAAGACCGGGAAGGAAGTAAAGGTGGAAACGGCGGAGGGCCAGGCTCCTGATTTCTCACGCGAGCAACCTCACACTTACGCCGAGCCGCGGGTTTCTTTTACACTCGACCGCAGGCCATGGGAAGAAAGAGTCCGCGCCTATACGCGGGCCTTCCGCGATTCCACGGCGATCATCAATTCCATCGTGACCTTTACGGCCCAGGCGCAGAATCAATATCAGGTTTCCAGCGAGGGCACGCAACTCCAGTTTGGCCAACTGCGCTACCGCCTCGAACTGTTCATCCAGGGCAAGGCCCCCGACGGCATGGACATCAACCGCTACTACAACTTCGATTGGGTGGACTCCTCGGAAGCGCCCGACGACAAGGCCGTGTACGCCGCGGAAAAGACGATGCGCAAGGAAATCGAAGGCCTAGTGGCCGCGCCGATTGTGGAGCCCTTCGCAGGGCCGGCGCTGCTGACGGGTCGCGCCGCGGCCGTGTTCTTCCACGAAGTCTTCGGGCACCGCGCCGAGGGTCACCGCCAAAAAGATATCAACGAGGGGCAAACGTTTGCGCGGAAAGTCGGCGAGCAGATTCTCCCCGATTTCCTCAGCATCGTGGACGACCCGACCGACAGGCGGCTGGGGCCGACCGAGTTGCTGGGTTATTACAAGTTCGATGATGAAGGGCAGCCGTCGCAGCGCGTGCCGCTGGTGGAACACGGGGTGCTGAGGAACTTCGAGATGTCGCGCTCGCCACTGGTCGGCTTCCCTCATTCGAACGGGCACGGGAGGCGGCAGCTGGGTTTCGAACCGGTTTCGCGGCAGGGAAACCTGATCGTCGAGAGCAGCCGGCAGGTGAGCAATGCTGAGCTTCGCAAAAAACTCATCGAGCTGATCAAGACGCAGGGGAAGCCCTTTGGCCTGCTGATTGACGACATTGCGGGCGGCTTCACGTTTACCGGGCGCGGGCAGCCGCAGGCCTTCCAGGTGCTGCCGCTGGTTGTTTACAAAGTGTATCCCGACGGACGTCCCGATGAACTGGTGCGCGGCGTGGACATTGTCGGCACGCCGCTGGTTTCCCTCACCAAAATCGTGGCCACCGGCGACACGCCGGAAGTGTTCAACGGCTATTGCGGCGCGGAGTCGGGCTCGGTGCCCGTGGCGGCCGCGGCCCCGGAAATCCTGATCTCCGAAATGGAAATCCAGAAAAAGGAAACTTCCACCGACAAGCCTCCCATCCTGCCTCCTCCGGCGCACGATCCGGTAAAGACAGGAGGCCGGTAATGAAGCGGTTCCTTTGCTCGATTGCGGTGGTTTTCCTCGCCGCCTCTTTCCCCGCACTGCTTGCCGCCGCTCCGGCGGACGACAACGATCACACGCTCGAAGCGATGCGCGACGAGATGGCGCGTTCCAAGACGCGCCTGGAACTGAAAATCCCCAGCACGGACACGCCGGTGCGGCCGTACTTCATCGAATACAAGCTGTTGGACTTGGATGTGCGGACGGTGGTGGCGGAGTTCGGCGCCATCGTTTCGAGCACGACGGTGCGCAACCGCTTCATGAGCGTGGATGCGCGCGTCGGAAACTACAAGCTGGACAGCTCGAATTTCATAAGCGACGACGCCTTCCGCGGATTCATCGGCTCGACGGGCGCGGTGGGGATTGACCGCGATTACAATTCGCTGCGGCAGGATCTGTGGATTGCCACCGACCAGGCGTTCAAGGAAGCGGTGGAACAATTTTCGCGCAAGCAGGCGTATCTGAACAGCCTGGCGCGCCCTTCGAACATTGACGACTTCTCGCAAGAGCCGCCAATAAAGCTCATCGAGCCGCGGATGGAACCGGATTGGACTTCACGCAATTGGGAAGCCGAAGCGCGGGACGCTTCGGCGGCGCTGCGCGGGTTCGGCCAGATGTACTCCACGCGCGTGTCCTACCACATCATTTATGCCACCGAATACCTTCTGACGAGCGAGGGGGCGGAAATTCGCACCAGCCGCAGTTTCTCGGCGATTGAAGCAGGGATGGAAACCCAGGCCGAGGACGGCATGCCGCTGCACAATTTTTACGCCACGTACGCGGCGCGTCCCGGCGACCTGCCGCCTGCGGCGCAGGTACGGCAAGCGCTGGAAAAGGCCGGGCAGCAATTGATGGGCCTGCGCGCTGCGCCCCCCGCACAAGACTACACCGGCCCGGTATTGTTCGAAGCAAAGGCGGCCGGTTCGCTACTGGCGCAGATGCTTGGCCCGGCGCTCAACGGCTCGCGTTCGCCCGTGGCTATGGTGCCGATGTTTGAGCAAATCATGGGCGCGATGGGCGGGCGGAGCGACTGGGTCGGGCGCGTCGGCGCGCGCGTGCTGCCGGCGAGCACCTCGCTGGTGGATGATCCCGCGGCCAAAGAGTATGAGGGGCAGCCCCTGCTGGGCAGCTATGAAGTGGATGAGGAAGGCGTGCGCGGCCAGCGCGTCAGCATTGTGGAAGACGGCACTCTGAAAAACCTGCTGATGTCGCGGAGGCCCGGGCCGGACTTCGACCACTCCAACGGACATGGGCGCGCCGGTTTCCTCAACGACGCGCGGCCAACGATGAGCAATCTCTTCTTCGCGGCGAGCGATGCCGTCTCCCCGGAGGAGCTCAAGAAACGATTCCTGGACAAATGCCGCGAGGAGAAGCTGCCCTACTGCATCGTGGTCCGCGCCATGGACAACCCCGCGCTGAGCTTCGAGCACCAGGACGATTTCTCAGAAATGATTGGAAGCCTGGCCAGCGGCGCGGCCACCGGCGACCGTTTGCCGCTGCTGGTTTATCGCGTGTATCCGTCCGACGGCCGCGAAGAGCTCATCCGCGGTTCGCGCCTCATCGGCCTAAACGTGAGAATGTTGCGGAATCTGGCGGGGGCCGGAAACGATGCCACGGTCTTCAATTTCGCGCAGAACCAGGCGCAGGGATTCGCCGGAACGGCGCTGGCGGCGTTTGGCTCGGCACAAGGCGGGTTGCCCGCATCGGTTGTGGCGCCGTCCATGCTCTTTGACGAAGTGGAAGTGCGTGGGGCGCGAGGAGAGCCGCGGCGCTTGCCGCTGCTGCCGGCGCCGTCTCTGACAACGACGGGGACAAGCCAGTAAGGAAAGCTAAGACCTGAGAATTTCCTGACTGAAGATTCCTACATGCAATTCATCCGGCTTCGGGAACTTCTTGCGAGTCAAGAATCCCAATTCTTCATTGCTTTATGTCCGCCAGCAGATCCTCGAAATCGTTGACCGTGAGCTTTTCCGGGCGGCTGGGCATTATAAAATCGAATTTCGTCACCGGCTGAGTGGCATTGGCGAACCCCAACCGAATCATGCCCTGTCCCTGGTGCACGTAGAGCGGGACCATATCTTTCCAGGTCTCGGGAACCCCGCTGCGCGTGATGGTAATGCTGACTTTCGTTTTTCCGTCGGCTGTAGCTTCGGTCGAGTACTGGAATTCGTATTGAGGAATGCCGGTGCCGTAGACATACTGGTTGAAAAACCAGTCCATGCGATGATTGCCGTCGAGGTCCATGTTGCGCGACATGTGTTTTTCGACGATGGCTTTGAAGTCTTCGGTGGAAGCCGCCTTGTTATCGTAGGTTTGCGTGAAGTCCTTCATCATGTCTTTGAACAGGTGGTCGTGGTCGGGGTTCCGAAAATCGTAGAGCATCATGCGCAACATATGCAGGACGTAGCCGCCCTTCTTGTAAATGACCGTATCGTACGCGCGCGGCGAGATGGAGGATCTTAGGCGGTTGCCTATCCAGATGGGTCCGACCTGTTCGTAGTGATGACCGTTGATGTCGGTGTTCTTCAGAGCGGCCTTGTCATCGCGCAGCAGGCGGAAGTACTCCTTGATGTTCTCCCGGAACTCTGTGTATAGGTTCCCGGAGAACTCCGCAAAGCCTTCCGACATCCACTGGTCGTGGTAACTCTTCCAGGCGACCCGGTGGCCCCACCACTGGTGAGAGCTTTCATGGGCGCGGAAGAAATCGGTCAACTCAACGTGAGCTTTGATGCCCAGGGCGTTGCGCTGCGTGGAATCGAGGAATGAAATGGCCGAAAGATAGATCAACCCCGGCCACCCCTGTCCATACGAGTAAGGAATATTGGTGACGGCAAGTTCCTTGTAGGGATAGGGACCGAAGTACTGCTGGAAGACGCGGAGAGTATTGGCCATTTCAATGCCCATGGTCTTGGCCATGGCGGCGGGAGTGAGTTCACCGACAGCACCGAGCGGGGTGCTACGCATCGTACCCGGTCCGCTGGGCGCGCCGGGCAAGGGATTATCGAAAGCCAGTTGGATGGACTGCATGAAATCATCGGGTTGGCGATTGGCGTAAATCTGGATGTCCACATCGCCTTCTTTTTGTTCGAGCACCTTATAGTCGCCAAAAGCGAAACCCGCGACCGCCAGTGGAGCTTCGCTCTTCCATGAAGTGACCAGCAGGTCGCCGTCTTTTGTTTCGCTGACCTTGTGGCCGGTGGCAACCAGGCTGAATTTCTTGGGGCTGCGGAAATTGATCTCGAAATTGGAGCGCAGGGAAAAGTCTTCCACCCCGGTGTCGCTGGAGAGCAGCGTGGGGTACCACCCGAAGCTCTGGCAAAAGAAGTTGCCAACGCCCACTTTGCGGATGACCCGCTTTCCCGCATACCGAAAATCCAGTGCCACCATCTGGCCTGCCTGAGTGGGCTGGGGCAGGATCACGGCGACATAGTCGCCGTAGGATTGGTACCGGTCTTTCGTTTCGCGGGCCTGATAAAACGTCAGTGCGGCGCCTTGCGAATCTTTGATGGATGCGATGCGCAGGTTTGAATCCAGGTTGAACAATAGAATTCGTTCACCGGGCACGCGAGGGTGAATTTCCGCCCGCGTAGTTGCGCTCAATTCCGCTCCGCCGGTCACCGCAGCATCGATATGGTAGGTAGGGATGAGAAAGTCGGCCTTGGCGGCCGGATCCTGGAAAGCTTGGTGCGGATCCGTACCCCCCGCGGGAAAACTCATCCAAATATCAAAATTTTTCACAACGCCGACGTCTACCCACCGCCCCACGACAACCTGTTCGGGGGAAGTGTTGTCAAAATGGGCTTCCACCCAGCCATGCTCGGTCTTTACGTCGGCAAAGAAAAGCGCTCCCGCAGTGCGATCCGCGGAAAGAATGGATTTGAAGATGCGAGGCACCAGCGCACTGCCCAGGTCCTCGCGCTGTTGCTGCCGCTTGGCGTAGAGGTCGTCGCCGGCGGGGCCGGACGAGGCCCACTTTACTTGTTTTGAGATTTCGTCGAAGGTGCCGTCGGTGAAGCTGAAGGTGGCTTCGGTGAACGTCGTGCTGAGGATCGGCGACTTTGTGAAGAGCATGAGCTGCTGAGTCTCACGCGCGTTGGGGGGAATCACTTTCAGGTATCCGTTTCCATGGAATGCGGCGCCGAAAACGATGCCATTAACCGGCTGGGTAAATTGAATTGTGCCGTCGGTCAGGACGATATGAATACGGTCGCGAACCAGTTCGAGCTTTTGCACTTGCGCCGATTTGGTCGGGTCCATCGCCGGCTGCCAGAGCCCCTTCCACACCGATTCCGGATCCGGGGCCGGCGATGGCGGGGCGGTTTGTCCCCAGACGACGGTGGAGAATCCAAGACCCAAAATAATAAGTGCGCAACGCGACCATCGCATGGCTGGCCTCCAGAGTGGGGCCAAGACTAAACGATTGTTACTAGTGATGCAAGGGCCGCCCCGGATTATGCCCTTAAATCCGGCAATGGCTCAAGAAGGCTGCCGCGGAGTCACGTTCCCGGCGGCAACACAGGGTGGCTCGTGCTAGGCTTGAGCAATGGCCACGGCGTCCTACGTGTTGGAAGGAGCGCGAGAGAAGAGGCGCGCGGCGTTGTGGTCCGTGATGTCAGCCGTGGTGCTGGTGTCGCTGAAAATATTCCTCACCATCCGGACCGGCAGCCTGGGTGTGCTTTCGGAAGCGCTGCACTCGAGCCTGGATTTGATCGCCGCGATCATTACGTTCCTATCGGTACATTTTGCCGATCAGCCTCCCGACGAAGACCATTCCTACGGCCACGGCAAGGTGGAGAATTTCTCCGCGTTCGTCGAGACCGGATTGCTGCTGCTCACCGCGCTCTACATCATCTGGGAAGCGTTTCAGAGGCTGTTTTTCCGCGAGGTGCGTCTGACGCCCAGCCTCACCGCCATCTTCATCCTCGGCATCGCCATGGCGATTGACGTGATGCGCGCGCGGGCGCTGGGCCGAGTGGCGCGCAAGTTCATGAGCGAGGCGCTGGAAGCCGACGCGCTGCACTTCTCCACGGACGTCTGGAGCACGTTCGTGGTGATCGCCGGAATCGCCGCGGTCTGGGCGGGCGGCCGTTGGGGCGCGCCCTGGCTGCGGTATGCGGACCCCATCGCCGCGCTGGCCGTCGCCGGAGTGATCATCTGGGTGGGCTCGCGTCTCGGAAAACGCACCCTGGATGCCCTGTTGGATGCGGCTCCGGTTGGCCTGCGCCAGAACATCTATGCGGCCGTGAAAAACCTCGATGGCGTGCTGGACGCGGAGCGCGTGCGGGTGCGCCGCGCGGGAAACCGCTATTTTGTGGACGTGACCATCCACGTTCCGCGGACCTCGAGCTTCGAGCAGGTCCACGCGCTGAGCGACGCGGTGGAGCGCCGCATCACCGAGATTGTTCCCGCCGACGTGATGGTGCACATGGAGCCGCGCGCCCCGGTGGGCGAGCACCTGTTCGATGCCATCCGCGCGATTGCGCACCGCCGGGGTCTGGCCATCCACGACCTTTCCGCGCACCAGGTGGAAGGGCAGCTCTTTATCGAATTGCATCTGGAAGTGGATGAACAGCAATCTCTGCGCGAGGCTCACCGGCGCGCCACGGAGCTCGAAGAAGAAATCCATGCGCTGCCCGGCGGCAAGACGCAGGTGAACATTCACATCGAGCCGCTGGGGCGGCACATCGCCACTGTGGCCGGAGCGGGCGGAAAGATGAACGAGCTATCGCGCGCCGTCGAGCAGTTTGTCAACCGGCTTCCGGCGGAATTTCACGAACTGGTGGATTGCCACGAAGTGCGCGCGCTGGAGGTGGAGCATCACATTCTGGTCTCCTGCCACTGCGCCATGGATGGAAGCCTGCCGATTACTCAGGTGCACGACGTCACGGCGGCGCTGGAAGACCGTGTGAAGGAAAAGTTTCCGCAAATCTTCCGCGTGACCATTCATCCGGAGCCCGTCGAGGAACGCTGACGGTTCCAGGCTTGCGCGGCCAGCGCCAGCACCGCCGGAAAGCACTCCAGGACGTACCGGGGCTCCGGCGTCTCGATGGTCGTCAGGAACACGGTGCGCACGAGAATAAACACCACGATGAGCGCAAGACCCGCCTTGGCCCCGGCAATGCCCGCCGGCGAAGCACGGTAGAGGCATGCAGCCCCGATTGCCGCCAATCCGACATAAGCAAAATTCAGGAGAAAGAAACCAAAGCTGATTGAGAAATCCAGTGGGTCGACGTCCCAGCTCTTAGCCGGCGGCCAGATGTGCCCGGAGATTTCCAGGAGCTCGGTGCGCGGCGCAAACCACAGGGTGAACACGCGCTCAACAGGAATCCATAAATGCGTCCGCAAAGGGTGGCGTGCGGTGCGCTCGCGGGCGAGTTGAGCAAAGGCGTCGTCCACATCCTGGGTTATCGTGACCGACTCGTTGTGCTTTGCAATTAGCTCTGCGACGCGCTCGCGTTCCTCCGGCGAGTCAAATGCCGACGGCGGAATGTCTTCCATCGCGATGGGCTCTTCATCGAGTTTCCAGGACACCAGGTACACATCGCGAAAGCGCACGAGCCAGGTTTTCTCCCAGGCGATAAACCCCCAGGGAACAAGTTCGCCGGGGAGCTCGGCATGGCGCGGAGCGACAAATTGCAGCTTGTGGAGAGTGATGGCATTGCGTGCGGCCCAGGGCAGAAGAGGAACGGCGAAGGCCAACGCCATTAGGAATACAGTTTTAACCCACCGCCCCAACCTGCGCTGCAAGAACAAAAGGAACCCCAGGACGGCCCAGGAAGCGAACAAGAGAAGCGGAGTCTCCGGACGAACCAGCGTTCCGATGCCGGCCAGAACGGCTCCCAGGATGCCCAGGAACCAATAGCCGTTCCCGAACGCCCAGGCTTTCTTGACCATCGGAACGCCCTTGTCCTGTGCCCGGCCTGCGAGCATGACAACAGGAACGAGAGCGGCGGTGGTGAAGAACGTGGCCAGCACTTCGGTAAGAGGCACGGCCGTGTAATTGGCGGTGAAGGGACAAGTCACCGCAAGCCAGAGGGCCGCCGCAAAAACACGATGCGGCCAGGATCGTCCATCCGCCCTGAGCGAGAGCAGGCCCGCGAGCACGGCTGCGAGGAAGCAAGTTCCCAGGTCAACGACGATTTGTGCAAGCATCACCCACAAACGCGCGGCCGTGCCGGTGCGGCCGGTGAGAGTGTAGAGGATCGCAAGAAACGCGGGGTAGCCGGGGACGCGAATATCCACGGGAATGATGCGCCCATCGAGCAGCAGCGCGTAGCTTCCGTGCTGGAGCCAGTTGGCGGCGAGGGCTTCGTAAACCGGGGCATCGCCGGATTCCGCGGGGCAACGCAACACGAAAAACAGGCGGAGCCCGGCGCCCACCAGTGCGGCAAACAAGAGATGCCAGCGCCATCGGGTCATGTGAAGTCCGCATCTTACCCTAAGGAGGGTCGGGGACCTCAACGCGGTATGATAGATTGGTAGAGCTGCACGGGGCAGCGGCCTCGGCAGAAAGCTATGCGCGATCGCAAACCCATTTTCTATGATGAGGACCGCCGGCGCTGGCGGCGCACGCGGCGCGTGCTGGAGGCCAGCGGCGCTTTGTTTACGGTGTTGCTGGTCATCTTTTTTGTCAGCGTGGTGAAGAAACCCGACCTACCCAATCTGATCCCGGACACGCGCAGCGCCTATCACGCGCTGCGCCAGAAGGTCAACGGCAAGCCACCCGCGCGGCAGGGCCGGAAACGCCGCGTCGCGGCGCTCGGCAAAGTCCCCCAGCAGTATGACCCGCTTCGCGCGGCGTTTTATGTGAGCTGGGATCCCAGCAGCCTTGCGTCTCTCCAGAACCACTACAGAGACATCGACCTGTTGATTCCCGAGCAGCTTCACGCGGTGAATGCGGATGGCTCGCTCACCGTGATTGATTACAACACCAACCAATCGCTGACGGTTTCACCGGCCGACGCGGCGCGCATCGTGGAGGCGGATAAGCTGCACATCTGGCTGCGGGCACAGAAGGAAAAAGAGAAGGAAAAAGGAGACAAGGAAAAAATCGAACTGCCCATGATGGGTCTGATCAACAACTTCGACGGGGAGGCCTGGCGGACGAAAGAGATGACGCAATTTATGGCCAATCGCGCATCCCGCCAGAAGTTGGCGCAGGGGCTGGTGCAGTACGCCCAACTGGAGCATCAGGCCGGCATCGTGTTTGATTTTGAAGATATCCCCGATGCCAGCCAGGTGCATTTCCGGCAACTCGTTTCCGAGGCCGGAGCGGCGCTGCATGCCGCCGGACTGAAGCTGATGATCTCCTTGCCCCCGCGAAACCTGAGCTTCGATTATGAATCTCTCGCCAAACATTGCGACGCCATCATCCTGATGAACTACGACCAGCACTTTCCGTCGTCCGCGCCGGGCCCCATCGCCGCGCAGGACTGGTTCCTGGAAAACGTGAAGGAGCGCCTGAAAGAGGTTCCTCCTTCCAAGATTGTGATGGCCATCGCCAACTATGGATACGATTGGGAGGAAGTGCCCCATGCCAAACGGCAGAAGCCTGCCGAGGCTCTGAGCGTGCAGGGAGCGCTGCTGCGGGCTTACGAATCCGAATCGGAAATGGAATTCGACTCCGACTCGCTGAATCCGCACTTCTCCTACACGGACGACAACAATCATGTTCATCAGGTCTGGATGCTCGACGGGGTCACCGCCTACAACCAACTCCGGGCGAGCGAGCGCGCCGGCGTGCAAGGAACCGCGCTATGGCGGCTGGGCTTGGGTGACTCTTCCATCTGGCCGATTTGGGATGTCAAGAATGCCGATGACGCCGTCCGCGCGAAACTCAACGACCTGCCTCCCGGGCCGGACTTGATCTTGGAAGGAGCAGGCGACGTCTGGACGGTTACAGACACGCCAAAGAAAGGGAAGAGGTCCTTCCAATACGACGCGGCCACCGATTCCATCGTCGACGAAACCTACGAAGTCTATCCCCTCTCCTACCGGATCGAGCAAATTGGCGCGCTTCCCCAAAAAATTGCTTTGACCTTCGATGACGGCCCCGACCCGGATTGGACGCCGAAGATTCTCGACGTTCTCAAGCAGAAGCAGGCCACCGGAACATTCTTTATCGTTGGAGAACAAGCCAGCAAGAACGTGGGATTGCTCAAGCGAATTGTGGAATCGGGCCAGGAAATCGGCAACCACACCTTCACTCACCCGCCTTTCGAGGATATTTCCCGCACCCAGGTGCGCTGGCAGCTCAACTTGTGCGAACGGCTGTTCGAAAGCACCCTCGGGCTCAAGACCACGCTGTTCCGCCCGCCTTATGGAATCGATCAGCAGCCCGAGACAGCCGACGAAGTGAAGATGCTGCCCATCGCGCAGGAAATGGGCTACCTGCTGGTCGGCTCCAGGATTGATCCGCACGACTGGGGTCTGCCTACCGGGGGCTTGCCTCCCACCGAGCAGATCGTTTCCGAAGTCATCCGCCAGGCCCCAAAAGGGAATATCGTTTTGCTTCATGATGGCGGCGGTGACCGCAGCCACACAGTGGCGGCCCTGCCCGAAATCATTGATCGTTTGCGGGCACAGGGCTATCAATTGGTATCCGTGAGCGATTTGATCGGCAGGGCGCGTGCCGAAGTGATGGTTCCGATCACTCCCAATGAACAGTTCGCGGCGCGCGCCGACAGCGTCATCTTCACGGTCTATTCCTGGTTGAGATTGGGCATGGCCTACATTTTCATCTTGGGGATTGTCCTGGTGAGCGGACGGGCGCTGATTGTCGGTCTGTTGGCGCTGATCGAGAAACTGCGGCCCAATCCTGGTGGACCGCAGGAAACGTTATCGCCGGTGAGCGTGTTGATTCCGGCGCACAACGAAGAGGACGTGATCGTCGAGACTGTGGAGGCCGCGCTGGACTCCGACTACGCGGATCTGGAAGTGATCGTGGTGAATGACGGCTCCGCGGACCGCACCGGCGAGCTTCTGGAGCAACATTTCGGCGCGAATCCGCGGGTGCACATTATCCACCAGGAAAACCGCGGCAAATCCGCGGCACTCGCGCGAGCGCTCCATGACGCCCGCAGCGAGATTGTGGTCACCATTGATGCCGACACGGCGGTCGAAAGCGACGCCGTGAGCAAGTTGTTGCGCCACTTCAAGGACCCCAAGCTGGGCGCCATCGCTGGAAACATCAAAGTCGGCAATCGCTTGAGCTGGCTGACGCGCTGGCAGGCCCTCGAGTACATCACGAGCCAAAATCTCGAAAAGCGCGCATTTGATCTGTTGAATTGCATCACCGTGGTCCCCGGAGCTTTGGGGGCGTGGCGCGTGGAAGCCATCCGCGCCGCGGGTGGGTTCACCTCCGACACCGTTGCCGAAGATACCGATCTGACCATCGCCATCCGGCGCGCGGGCTGGCGCATCGGCTACGATGAAGAGGCTATTGCGTGGACGCAGGCGCCGGAAACCGCGGAGGCGCTGGTGCGGCAGAGGTTCCGCTGGACCTTCGGGACACTCCAATCGGTCTGGAAACACAAAGACATGCTGTTCCGTTGGAAATACGGGACCCTCGGCTGGATCGCTCTGCCGAACGTTTTCATCTTCCAGCTTCTGCTCCCGCTGGTTTCCCCGCTGATCGACCTGATGTTCCTGAGCTCGCTCGTGCTGTGGGGTTTGGCGCAATTCCGCATCACGCGCATGCCGCAGCTCTGGACCGCGCAAGACGTTGAGCGCTCCTTGATCTTCTTTGCCGGATTCATGCTGATTGACTTGCTGACGTGCGTGATCGCCTTCGCCCTGGAGAAGAAGGAAGACTGGACGCTCCTCTGGCCCCTTCTTCTGCAGCGCTTTTACTACCGGCAAATGATGTACATCGTGCTGTTCCGCTCCGTGATGGGCGCAGTCCAGGGCCAGGCAGTCGGGTGGCGCGGCATCGAGCCGCCGGTTCCAACGCCGGTTGCGCAGGCCTGATCACGCAACCGATTGCCTCGTTTCAGACCAAAGAAACCTGGCTGTTGCCGCTGTCCTGTTTCCAATTTCTCGAAACAATTTCCCGAAGCGTCCGTCTACTTGAGGGAGGGCGGTGTCCGTTAAGGGCGGAGATTGACGGTTTTCATCTTGGGACTCCGCCGGAGTAAGATAAGCATTCGTGGTGAAGACCTCGCGAGGGAGGCGGCCATGAAGACGGCGATTCGAACGATTGTGGGGACCGTAGCGCTTTTCGTCTTGGGCTATTCCGCTGTCCCAAGGGAGACACCGGCGCCCCAACAGTCCGGGACATCTGTAGCAGCGGATGACGCTCGGAAGAACGCTGAGCTGTTGGCAATGGGTCGGGAACTCTTCGTGAAGCGTTGCGCCAGTTGCCACAATGAGCGCGGCGACAAGCCGCTGTCGAACGGCCTTCCCCTTGCTGAACGCAGTCTGACGCGCGAGCAGATCGTTCGAAACGTCGGCGGGAGGTTGCGTTCCGCCACGGATGAACAACGGCGCGGCGTCGTTCTTTACATCGAAAGCTTCCTGAAAAACAAGCATCTTTAATGGCGTCGGCCGTGTCAACGGGTCTGTTCCTGATTCTTCATTCTTCAAGGCACACCCAGCCCATAGGCCGGCGAGACGTACTCCGGCGGTCCAGCGAGCGGCAGAACTCTTGGTAATCGAACTCTTGAAGTAGCACACTCGCAGGAAAAGGGAATTTCTCGCGCGACATCCTCCAGCATGTAGAATAATCTCAGGAGAGCGAATGTCGAATTACACCGCAGAACATGCACGCGCGGGGATTCGCGCCAAGTTGCCCCGGCTGGAGACTTGGCCCAACCAATTCCCCGGTTATGCCATTACCACGCGCTACCCGGAATACACTTCGGTCTGCCCGAAGACCGGTCTTCCCGATTATGGGACCATTACGATCGAATACCAGCCGAAGAAACTTTGCCTCGAACTGAAGGCGTTGAAGATGTATCTCCTGGCGTATCGCAGCCTTGGAATTTTTTACGAAAATGCCGTCAACCGCATTTTGCGCGATATCGTGGAAGCCGCCAAACCCGTCTGGTGCACGGTTCGGGGCGACTTCACGCCGCGCGGTGGTCTGACCACCACCGTTGAGGCTCGCTGGCCCCGCCGGTCAGCGCGCCGGTAAAACGAGGCATATCTGTCGTCTTTGCCGCCGGGGATTTTCTTGCTGGACAACCTCTACGAAGGCGGTACAATACTTCCGCTTTATGAACTCTAGCCCGAAGACGACCACCTTCCACCACGCCGGCTGGCGATTTACGGCCTTTGTGTTCTTTTATTGGAGCTGCGCGGGGGTGGGCGGCTAGAGAGAATCCAAACTCAGGAATTCTCGGCCCACTCCCGGACGGAGTGGGCCTTTTTTATTTTCCAAGGAGAGCATACGGCCATGATCATCCAGATGACGCAAGAGGCAGAGCGCGAACAAATCGAAGCGGTGTGCCGCCGAATCAGGGAGCTCGGATTGAAGCCGCATTGGATCCAGAAAGGCACGCCGGTCACCCTCGGCGCCGTGGGAGCGGTGGATGTGGCCGGGTACAAGCCCCTTTTCGAAGGCCTGCCGGGCGTGGAGAGCGTGGTGCCCATTACCGAGCCATACAAACTGGTGAGCCGCAGCCTGCGCCGCGAGCCCTCCATAATCCGCGTGGCCGACGACGTCGCCATCGGGGGAGGTCATTTCGTGATGATGGCCGGGCCGTGCGCCGTAGAATCGGAGGAACAGATACTGCGCATCGCTCATGCAGTGAAGCAATCAGGGGCGCGGGTGCTGCGCGGGGGCGCGTTCAAGCCGCGCACCTCGCCTTACACATTTCAGGGACTCGGCAAGGAAGGATTGCGTCTGCTGGCGCTGGCCCGCCGTGAAACCGGATTGAAGATTGTCACTGAGGTGATGGCCGTCGAGCATCTGGACGCTGTCTGCGACGTAGCGGATATCTTGCAGATCGGGACGCGCAATATGCAGAACTATTTTCTCCTGCGGTGCGTGGGAGCATTGCGCAAGCCCGTGCTGCTCAAACGTGGAATGTCCTCCACTCTGGAAGAATTGCTGCTGGCCGCGGAATACATCGTGGCGGAGGGAAACCCCGACGTAATTCTTTGCGAGCGCGGCATCCGCACTTTCGAGACGCAAACGCGCAACACCCTGGACCTCGGCGGGGTGGCGCGGCTGCGCGAGATGACGCACCTTCCCGTAGTGGTGGACCCGAGCCAAGCGAGCGGGAGGAGATCGCTCGTGCCGCCGCTCGGGCGCGCCGCGGTGGCCGCGGGCGCCGACGGCCTGATTGTCGAAGTACATCACGCTCCGGAGGCCGCGCTTTCCGACGGCGCGCAATCGCTGACGCTCGAGCAATTCGATGAAATGATGCGATCGCTCGCGCCCTACCTGGCCGCCGAGGGCAAGCAGATGGAAACGGCGGCGGTAGCTGTGGCGAGTTTTGCGCCATGAAGCGCATGCGCGTGGCCATTCAGGGCGAACCGGGCTCCTTCAGCGAGGAAGCGGCGGAGCGGCTGCTTGGGCGTGCCTCGATCCTCTGCTGCCCATCCTTTAGCGCCGTCTTTGAAGCATTGCGGCGAAAGAAGGTCGAGCGCGCCGTGATTCCCATCGAGAACACTCTCGCGGGACCCGTGTACGAAAACTATGACCTCTTGCTGGAGCACCGCTTCTGGGTGGAGGCGGAATACAAGCTGCGCATCGAACACATGTTGATTGCGCCGCCGGGCGTTGGCATGCGCGATTTGCGCGAAGTGCATTCGCATCCCTTGGCTCTGGCGCAATGCCGGAGATTTTTCGCGCGCCACAAGACCCTGCGGCCGGTGGCTGCGTATGACACGGCGGGGAGCGTGAAATCCATTATGGAGCAAGGGCGGCGCGATGCCGCGGGAATCGCGGGGCGTGCAGCAGCGCGGGCGTACGGGGCGCGCATCCTTGCGCGGAACATCGAGGATGATCGCGGCAATTTCACGCGCTTCCTCCTGGTGCGCCGCTCGAAGTACTCGCGTCCAGGCGCCAACAAGACGTTCATCGTCTTCGGAACGCGCGACGTGGCGGGATCATTGTTCCGCTGTCTGGCCGTATTTGCGCTGCGCGACATCAGCCTGGCGAAGATCGAGTCGCGTCCCTGGCGGGGGCGTCCCTGGGAGTATCGCTTCTACGTGGAGTTCCTGGGACGTCCGGACACTTCTCCCGGCCGAGAAGCCCTGGCCCATCTCTCCGAACTTACTTCCTTTCTGCGTGTGGTGGGCTGCTATCCTAGAGGCGGGAGCAAATCGTAGAAATAAGATGCGGGGTCGCATGCGCGCGCGAAAATCGGAAGGAGTAGCTCACCCGGAAGTCCTGATCTTCGACGTGGATGGAGTGCTGGTCGACGTTAGAGGGTCGTTTCACCGCTCCATTCTGGACACGGTACGCCATTTCACAGGACGCCGCGCAAGCTATCGCGAAATTCATGAATGGAAAAACCGTCCCGGCTACAACGATGACTGGCGATTGACTACAGACTGGATCTACTCGCTGGGGCGGGAGGTCAGCTACGACGAGGTGAAGCACCAGTTCCAGGTTTTCTACTGGGGCAGCAACGGAAATGGCAACGTTCTCCGCGAGCGCTGGCTGATTCCGCCGGCGCAAATCAGACGCTGGGCGAAAAAGTTCGAGCTGGCGCTTTTTACCGGGCGGACGCAGCAGGAACTGCGCTACACGCTGGAGCGCTCGCGTGCGCGCGAGCACTTCCGGCGCATCGTTACCATGGACGACGTGGCGCGCTCCAAGCCGGCGCCCGATGGACTGCTGCAAATTCTCAATGGGCGCGACGCCGCTACCGCCCTGTATATCGGCGACAACATCGATGACGCGATCGCCGCGCGCGAGGCACGTGTGCCGTTTGTCGGCGTCTTGCCGCTCCGCAGCGAGGCCCGCCGCCAACGCGGCGCGCGCCTGCGAGAACTCGGGGCGCTCGGGATTCTTCACAGCGTCACCGACCTCGACGGCTGGTTGCAAACTTCTCGTTAAGGCCCGCCGTATTTGCGGGCGCGGATTGGATTTCCGCGCCCGCAGGGATTAGTGCCCGAACTGATCGAGCTCCACCCAATCGGTGGAATTCTGGGTGCAGGCATCGGTCTTGCAAACCTGGAAGCTGATCACAGGATGCAATTCCCAGACGGACATCCTCCAGCACGATGCCAAGTCGCCGGCGGATTTTGCCATGGCGCAATTCTGCGAGCTGAGATTATGCTCGTTGTCCACCATCAACTGGCCGACGACCTTGACTTTTCTTCCCAGGACGTTGGTCAGTTCAGGTACAGTCCATTTTCCCTCTTCGAAGTTGGCGCGAAAGTGCGGAGTCATCTCCACAATCACGGCGTTGCTGGAGAGCGAGTGCGCAGGCACTTTTTTCTTAGCGACGAGTTGTGCGGCAAGGCTCTGATCGAATCCGATGCCGATGTGATAGTCAATATCTCTGAGTGCCTGGTCCTGCGGCAACTGGCAGTTGCTGCTTTCCGCGCCCTCGGCTTTGACATAGAACAGATAGCCGATCAAACCGGTGGGCTGCGTTTCTCCGGCCTGGATTAGCGCATCCTTGAAGGTGAGGTGGTTCTTGCTGGCCAATTGGGCCGGGATGGCCTTGTCCAATTGCGCGTAGTCGGCCTTGGACGTCAGGAACTTTACGGGGTTCACCGAAGCGGGCGGGATTAATTGGTTTTTCAGCACATTCAGGTACGCGTCGTAGTTGGGTTTACCTGATCCCTGGGTGCAGCCGGCAGGATAGCGAGAGTGGCAATCTTCAAAATCCTGCACTTCTTCGCAGGCTACCGGAACAGGTCCCCCTGGGGGCACGACCGCGCCAGGTGCACCCGCTTTAGGACCCAGAAGCGCACTGCTCATCAGCGCGGCGATAGCCACGGGCGCGAAGGGAGCCACGTGCCGGGCCATGATGTGCTTCGAACCGGAGTTGGATTTAGGCATATCGGCCTCCTTGCCTCACGATAAGAATCATCAACTCTTTCCTTTCCCCGAAGCTCCATCATCGCCCTTCGCGGGAGCGTCCGTCCCGGCTTGAATGCCCTTGCTGACCCCGTACGTAGTGGCGCTGATACCCAGCAGAGCCAGCACGCCCGCAGGAACCTCCGGAAAAGCTCCCTTCCCTTCCGTGGCTAGGAGGAAGAAGCTAAGTCCGATTACGAATGTAAAGATGAGCAATTGGAAGCGCGACATGCTGGCGCCTCCGCCGTGCTCGCTCAACAGATGAGTGAGGTCAATCTTGCCCGCCGCCATCAGCAGCAACACGATGATCCCGTAGAAGAACAACAGAATCAGAACGCTGTAGGAGAAGGCGAGCTTGAGTTTTGTTTCATGGTCCGTTGCCGGCAGGAAGTAAATGATCGTTGCCAGAATCACTGCGATCACCAGGCCGATCCATCCGACGTATTTCATGCTTTCCTCCTTCTGGGATTGTTTGCGCCACTGCGATACAACAGCGAGTATGCCTTGCCGCCAAGATAAGCGGCATTGCTCCCTCCGAATGCCAAGAGAAGAGCCAGTGGAACGCTCGGAAAAGCGCTGGGGTTCCGTATGACCTGAACCAGAAAATAGAGGGCCGAAGCCAATGTAACCAGCAAGAGCTGCGCCCGCCCGGGACTGAACGACGTGGTGAGCGTGGCGCCGTCGGTTCGGTCCCCGTCGAGCAAGCCATTCAGCCGGATTCGCCGGGTCAGCATTCCCCAAAAAACGATGGCGAAGAATCCGCCGACCAGCAGGAAACATCCCCAGGAAGCAAGCCCGGCAATGGCTGGACTGAAGCTTGGCATGAAGGGGTCTCGAGCATCCTCGAGATTGGCGGGAGTATACACCCCCCGTATTGCT
>DASQHY010000018.1:0-5888 GCA_035631855.1 Candidatus Acidiferrales bacterium
TGTGAGCCTGATTACCCCGGAGCCGGAGTTCGCAGAAGCCGTGCGGGCCTTGCTTTCGATGTTTTGAACCCTAAGAGAACTGAGGGTTTTCCTGGTGACCGTTTGGACAAATCTCGCTACCGACCGCCAATCAAAATGCCCACCCGTTTCCCTTTATAGACAGCGCAGCCAAGGCTGCGGGACAGGGAGACCACTATGAAAGGCAGAATCCTTATTGCCATCCTGATTGCGGGTTGTGCGGCGCAAGCGAAAGATAGGCCCTCCTACCAAAAGGGCGTTCTGGTCCAGATGGAATCTTCGTCTTGTGGCTACGCCCAAAAAGGCGGCAAGACCCTCAAAGGAGAAATCCTGGGCACCGATGGTGAGAACAAGAAAACCCATGAGGTGCTCTGCCAGGAATACGTGCTTCAATCAGACCGGATCATTTACCGGATTCGGCCAAGAGACGAAAAGCACCCCATCCTTCTGCCGGTAGGAGAGACGGCGGAGTTTCGCATTAAGAAGGACACGTTGATCCTCCGGGTCCCCGAAGCAGACGATAAGGAGCGCGAGTATGTCGTCGTCTCCATGACCCCTCGTGCAGACTCCGCCGAAACCAGGGCTCCGCGGAAGAGCGGGAATCAGTAAATTTGTTTCTCCTCGTCGCAGGCTGTTGGCATTCGGCCGGGCAGATCAAGCCTGCGCGTCGAGGAATTCCAAAACCGCCTGATGGGCCGCTTCGGGTTGGTCGGTCGAAAAAATATGGCTGGCGTTCGGAATCATCACCAGCTTGGCCCCGGGAATTCTCTCCGCGATCAATCTGCCGTTGCCCGGCGGCACGAGCCGGTCGTTCTCGCCGTGAATCACCAGCGTGGGCGCGGTGATTTGCGGCAAGCGGCTGTACGCCTCCCAGGCCAGGATTCCCTGCAATTGCGCCTGGTAAGCTTCCGCGCGGGGGAACCACGGCCGGCGCATGGCGATGTCTTCGTCAATCCGCGCGCGCGGAGTGCCCGGATCGTAGATGAACGGCACGGCAGCTTCGGCGGCGTCCTCGGCGGACATCTTCGCGCGCATCATCACCATCTGCGTGGCATCCGCTTCCGCGCGGACCGCGTGCGGCCCGCCCGATGCCGTGCAGCCGAGAATCAGAGAACGGACTCGCTTCGGATATTGCAGCGCAAACTCCTGCGCGATCATGCCGCCCATGGAAATCCCGAACACATGCGCGCTCTCGGCGCCGGCGGCGTCGAGAACCGCGGCCGCATCGGAGGCCATCAACGGAATCGGATACGGTCCCGGCGGCAGCTCGCTCCGGCCAACGCCACGATTATCCAGAGTGATGGTGCGGTATTTGCTCTTCAAGACGGGCCGCGTCCGGTACCACATCAGGGACGGGTAGCCCAGCCCCATGATCAGCAAAACCGGAGCGCCCTGCCCCTGTTCGTCCCAATAAATTTTTGCGCCTTGATTTTCAATGAAGGCCATCGCCGTTCCTGTCATTCGGGGATTAGAATAACGGCTTTCCCCAATCCTCAATCTTCCGCAAGGGCCCTTTCAGAACCTTGCCGCCCGGATTGCGCGGCAGCATTTCGCTCCGCAGGATCACATATTGGGGAATTTTGAAATCCGCGAGCCGCGTCCTGGCAAATTCCAGAATTTCTCCGGGCTCGGCCTTGCTCCCGGGCTTGGTCACAATCACCGCGCCCACTTTCTCGCCCATCATCTTGTCGGGCACTCCGACCACCGCGGCTTCGAACACCGCGGGGTGCGCCGCCAGCACGTTCTCCACCTCCACGCAGTAAACGTTTTCTCCCCCGCGGTTCACCATGTCTTTGATGCGGTCCACGATGGTGACAAAACCCTGTTCGTCGATCCGCGCCACATCGCCCGTGTGCAGCCAGCCATCCGCAAAGGTTTGCGCGGTTGCTTCCGGCTTGTTCCAATAGCCCTTGGCAACGTTGGGCCCGCGGATCAGGAGCTCACCTGCATCGGGGTCGGCCATGCAGCGCCTCAGCCGCAAGTCCACCACCGGCGCGGCAAAACCTACGGTCTCCGCGCGCAAGCGCGTGTATTCATGCGGCAAAAAGGTTGCCACCGAACACGACTCCGTGAGTCCAAATCCATTCCCGGTGCGGGCATTGGGAAAAGCTTCGGCAATCCGGCACACCAAGTCGGGCGGAGCCGGCGCTCCTCCGTAAGTGGCCCAGCGCACGCTGGACTTTTCAATCTCGCCGAAGTTCGGCTGATTCATGGCCAGCCAGAAAATCGCCGGGACCGATGTAACGATGTCGATGCGCTCCGACTGGATTACCTGCAGGAAGGTCTGTACCTGGAACGTCGGGAGGATTACCGTCGTGCCGCCGCTCTCACAGGTCGGCAGCAATTGGCTGTTGCATCCGGTCACGTGAAACAGCGGCACGGAGACCAAGTTGCGCAAGCTTTGATTGCCGGTGGCGGACACGCGCCGGCAGGTCTCGGTGTTCGAGAGGAACGCTTCGTGGGTAGTGATCGAGCCCTTCGGAAACCCGGTTGTCCCGCTGGTGTAGAAAATGGCGGCGATATCGTTCCGCTGCAGATTCTCTTCAACCATTGGAGGCCCGTCCGGCAAGCGCTCCTTCGGCAGAAACACAAACTTGCTCTCCGAGTCGCTTACGACGTATCCCGCTTCGGTTTCGCTGAAGCGCGTGTTCACCGGGACGGCGATCGCACCGGCCATCTGGATGCCGAAGAAGGCCAGGCACCAGTCGAGGGTGTTGCCGAGACGGATGGCTGCGCGGTCACCCCGCCGGAGACCCAGGGCTTGCAAGCCGCCGGCCACGCGTGCCGAGCGATCCCACAACTGGCGGTAGGTAATCCGCTCGCCGCCCACTTCGACAATCGCCTCGCTCTGCGGCGATTTCTCGACGGAGCTTCGCAGCATTTCCACCAGAGATTGCGGGCGGTTCTGATAGCGCGCGATCCCGTCCTTCCCGCGCACAACACCGGATTGGTCGAATGGCTGAATCACCGGCATTTAATAGGAGCCCTGCTTCTCGAAAATCTTCCGTGGGTTCTCCACCAGCATGGTGTGCAAGTGCGCGTCCGTGACGCCTTTTCGCTTCAGCGCCGGAATCACGTCATTGTGGATGTGCAAGTAATGCCAGCGGGGGAGGATGGCAGGCAGGGGCCGCTCCGGCAGCCAATGGTTGTAGCATGCCGCATCGTGCGACAGCACCATTTTCCCCGCGTGTCCCCGCTTGCACATCTCCGCCACGGTGTTGACGCGATCCTCGAACGAGAGGATGGTGTCGATGCCGAAGCGGTCCATGCCGATGTACGAACCGTTGCGTATGAGTTCCTCGAGGTAAGCGAGATCCGTGGTGTCCCCGGAATGACCGATGACGACGCGGGAAAGATCCACGCCCTCCTCCCGGAAGATGCGCTGCTGATCCAGGCCGACTCGCTTGTGCGCGTGCGTGTGCGTGGAAATGGGAACTCCCGTCCGCCGATGTGCCTGCGCGATGGCCCGCAAAACGCGCTCGATGTCTTTTGTGACGCCGGGTTCGTCGGTAGCGCACTTCAGGATTCCAGCCTTCACGCCCGTGCCGGCGATGCCTTCGTGGATGTCACGGACAAACATGTCGGTCATCAACTCCGGCCCGCCCAGGACGGTTCCGGGGCCGCGAAAATGGAAATAAAAGGGCAGGTCGCAATAGGTGTAGACGCCCGTCGCGACGATGATGTGGATTTGCGTTTGTTGCGCAATCCGCCGAATCCGCGGGATGTAACGCCCCAAGCCGATCACGGTGAGGTCCACGATGGCATCCACGCCGCGCGACTTCAGCTCGTTGAGCCGTACCACGGCGTCGGCGACGCGCTTTTCCTCTTCGCCCCAATCTTCAGGATAATTCTGCAGAATTTCCGTATCCAGCACGAAGACATGCTCGTGCATCAGTGTGGTACCCAGTCCTGCAGAGTCGATGGGGCCCCGGACAGTTTCGATCTTCGCCATAGATAGACGTCTCCGGCCCTCGAGAATCTAGTTTCCTTCCTTGGATGCCAATGATGCCTGGCCCAGGTTCCAGACACGCAAGCGTTCGAGGCTGGCGAGAAACGGCTTTAGCGCGCAATAGAGGAGCAAGCCGCCAAGCGCGCATGCAACATTCGTCACGAGAGCCAGCGAATAGTGGACGGCATCATCCCGCCGAAAGATGTATTGCGTGGAGACCGCAATGGCCGTCGGCCCGATGCCGAGTCCGATGAGATTTAGGATAAACAGATAAATGGCGGATGCCTGTCCGCGCATATCGGCAGGCATCATTTCCTGAATGGCCGCAGGGGCGATGCCGAAAGGCGCTGCCGACAGCAGGCATAAAGGGGCCAGAAACACGGCGGCCCAGACGGGGGACCACGACAAAAATGCCGCGCAGTTGATGGGGATCAACAGAATCGCGACCATCGCGCCCACAAACAAGTTGGCGTTGGCGCGTCCACGCGAACGCAGGTGATCCGCAATCCATCCAGCGCCGATGATCCCCAAACTGCCGAACACTCCTACGTTGGCGCCGAAAACAATCCCGGCAGTCCGGATATTCCAATGAAAGTGGCGGTGGAAGAATTCCGGAATCCACGCCCCGCCCGCATACGCTCCCAGCGAAAGCAGGCCGAATCCGACGTTGTGGAGCAGGAACGTGCCGCGGTTCT
The DNA here is from genome assembly GCA_035631855.1 of Candidatus Acidiferrales bacterium. Classification (GTDB taxonomy): domain Bacteria; phylum Acidobacteriota; class Terriglobia; order Acidiferrales; family UBA7541; genus DASQHY01. The sequence goes on from DASQHY010000018.1 coordinate 4,663, forward strand.
TGTGGATGTAAGAGATGACCTGCCGCAGAGGAACAACCAGGCGCTGCACTCTTGCACGACGCGTGTCCGGTTCACGGACCGTGAAGAGCAGCGGTGCTAGGACAGCGCCCGGGAGACCGAGCGTCAAAAAAATGAGCTGCCACGAACGGACTGTGCCCAGCAGCGGAAGGGTCCAGGTGGCTCTGGTGGAGGCGTAGCCCACGACAAGCCCACCGACCAGAAATGAAAGGCCCGAGCCGATGTAGATACCCATGGAATAGACACTGATGGCCGTGGCCAGCCGCCTGCGGGGGAAATAATCTGTGATCAGAGAGTAGGCGGCCGGCGAAAGAGCTGCCTCGCCCACGCCCACGCCCATTCGCAGGAACAACATCTGCGCAAAAGTTTGCGCCAGCCCGCAACCGGCGGTGAGCAAGCTCCACAACAGCATACCCAGCGCGATAATCAACCGGCGGCTGTGAATATCGGCGAGCCGCCCAATCGGGATCCCGAAGAATGTGTAGAACAAGGCAAAGCTGAGCCCTTGCAGCAGACTGATTTGCGTGTCGCTGATGTGCAGGTCGCGGCGCAGCGGGCCCACCAGCAGGCTGAAGATTTGACGATCGATAAACGAGAAGACGTACGCCAGAGTCAGAGCGCCGACCACATACCAGGCGTAGCGCAACGATTGCCGGGACTCGCCGGAAGCGGTTGGGGCGGCGGGCGTTATTTCCGCAGACATGCTGCGGCATTCTATATAATGACGCCTCGTCGAGCAATGCAGCAGGACAGGCGTCCACGCCTGCCCTAATTTGATGAAAAGGTGAATGGCGCCAATGAGCATTCTCAAAGACAAAGTGGCGATTGTTACCGGAGCCAGCCGCGGCATTGGACGGGCGATTGCCGAGGTGTTCGTGCGCGAGGGCGCGAAAGTGGTGATCTGCGGACGCAAACAGGAGACGCTCGATCCAGTGGCCCGTGAAATCGGCTCGGGTGTGAAACCCGTCGCCTGCCATATCGGCAAGAGCGATCAAATCCGGAACCTGGTCGATTCGACTACGCAGGAGTTCGGGCGAATCGACATCCTCGTGAACAACGCGGCCACAAACATCGCGCAGGGGCCGTGCCTGGAGGTGGACGAAGGACAATTCGACAAGATGGTGGAGATCAATTTGAAGAGCACGTTTCTCCTGATGAAGCTGGTGGCTCCGGGAATGTGCCAGCGCGGCTCCGGCTCGATTATCAAT
>DASQHY010000019.1:0-6753 GCA_035631855.1 Candidatus Acidiferrales bacterium
TACATCACCAAGGAACTCGGCTTCGATGCGGGATTCAACTACAAAACCGTGGACGACTATCGCGCCAAGCTCAAGGAACTCTGCCCCAACGGTATCGACGTTTATTTTGACAACGTCGGCGGGAAAATCACGGATGCGGTAATGACGCTGCTCAACGTCAAGGCCCGCATCGCCATTTGCGGCCAGATTTCCCAGTACAATCTGGAAAAGCCGGAGATGGGGCCGCGCCTGTTGTCGCAGTTGATTGTCAGCCGCGCAAAAATCGAAGGATTTCTGGTCGTGGATTACGCTCCGCGTTTCATGGAAGGGATCATGCAACTGGGCCAGTGGCTCAAAGAAGGAAAGCTGAAGTACCGCGAAGAGATTGTGGATGGGCTGGAAAACGCTCCCCGCGCCTTCTTCGACATGATGCGCGGCTCCAACACCGGCAAGCAACTCGTCAAAGTGGCCGTCGGCGAAGTCTGAACAATCAGCCGGTACAAGCAGCCCCGCCGGCATTTCGCCTCTACTGGCCTGGCCTCTGTTCGTCTCGCGCCGGCGCGTGGTGGGGAAGAGCAATCGGCATCTCCGAAACATTCCACATCCACGCGGCCAGCAACGCCGCGCCTTCGTTGATTTCTTCGGGAACCACTTTGTCGAAGGTGTCCGCCTGGCTGTGATGCGCTTCTCCGTAGTGCGCCGGGCGCTGGACGCAGAAATATGCCGGCACCCCTTCGCGGAGAAACAGCACGTGGTCGGAGGAGCCGAAGTAACGCGTGCTGAGTGGCTCGAGGTCAAACACTTCGCGCAGCGGACGGTAAATCTCTTCCATCAGGGGAGCGGTCTCGTACAGCTCTTCCAAAGCGATGCTGAAGACTTTCCCTGTGCCCGTGTCGTGAACCAGCACGGCGTCTATCTTCGCCAATTCCGTTGCGTGGTTCTTGACATAGAGCCGTGAGCCGGTGCCGCCCTCTTCTTCACCCGTAAACAAAATGAACGTCAGCGTGCGTTTCGGCTTCCAGCCCAGCGCCTTCAGCGTGCGCGCCGCTTCGAGCACGGCCATCGCTCCCGTGCCGTTGTCAAGCGCGCCCTGCCCGAGGTCCCAGGAATCCAGGTGTCCGCCGACAATCACGCGCTCGTCGGGGAGTTCGCTCCCCTTGATTTCCGCGACGGTGATAGATACCGGCGCCGGCCCCGCGCTAAACGTTCCGTTCAGAGCCACCTTCATGGTGACAGGGCTGTCCTTCGCCAACCGCTGCAACAACGCGAAATCTTCGTGGGTGAGAAATGCCCGGGGAACGTCAGAGGGCTTATAGCTGCCTCCCCCGCCAAACCCGCCCATGTTGAACAGGTTGTCGATCTTTCCGCTGTCCAGCAATTCGGCAGCCACGCCCGCCTCCGTGAGCGCCTTCATGGTCTTCGTCAACGCGCCAAAGCGCCCTTCGCCGGCGCCTCCCTTGGGGACTCCTCGAGCAGGCGGGATCACCGCATCGTAGGCATTCTCTTCCGACTCGCCGGAAGTCACCGGCCGCTCGGATAATTTCAGCAGGACGATCGCGCCCTTGAGTTTGTCCTTTCGCGCCTCGATCGCCTCGGCATTCCCCAAATCCACGGACACCACGGGGCCGGACACAGCGCCCGGCGTCGCCTTGCTCCAACCCGCCGACCGGATTTCGATGGGCCGTTGGATGGGGCTCGTGATTTCTGCGGAATCGCTTCCGCGAGTCCACGCCGATGCGATCTCCGTCGTTTCCAGGTGCGCGTCAATTCCGTACGCGCGAAAACGTTCGAGTGTCCACTGGCTCGCCTGGTTCATTTGCGGAGATCCGGTGAGCCGCGCTCCAATATGGGTGGTGAGGTACTCCAGGTTCTTCACCAATTCGGAGTGCGCGTGCACTTCCGCGGCGATCTTCTGGTCCGAAGTTTCCATGCCGGCGCGGTACTCCGCCTTTTCCTTGTCGCTGCGGCCGCCGCCGTTCTGCGCGCGCGCTATAACGGAAAGAAGAACCAACAGTGCCGCAATCCCTGCAGCCAGATACCTCCACCAGATGTGCCCGCGCTCCCCAAGCCAGCTCCTTTTCATGCGTCCTCGCCTCGTCCCTGCAAGAGTATTGTATTTCCCAGACCCGGAATCGTTCCGGTGCGCACCATCCATATCAATATTTCAGGCTAAAGTGCAAGAAGTTACAGGCATAAACAAACCAGCAGAAACTCACGTTAGAATCGGTGCATGTCCGCGCACAAACCTGGCGCAAACGCCTCCCGCCGGATCGGCCTCGCTCGGATGCTCTCCAAGCTGGGCTATTGCTCGCGGTCGCAGGCGTCCCTCTTGATTCGCGCGGGCCGCGTCACTCTCAATCGGGCTGTCCATCGCGACCCTGAGTCCCCAGTACGTCCTGGGCGCGACCGCATCGAGGTGGATGGCTGTCCGCTCGCGGCAACCCCGCGAGTGTACCTCATGTTGCACAAACCACGCGGCATCGTTACTACAGCTTCCGACGAGAAAGGCCGTGACACTGTCTATTCCCTCCTGGACAAAGAACTGCCCTGGGTTGCGCCCGTCGGCAGGCTGGACAAGGCCAGCGAGGGACTTCTGCTCCTCACCAACGATTCCGAATGGGCCGCGCGCATTCTGGCGCCCGAGACACATCTCGACAAGATTTACCACGTGCAGATTTCAGGCCCCGCCGGCCCGGAGTTGCTCGCAAGGCTCGTGAATGGCGTCTCCACGGATGACGGCGACTTCCTCAGCGCAAAGAATGCTCGAATCGTCCGCAGTGGCGGCCGCACCACCTGGCTCGAGATCGCTCTGGACGAAGGCAAGAACCGACATATCCGCCGCATGCTCGCCCAACTCGGGATGGAAGTCCTTCGCCTGCTCAGGATCGCCATCGGCCCCCTGGCGCTTGGTACGCTCCCGAAAGGAGCCTCCCGCGTTCTGACCTCAGCCGAAAAGCACTCCTTAGATGCCGCCGTCGGCCCTTCCCCCGAGGTGTAACTTGACAGGGGCTTTGTCGCGCCGCGGAACACCTCTATCCCAGAATCGAGCACTTCTTCTACCGCGTGCCGGAGGCGTGCCTCACCTAAGCGAAGCATTTTCAACCGCTTGGCGCCATTTTTCTGACGGCAAGAAGAATGCTCGCATCTTAGCGGGAAGAACTATCAATAGCCTTGTTTCGAAGGGGGCGCAATGCCAAAAGTGGAGCGCTTTCGAGAAGTTTGGACCAAGCCTCTGGACCTCGAATACCTGAAGGACAAAGCGCAGGCCGGCTGGAGACTCGCCGCCATCGAATGGGAGCGCGAAACCGAGGGCGAGGCTGCTCCCTCACCCAGCCTGCTCGAAGAAGTTCCCTACGGCTTGCGTGTCGCTGCCGATTGCCGCCACCTGGAAGAGAATCCCGAAGAAATGCAGGCCCTCAAGTTCATGATGGAACTCCTCATCCAGGATGTCCCGCTCCATCGCATGGCGGAAGAGCTCAACCAGCGCGGCTTCCCCACGCGTGATGGAACCCGCTGGACGCCCGTGACCATCTTCAAAGCCTTTCCCCGGATGATCGAGGTTTCCCCACGTCTTTTCTCTTCCGAGGAATGGGCCGCCCGTCGCAAGCAGATTCTCCATGTAATCTGGAATTCCTAACCTTACCCAACCGGCCATCGCGTCGCGCTAGGGCGGCGCGATTCTCCCGTGCGGCCATTCCACCACCAGAAACTTCCCGTCCGGATCACGCGCCAGCGTCGGCGCATACAGCCCCAGCATCTCCCGCCGCCACCACTGCCCCTGAGTCCGCTTCGTCGCCAGATCCGTGAACCAGTATTGCCAGATCACCGCCCGCACCTGGCGCGGAGGTCCCTTCTCAAACGGGTTTCCCGCAAACAGCGCCAGCACGTCGGGCTCATTCGTCAGCAGCGCTTCCTCGGCGCGCACGACAAACGGATTTTCCCGCCATCCCCCTAGCGAAGCGAACCATAGGTTCCAATCGAACCTCGGCTGATACGGCGCGTAAATCCGCGGCGCGGCACGCACGTCTTGCGGTTTGTAGCGAAAGGGATAGGCGATCCAGGTCTTCCCATCGTTCGAACCTTCAAACTCGATTTCGTATCGAGCGCGCGTCATGATGCCAAACAACCCGTAGGAATTGGCAATGCGGAATGGCTCCAGCGCCACAACCGGAGCGGTAGGAAGGGGCACCGTGCCGGAGATGCCGCGAAGCAGCAGCGCCACCGTCGCGTAAAAAACCCAGGCCATTAGGAGCCCGCTGACCCAGAGCCCGCCCGCTCTCGCGGCTTCCCTTCCCCGCGCGAACCATTCTCGGAGGCGGCTCGCCCCATTCCGTTCTTCTTGAAATGAGTCTGCGGCGGACTTCTCCAGATTCCTCCGCGCCGCAGTCGCCCATCCTTTCGGAAGGAATCGGACCAGAAAACGGTCGTCAAGGAGCAGAAAGCCCAGCGTCAGTACCAGGTAATTCAGAAACGTGTAGTTGGCCGTCAGGATGATCCCGATCTCAAACGGGGTCACGATCAGAAAACACAAAGTGCGAAAGCGCCGCGGCAGAAACAGCATCCACACCAGCCCGAGTTCCGTCCCCAAAGTCAGCAGCGTCGTGCCTGCATGGAACCAATGGGGTAGATGCTGGACGTGCCATCCGATCCACGTGGGCAGCGGCCCGTTCTGATAGTATTCATCCATCGCCGTGAGGTTCCGCCATTCGGGATCCCCGCCCATGATCTTCGCCACGCCGGACTCGAAGTAGATGGTGAACCACACCCATTGCAGCAGGAACATGCTTCCCCGCGAGGGTGGATGCCTTTCTCCCCACCTGGGGCGCCATCCGGGCGGCGCAAAGAAAATGCTCAGGAATCCCGCCGAAAGGAGCATCCCGTCGGACTGATACCCCGAAAAATCTTGCGCCGCGGCAATGATCGAAAGAAAGCTCACCAGGCAAGCGATCAGCATTCCGCGCGGCCAGAAGTTCACCGTGAGCAGCGCTGCCACCGCCATGCCGGCCCAACACAGCGCCTCGAGCGCCCGCGGCCCGCTCCCCAGCCACAGCAGCGTGGGCGCGTACCAGTAGCGCGCATGCCCCATCACGCCGGCAACTTGTTCTAAGTACTCCCCTACGGGAAGCAATCCGCGCGGGCCAATCAATCCGCGAATCTGAAACGCGAACGAGTAAAACGCGGAGAAGTAAATCAGCCCCAGGGCGCGAAGAAAAATCCAGCGCGTCACCAGATAGCCGGGCGGGCCGGCGGGTCGAGGAGCCGCAACCCACCGGAGAAAAGACGGCGTCCAGGAATTCATTCAGGCTGATCTTACAAGGGAGAAAGCGAGAAGGCCATTTCAGCAACCGGCAAGCCGGCGGGCGAGACTCCCCTTATTTGCCGCTTTGCGTGTCTTTTCCAAAATGTGCGGCGCAAGCTCCGTCGGCGCATTTCTCGCGATTCCAGCGGTAACGGTTGCGCGCGATCCACGCATAAACTTTTCCCGCAACGAATCGCACTCCGGGAACCAGAAGCGCCCAGGCAGCCCATTTCCATTGGGGCAGCAGTAATCCAATGCGGGCCCACGCATCCACGCCGCTGAAGACGCGTCCGCGCGCATCCACCGCTTGCATCCACATCATTGCTTTTTCGCGGTCCACTTGCGGAAAACGCCGCGGCGCTTCCGGATCGTGAAGGTCGAGCAGTTCGATTCGTCCGCGGCGATCGAATCGCCGCACCCGGTCGGCGCTGGACCGGCAGAGTGCGCAGGCTCCATCAAACAGCACGGTCAGCTCAGCCACCTGATCCTCTCTCTCGACTCCCGGAGACAACTCTCTGCCGCGAATTCTACCCTAGCTGACTCTCACTATCATTAGATGGGAAGGCGCAGAGGGAAGGTATGTTTGATCCGCCGGATACAACCGCAGGAAGCTTGCAAAAAATTCCCCGGCAGGGGACGCACCTAAGGGGCTTTCGTCGCCTCCTGCCGGGGACTGCACACAAAGTGTTCGCCCGGCCACTACATCTTCGTGACGGCGTCGGGAACCATCTCCCAGAACCAAATTACCAGCGTCGCGTAGTAAAGCCCTACGACTCCGAGACTCACCAGAAAGGTCTTGCGGCTCTCTGCGCGTCCGGCAAATTCCCGCTTCCAGCGGTACGCGCAAAAGACGATCATCAGCACCGACAGGACTGCGGTAACGCCCGCCAGCAGGCTGACCTCGTTGCTGGTTCCCTCCAGGTGCAGAAGCCGCGAGAACTGCCGCATGGCCCCGCCCAGCAAACCGGTCGCGTAGGTCAAGAACAGCCACACCGCCGGCGCCACCATGCCGAGCATGTAGGCCCATCGGTCTTCAAAATAAAACAGCAGAAGAACGATGCTCACATAGAGAAGGGACTCGTACAGATGCAGCATGAAGTACTGCGGCTCGAAATGGCCCAGTGCCAGAAAACAGACCACCAACGCGCTCGATATGGTTGCAATGCCCCGATGCCCTTTCATCGCATACCTCCCGCCTGATTCCCCACCACGCTTTCCTGGCCCATATCTTTTCCTGACTCGCCCGCGCATGCTGTGACCTCAGTCACAGAGCGTCGTGATATGCATCACCTCCAACCTGGCTGTCTCTTCGCCAGCGAGCCTGCCCGTCTTGACTCGCCTCTCGCGGCCACCTAACATGCCCTGGCAGTTGCCGTGAGGCGTTTGTGACCTTTGAGGCTCTTCGTTCCCCGCTGAAATTCCTCGAAGACGCACTGACTGAACTTCCCCTCCAGGAGACTCTTCGCGCCGGTGAG
>DASQHY010000020.1:0-3524 GCA_035631855.1 Candidatus Acidiferrales bacterium
GCGAGGAGCCCTATTCGTTGCCGCCATGCCAGTACTTCCGCGCCAGCCGCACCGGCCGCTGCAACGCATCGAAGAGTCGCGGCCTCTTTCCTCTGTTGTTCTTCGCCCAATCTTCCTCGGTGGGGGAGAATGTTAATCTCAACAGGTAGGCCGCTCCCGGCAAGAGCCCGCCTCGCATCCGCATTCGAAACAATGCGCGCTCGAGGAGCGTCCGCGGTGTATATCCAGCCGGCGGCAACCGGCGCGCGATCTCCGCGGCCAATCGCGCCGCTCCGCGGTCCGATCGAACCACTTTCTCAACTTCCCCCGGCAACTTTACCTGGAACACTTCTGCCGCTAGCAGCAATCCTAGCGACAGCATCCTCCCGGCGCCGGCTTCGCGCGCGGTCGAAAACGCCCGGTCCCAATCGAGACCCTTTTCCCGGCACACCAGCGCCGCAACGTCCGCGACCCACAATAGACGCTCCCAGAAGTGCTTTGCGCCGTGGATGCAGTCCAGCAACAGCTCGTCTTCAGCAGAAAGCGCTGGGGCGGCGTGCGCGTCGAAAGAAACGAAAGACTTCCGTTCGAAGAATTTCTCCACCGGAAGTGGCCGCGGAAAATAGCGCAGCGTTTGTTCCGTGTGCAGTTCCACCCTCCGGTACGTGTGTGGCCATCTGAATAGATATTCTCCCGGTATCTTCCCTGCCGCGATTGCGCTGAGAGGAACTTTCGGCTCGTATCCTTCGCTGGTCATCAATTCGGTAAAGCGCGAGATGTCGCGCTGGCGCACGAGAAGATCCACATCCTCATACTGCCGCGCGCCGGGATCCCCATAAGCCCGAGCGGACAGCGCCGGACCCTTTACCACCAGCGCTTCCATGCTTGCCGCGGAGAAACTTTCGAGCAGCCGAAACAACTCCGCGGTCGTGCTCAACGTAAAGAGAAGCAGGGCGCGCTGCTTCTCGCGCAGCTTCTGGCAGACTCCCTCGGTCACACTCGTTGCGCCGCAGCTCTGGAGTCTTCCTGCCAGCAGCCCCAGCACACCATGTTCTTCAGCGAGCGGCAGCAATACGGACCAGTCTGGTTTTCTTCGGAGCAGGCCGGAGAGCCGTTGCGGATCACAATTAGGCGAAACGCATTCGAGCAGCACCGCCCATTCCGCTACGAGCCCGTCTGTTTCGAATGGAAACTTATCCGCCAGCTGAGTCCCCCTGACTAATTCACCGTAGTGTACTCGATGAAACACCATGCCGACTTGACGTGAATGTTTGTCGCAAAAACCTACCGTACGCAGGGGCCGCTTTTGCGCCTTGCGCAAAAAGAAAAGGCCGGCCCCGCATCACGGAACCGGCCCCTCCGAATCCTGCGCACCAAACGTCTCAGGTCTTCTTTTTCTTTGTGCTGACCTTCATCTCGATGCCCGGAGCAATTTGCTGGAGCGCATCCAGCCCCTGCTTGGCTTGTGCACCATATAGGCCATTGGGATCGAGCTCGACCGCTTTCTGGTAAGCCTCGACTGTTCCGGGCTGAATGACAAACTCCAGCTTGTCACCCACCTTCTTCGTCTCCATCGTGCCAACCAGCGCCGCTCCCAGCAAGTACCACCCCTGCGCGTTTTTCGGGTCCAGCGCGGTGGCCTTTTTCAGCGGATCGACTGCTTCTTTCAAACGGCTGGCGTTGTACAGCGTAATTCCAAAATTGCGCCACGCCTGCGCGGCATTGACAGGATCAAGTTCCGCGCTCTTCTGATACGCGAGCGTTGCCTCATCAATCTTTCCGGCGCGCCCCTCGATTCCTCCGAGGTTATTGTAATAAGCCGCCGTCGGCTTGAATTCGATGGCTTGCTTGTAGGCGGCGATTGCATCGTCGCTCCTGCCCGCGACATCGTAGGCGTCGGCAAGCCTGGCGTAAATGAGATGCAGGTTTGCATCTTTCTCCGGCGCCGCAGCCTTTGCCCCTTCCAATTCCGTCACCGCCTTGCCCGAAAGATCCGCGACCTGTTGCTTGAGCGCGTCACGCTGGTCTTCCGGGGCCTTTCCCAGATCGGCCTTCGCTTGCTTCACTTGATCCAGTAAGGCCACACCCGCATCGAAGTGCCCCTTCATGCTCTGAAACTTCTGCCTCTCCTCTTCCTGCTTTTTGAGCGCTTCTTGAGCCTCGGCGCCTTGCTTGGCCACCACGTCTTTGAAGTTAACGTCGACCTTTACGTCAGTCCCGCCCTGCACTCGGCACTGCACTTCATAGGGTTTGTTCGGCGCGGGTAGCTGCACGTAAACGGTGTAAATTCCGGCGCGCAGATTGCGGACGGAATACTTTCCATCCTTGTCCGTCTTGGTGTCCGCCTTGGCGCCCTGGTCGCTTACGGCTTGAATACCTATATCAACCCATGGCTTTCCGGTGATATCCATGATTTGTCCGCTGATTGCACCGTCGTTCTGCGCTGCGGCGCGCGGCGCGAGCGCGCAAACCAGTGCAACCAGGAAGACAACAGCGAACGCCCACGACATATTTTTCAGCGACCCCGGCTTCAACGGAGTCAACGCAATTCGCTTCATGCTCTATTCTCCTGTCGACCGCTTCACGGTCACCTTCCCATTTGTCACGGGAAGCCCCTGCCCAGTATATCCGGGCTTGTTCCACTCTATTATCTCTAATCTGGGCCGGATTCCAAGACCTCAGCGCTGCGCGGCAACGCTCTGCCGGTAAGGGATGGGATCCGGCACGCCTGCCTCCGCAAAGGCGCGCAGCCGCAGCAAACAACTGTCGCACGCGCCGCACGCTGCTTCTTCGCTCTGATAACACGACCAGGTTAGATGCAGCGGCGCTCCCAACTCGATGCCCTTCCGGATTATTTCGCTCTTCTTCAACGTGATCACCGGCGTAACAATTTCGATCTGTGTCTCCGGCCGCGTTCCCACTCGGATTAGCTCCTGGAACACACGATAGTATTCCGGCCGGCAATCGGGGTACCCCGAGCTGTCTTCCGCCACCGCGCCGATGTAAATCGCTCCGGCGCCAATCGCTTCTCCCCAGCTCACCGCCACCGAAAGAAAATGGGCGTTGCGGAAGGGCACATAGGTCACGGGAATGGAATTGCCGTGTGGCTCTTTTGCACCCAGCTCGTTTTCCGGCACCGCGATCTTTATGTCCGTAAGCGCAGAACCGCCGATCGAGCGAAAGTGATCGAGTTGCACGATCAGCCGCTCGCGCACACCGTAGAATTCGGCGATTTCGTCAAACGCGCGGCGCTCGCGCCGTTCGGTGCGCTGGCCGTATCCCGCATGGAGCAGCGCAATATTCCCCGCGCCATGCCGTTCCCGCGCGATCGCTGCGCTCACGCACGAGTCCATCCCGCCGCTCAACAACACCACCGCTTTGCGCAACTCAGTCATTATTCCTCGTCATTGCAAACTAAACGCCCTTTGTCGCCGGGTCCCAGACGAACTTATGCAGCTGCAATCCCAGCCGCACTGGCAGCCCGTCCGCCAGGATCCACTCTACAAGCATGCGTGGCTCGAGAGCTGGCCATTTCCCCTGCGGAT
>DASQHY010000021.1:0-3869 GCA_035631855.1 Candidatus Acidiferrales bacterium
CTCGCGGTCCATCCCCACGATGGCGCGCTTCTCCTTGATGGCCTTCTTGATGTCCGGGGGAAGCGTCTCCACCCACTGCACCGCCGCGGAGCGCTGCTTCGAGAAATCCAGCAATCCGGCCAGAAGCTGTTTCAATTCGTCGGGAGTCAGGTCGGGCAGAGCGCGCCCAAAATCCAGGTCAATCGTGCTGCCCATGCCGGGCTGGAGTCCCGGCGGCTGATTCTCCGGGGTCACGGTCGTCGTCGGGATGCCGCCCATTTGGATATGGATGCGGTCGCGCAGGCGTTTCTTGCCGCGCCCGCCGCCATTGATGTCAATCAGGATGTCTTTGTCGCGGAATTCCAAGCGCGTCAACTGCACGGAATCTCCGGCATTGATGGCGGCTCCATGAGTCGCCACCGCCCGGTGGAGCAGCTCCTCATTGAGCGGCTGCCCCGCCTTGACATAGAAGCCTTGCTTTCCGGCCGGCAACGCCCTCACCGCGCGCGCAAACTCTCCCGAGACAAACCGGATCAGCGTCAACCGGGATTCCGGGGTCAGCGTCTGCGCCTTCTTCGCGGGCGCTGGAGTCTGCCCCTGGCCGACCGCTGCGGGCATGAGCGACGGCAGAACCGGAATCTCCTCTCCTGCCGGAAATTCCACTTTGCGGCTGCGCTCCGGCGCCAGCCGCATCACCGTCGGCAGGTCGGCGTCGCAGAGCAAGAAAACCGAAATCGTCAGTAAGAAAACTCGGAACATTGGACCGTTCGCTGCTCCCTATTGTAATTCTACGATGCTGCTTTGGGGAAGGGGGGCGCTTCTCTTTTGCGGCTCTTGAACTTATACTCGCGCATCTCGAGTCTGTGTGGAGTGGTCCCGATGACCAGCAGCATGACCAAGAAAAAGCCGGCTTCCTCCGCAAAAAAACCCGCCGCCGGGAAGCCCTCAAAAGATCTCGCCGCGGTTTTTGCCGCGCTCCGGAAAATCCTGAAGCCTTACGAGCGGCGCCTCCGCGTGCTCCCGTACAAGCCGGGATATTATTGTCTGGTCACGCGCGAGCCCATCCTGGGGAAGAAGCTCGTCTGGTTTGCCGCGATTCGCATGGGCAAGAACTACGTCAGCTACCACTTCATGCCGGTTTACATGAATCCTGCGATGCAGAAGCGCATCCCGCCCGAACTGAAGAAACGCATGCAGGGCAAAGCCTGCTTCAATTTCAGCGAAGTGGACGCCGCGCTTTTTCGCTGGCTCGCGCGCCTCACCGCCGCCGGCTTCGCAGCCTATCGCACCCTAAAATACGTCTGAGCGTCTCTCCCGCGCTGGAGTCTTCACAGAGACACGACCGCGAGCTTGCACTACAACGCAAGCTCGCGGTTCACTCTATGCAAAGAACATGCCGTTTTTCTCGCGGCCAAGCACGGAAAACAAGTTCCGCGAGGGATCCGGCGCTTCCGATTGATAGCGGAATCCCGGCTGCTCCGCGGACCATCGGATGGTGGCCGGGGTCGAGAGAAACGAGCCTTTGAAACTTTGCCCCGTGTTGTGAATGTCCGCTGCCGCGGAGATGCCGTTCCATTCGACGTCGAACGAGACAGCGGCGCGTTTCGGGAACACCCCCGGGATGAGTGGGAAGCCCATGGTGCCGGGAAGTCCCAGGCCGCCGGTCAACGAGTTGGCCACGTCGTGGTCATCAAAGACCTCCAGCCCTCTCACGTGCAGGCGAGCCTCTCCTTCGTCGAACTCCACTTCTACAGCATCTTCGTCTACCCGGACCATCCAGAATACGCCGTTCGTGTCGATGTGCGCGTTGTAATCGTGGATTTGGTGAGGGAGTTTGGCCGATCCAGCCGGATCGGTATAGACGTCGAGTCAAACAAAGGCGAACGTGCCCTCATGGTGGTGCCCATCCGCCCCGATGAACCTGCCTTTGCTGAAGCCCATGTCCGCTTGATACGCCAGGGGCGTGGTGATGCCCGTTTTGGTGTCTGTTCCGAGGCCGCCGCCGCGGATGTGCGTCAGGCCAACGAACCCGTCGAAGTCGGTGATCTGCGAAGGGTCGTTGATATTCCCCAGCGGCGTGCCGGGAACCAGTGGGTTATGGTGAATGAAGACCCCGAAGGGAGCAAAGGGAGCAAGGCCCCCCGGAATCGGATTGGTCAGGCCGCCGGCGCGACGCTTTTCGTCATCGTCGCTATGACCGAGCGCCGGCTCGGAGCCAAACAGCCCGGCCCCCAGCGCCGTGCCTGCGCCGGCCATGGCTCCAAGGAACGCTCGCCGTGAGGCGCCTGAACCAGGGATGTATATCCTGTTCATACTACCTCCTCACAAACGCACCAGATTTTTGGGTAATGGGGACAACGAAACCTCAGCACTCTGCGCCCATTGATCCTCATTTGTCAAGCCACAACTTTCTCCGGGAGAGATTCTTCGGCTCCGCTCCCTCTGCGCCTCCGCGGTTAGTCCATCGTGGCCATTCAAATACGTCTGACCACCTTGTCCCCGTCTTATGGCTTAAATATTGATGATGACTCCCATTCCCTTCACTGATATATACTAGGCCCAAGTCAGTTTCCAGCAGGGAAGGATGACACTCATGAGAATGAGAATTGCTATTTTGACGGCCGTCCTTGCCGTGGCCAGCATCGGTTTGGCCCGAGAGCCTATGCGGTTCCAAGCTGCCGCAGGCACGCTTGATCTACCTTCAAGCCGCGCTGTGCTGGCGTTAGCGGAGGCGCAGTCCCCCAGCGGAGGGGTTGCCAGCACGCCGGACATTACGATATCGGGAAAAGTAAAAAACCAAAAGGGAAAACCAGCCGTCGCCGCAACCGTTACGCTGCGCGATACGGTCACCGGAGAACAGCGTTCTACGAAAACGGACAAGCGGGGCAGATACAGCTTCGCGAAAGTGTTTCCCGGGGAATACTCATTGTCCGCCTCGCTCCAGGACAAAAAGTCTCCATCGAAAGATATTTCTGTTCATCATACCGAGAAACTTCAAGAAGACCTGCGCATCCAGAATGACTGACTCAAGTGGCGGCGAAAAGAAGAAGATCGATTGGTCTGAACCGGAATTGCGTGAGCTGCTGAATCAGGCATTGGCCGTTGAATTCATCAAAGCTAAAAAGCCGGAAGCCAGGGCAAAATGGCTCGATGCGCTCAATTCAGCCACCGTCGCCGCTTTGGTCACCGTCTGTTTTGGCACAATTCTCGGAGCGTTTCTGTCTTCGGTAATCCAAGAGAAGTCCAGGAAGAATGACGCGGCTCTGGCGACATACAAGGAATATCTGGAGCGCGAGCGGGGCGTGGTGGAGAAAGTATTTCAAGTCGTGGGAGCTCTGGAGGACGCATCCGACAACATGATCGCCCTCACCGGCGATGATTTTGATACTCGTAATATTTCCGGGAAACGCAGAGAAGAAGTAGAAGGCATAAGACTTGAGGTGATTCGCGCTTATAACACGGCAGATGGCCATTGGCATGAACAGCAAATGCAATTGGGCCTGGAGATGGCTATCGAGCATCAGAACGACGCTGCGGTCATCTCCGCCTGGCAAGATGTGTCGGTTGACTTGACCGATCTATCCGACTGCGCCAAGAGATGGCTTAACGTCCATCCTCTGCCTGTGGATGCGAGCCAGCAGAAAGCCGCGTGCGGGCTGCCACGCGGCAAATTGGATAAAGACCTGCGCGCTTTGACCCAGGGCATTGTAACCGCGCGGTCACTGGCTGCCACCACCGTGAATGCGCCGCGCTGAGGAGCCGGTGGCCGATTCTCTGCCCAGACAACCGAAGACTTCCACCTCAATCCTCCGCACTCCGCCCGACTTAAGAAAACACGCGCAGAGCAATTCGCACTATTTGAGCAATAGTCGTAGAAGAACAAGGAGAAG
>DASQHY010000022.1:0-15084 GCA_035631855.1 Candidatus Acidiferrales bacterium
GGTGCTGCTGCCGGTCTGTCTGGTTGTCGCCCTTGTGTTCGTGTCCCAGGGAATGATCCAGAACCTCAAGCCGTACGCCACCGCAACGCTGGTGGACCCGCAGACCGTTCCAGTCACTGGTCCGGATGGCAAGACGACTCAGCAGACCATTCGAGAACAGGTGATCCCGCAAGGGCCGGTGGCTTCCCAGGAAGCCATCAAGATCTACGGCACTAACGGCGGAGGCTTCTTCAACGCCAACAGCGCGCACCCCTACGAGAATCCGACGCCACTTGTGAATTTCCTCCAGCTTGTTTTGATCTTTGCCATCCCGGCGGGTTTGACCTACACGCTGGGCCGGATGACCGGCTCCCCGCGTCACGGCTGGGCCGTGTGGGGCGCGATGGCGCTCCTCTTCGTTGCAGGCTTCGGTGCGGCCTATGCCGCGGAATCGCAAGGAAACCCGCTGCTCCGCGGAATCGACCAGAGCGTGAGTGCCATGCAGCCGGGCGGCAACCTGGAAGGAAAAGAAGTCCGTTTCGGAATTGCCAATTCGGCGTTGTACGCCACGGTGACAACCGATGCGAGCTGCGGCGCAGTCAACGGAATGCACGACTCGTTCACGCCGCTCGGCGGGATGATTCCGCTCATCAACATCATGCTCGGTGAAGTGGTCTTCGGCGGAGTGGGCGCCGGGCTATACGGAATGATCGTCTTCGTAATCCTGGCGGTGTTCATCGCCGGCTTGATGGTGGGCCGCACGCCGGAGTACCTCGGCAAGAAAATCGAAGCGTATGACGTCAAGATGGCCATGCTTTCCGTGCTCATCTTCTCGTTGACCATCCTTGTCTTCGCGGCCATCTCAGCGGTTTCGAAGTTCGGAATCGCCGGCATCTCGAATCCCGGTCCGCACGGGCTTTCGCAGATTCTGTATGCCTACACCTCTGCCGCAGGCAACAACGGGTCAGGGTTTGCCGGGGGGAACTGGAATACTGTCTGGTACAACACCACCATCGGCGTTTCTACGCTGCTGGGCCGGTTCATCTCCCACATCCCCGTTCTGGCGATTGCCGGGAGCCTGGCTCGCAAGAAGCTGGTTCCGGAGTCCGTGGGCACCTTCCCGGTCACCACTCCGTTGTTCGCCGTGCTTTTGATCTCGGTAGTTTTGATCGTGGGCGCGCTCACGTTCTTCCCGGCCCTCAGCCTAGGCCCCATCCTGGAGCACTTGCTGATGAACTCCGGAAAGGTATTTTGAGGCGGCGATGGATACTCGAACCAAAGAAGGCAAGAAATCACTGTGGACCTCGGGAATCGTCACTCGCGCTTTGTGGGACTCCGTCTTAAAGCTCAATCCCCGCACGCTGATGAAGAATCCGGTGATGTTCGTCGTCGAAGTGGGCGCGGCGCTGACGACCATCGAGCTGGTCTGGAATTTGCTGCATCACGTCACAGGCTTCGGTTTTGCGTTGCAGATCACGCTGTGGCTGTGGTTCACCGTCTTGTTTGCGAATTTCGCCGAGGCCATGGCCGAAGGCCGCGGCAAGGCCCAGGCCGATGCGCTGCGCAGAGCTCGCGCGGAAACCACGGCGCGCCGGCTGAAGACGGATGGTTCCACCGAGACCGTCCCCGGCTCGAGACTCCGCGCCGGGGATTTGGTGATGGTGGCGGCGGGGGAGTTCATCCCCGGGGATGGCGAAGTTGTCGAAGGCGTTGCCTCGGTGGACGAATCGGCCATCACCGGCGAGTCGGCCCCGGTGATCCGCGAAGCGGGAGGCGACCGCTCGGCTGTAACGGGCGGGACGCGCGTGCTTTCCGATGAAATCAAAGTGAAAATCGTGTCGAACCCCGGGGAGACTTTTCTCGACCGCATGATCAAGCTTGTCGAGGGTGCGGAACGCCAGAAGACCCCCAATGAAATTGCTCTGAACATCCTTCTCGCTGGCCTGACGATCATTTTTCTTTTGGCGGTGGTCACTCTCCAGCCGATGGCCATCTATTCGGGGAGTCCGCAGTCTCTCTTCGTGCTGGTATCCCTGTTGGTCTGCCTGATTCCGACGACGATCGGGGGGCTGCTCTCCGCGATTGGCATCGCCGGGATGGATCGCGTCGTCCAGCGAAATGTTCTGGCCATGTCCGGCCGCGCCGTGGAAGCCGCTGGCGACGTGGACACCCTGCTGCTGGACAAGACCGGGACGATCACGCTGGGCAACCGCCGCGCGACGGAGTTTCTTCCCGCCCCGGGAGTGAAAGAAACCGAGTTGGCGGACGCCGCTCAGCTTGCGTCGCTGGCCGACGAGACACCGGAGGGCCGCTCCATCGTGGTGCTGGCGAAAGAACGATACGGCTTGCGCGGGCGCGATCTCTCTTCGGCGGCCATCAACTTCATTCCCTTCTCGGCGCACACGCGCATGTCCGGCATTGACCTCGACGGCCGGAAAATTCGGAAAGGCGCACCGGATTCCATTGCCACGCATGTTTCCAGGAGCGGCGGCCGTGTCGCCCCCGAAGTGGAAGAGGTCGTAAAAGGCATCGGGAATTCCGGGGGAACGCCGCTCCTGGTGGCCGAGGACCATCGCATTCTCGGCGCCATCCACTTGAAAGACATTGTAAAGGGCGGAATGCGCGAGCGCTTTGATCAATTGCGCGCCATGGGCATCCGCACCGTCATGATCACGGGCGACAACCCTCTCACTGCGGCGGCCATCGCGCGAGAAGCCGGCGTTGACGACTTTCTCGCGCAAGCCAAACCGGAAGACAAGCTGGCGCTAATCCGCCGCGAACAGGCCAAAGGCAAACTCGTGGCTATGACCGGCGACGGCACCAACGATGCCCCGGCTCTGGCCCAGGCTGACGTGGGGCTGGCCATGAATGCCGGCACCCAGGCTGCCAAAGAGGCCGGCAATATGGTGGACCTGGATTCCAACCCCACAAAGTTGATCGAGGTCGTCGAGATCGGAAAGCAACTCCTTATCACGCGAGGCGCGCTGACGACTTTTTCCGTGGCCAACGATGTTGCCAAGTACTTCGCCATTATCCCGGCCATGTTCGCCGGAACTTTTCCGCAGCTCAACCTACTCAACGTTATGGCTTTGAGGACTCCGCAGTCGGCAGTTCTTTCGGCCGTCATCTTTAACGCGGTCATCATCATGATTCTGGTTCCCCTGGCGCTTCGCGGAGTGCAGTACCGGGCCCTGGGCGCGGCGGCCCTGCTCCAGCGAAACCTGCTCGTGTACGGGCTTGGGGGAATTGTTGCCCCGTTCGCCGGCATTAAGTTGATCGATCTGTTCATCACCTGGCTGCATTGGGCTTGAGGCGGAGCGAAATGAAGAAACAGTTGCTGATTTCCATTTGGATGACGCTGGCGACCACCATCCTGCTGGGCGTCGTTTATCCCCTCGTCGTTACGGGAATCGCCCAGGTGCTGTTTCCCGCGAAAGCAAACGGCAGTTTGATTCTCGCCGGAAAGAAGACCATCGGCTCGCACATGATTGGCCAGCCTTTTACGTCATCGGGCTATTTTCATTCGCGGCCCTCTGCTGCCGGGCCTGCCGGTTACGACGGCACAGCATCCGGAGGGTCCAACCTCGCTCCCACGAACAAGGCGTTGCTGGATCGCGTGGATGCCGAAGTCCGGAAGCTGCATGCGGAAAACCGCAACATGCCGATCCCGGTGGATTTGGTCACCGCCTCGGGTTCCGGCCTGGACCCGCACATTTCGTTGGCAGCCGCGGAGTTCCAGATTCCTCGCGTCGCCCGGGAACGCTCGATGAGCGAGGCCGAGGTGCGCGTTTTTGTGAAGAATCATTCCGAAGGGCGCCAGTTTGGGTTTCTGGGTGAGCCACGCGTCAACGTTCTCGAGTTGAATTTGGACCTTGATGCGGCTCGCCCGAGGCGATGAAGAGATTCAGCGCGTGGAGGTTTTTGTCGCAGCGGGGTTGTTTTCCGGCGCCTCGAAGCGGTAGCCCACCCACGGGTCGGTCCGGATGAAGCGCGGCTTTCGCGGGTCGGGCTCGATTTTCTTCCGCAATTGGTTGATGAACACGCGCAAGTATTCCGTTTCCTCGCCGTAATCCGGTCCCCATACCGCTTGGAGCAGGCGACGGTGCGCGACCGCTTTCCCCCGGTTCGCGACCAGCAAACGCAGGAGATCGAACTCCTTGGGGGTAAGCCGGACGGATTGTCCCTTCACCAGAACCGCGCGTTTGTCGAAATCGATGGTCAAATCTTTCGAGAGGAACGCCGGCACGGAATCGCCCGGCGCGCTCCGGCGGAGCGCTGCCCGGATGCGCGCCAGCAGTTCTTCGGTTCCAAACGGCTTCACGACATAATCGTCGGCCCCGGCATCGAGCGCCATCACTTTGTCGCGCTCCGTATTCCGCACGGTGAGCATGATGATGGGCACATCGCTCCCGCTTCGGATTTCCCGGCACGTCTCCAGACCGTCCATCCCGGGCATATTGATGTCCAGCAGAACCAGGTCCGCGCGCTCGCTTCGCACTTTCTCCAGCGCTTCTTCTCCGCTGCGCGCTTCCAGAATGGAATATCCCGCGACGCTGAGGGTGGTGCGCATGACGCGGCGAATCTGCGGCTCATCATCCACCACGAGAATTGTGGCGGAGGTCATTGAGGCGCCGCGCCTCCGCGAACCACCGGCAACGTAAAGGAGAACACGGAGCCCTTTCCCAACTGGCTGGTCACGGAGATGATGCCTCCGTGCCCCTCCACGATGGCCTTGGCAATCGGCAGCCCCATGCCGGTCCCTTGGACACGAAACCTTTGATCTTTCCCCCGGTAGAATTTTTCGAAAATAAGGCCTTGCTCGGGATCGTCAATCCCATGCCCGCGATCGGCCACACTGGTCACGATGAAGTCTCCGGCGAGTTCTGCGGTGATGGTAATAGGCTGGTCGGGCGGCGAGTACTGGTTCGCATTCTCGAGAAGGTGCACCAGAACCTCTTTGGCTCGGTCGAGGTCCACCAGGACGTCCGGCAGATCGGATGCTATTTCCAGCCGGACAGTGCGGCTGGCCAAAGAGCTCTTGCACTTCTCGAGCGCAGACTCAACGACCTCTTGTATCGAGTGCGGCTCCCGTTTGAGCACAACGTCGCCGGCATCCAGTCGGCTCATTTCCGCCGCTTCACCAACCAGGCGGTTTAACCGGTCGCTCTCCTCGTTAATGATGGTCAAAAGGTCTTGCCGCTGTGCGCCGGAAAGCGCCTGGTTGGAAAGCAAACTGGTGACCGAGGCCTTGATAGACGTCAGCGGCGTCCTGAGGTCGTGGGTGACCGCATCGAGCAGGGCGGTTCGCAAGCGTTCGCCCTCGCGGGCTGCCTCGGTTTGTCCAAGTTGCTCGACGGCGCGCGCTCGCTCGATGGCAATGGCCACCAGCGTCCCCAGGGCTTCCAGCGTTTGCCGCGACAGCACTTCACCGGAGATCCCCAGGCTCCCGATCGGGCGCACGCCCATACGCACGGGCACCAGGCTCAGACTGTTTTGCGCGTCAATGACCGGCGCATCCCGCGCAACAATGGCTTTCAGCCGCTCGACCTCCAGCTGCGGGATGCCGGGCCCGGAACGATATACCTTCTGCTTGTTGGCGAGGAACAACGCTGCGGCTCCTACCTCAAACACATTCACGATTTGCGTCGGGATGCGGTTCAACAATTCAATGACGTTGCCGGTCTCAAGCATTTGTTGGCTGAAGCGGTAGAGCCGTTCGATTTCCCGCCTGCGCGCGGAGACGTCTTCGGCTTGCTGCCGCGCGCGGGAGGAAAGATGGCTGGCGATTACCGACACAGAAAGAAACGCAAACAACGCAACCCAGTTTTGCGGATCGGCAATCGTGAACGTGCCAATCGGGGGCAGGAAGTAATAGTTGAATGCCAGCATCGCCGCAACCGACATCACCACGGCCACGGCCAGACCCCATACCGTTGAAACAATCATGATCGCCAGAAGATAGGCAAGCGCGACGGTTGTGGCGTTTACATGCAGCAAGCGCCGGCAGACCAGCGTAATCCCCAGGACAACTCCCACCGCAAGGGCTGACTCCAGGAATCGCGTTTGCCGACGCTTTGCCATGGCGCCATTCTAGCGTAGCATTCCGTGTGTCACAGTAGAGAATAAGCGCATGCCCAAGACCCCGGAACAGTGGCTCGCCGAAGCCTCGCCGCAGGAAAAGACAAAAGGCACCTTGAAACTTTTTCTGGGCTACGCTCCCGGCGTCGGCAAGACTTACAGCATGCTGAGCGAGGCGATCCGCCGCCACAGCCGCGGTGAGGACGTTGTCGTGGGGGTCGTCGAAACGCACGGCCGCAAAGCCATTGCGGATCTGGCTGCACAACTCGAAATCGTCCCCCGCCGGAAGCTTGAATACAAAGGCACGGTGTTCGAAGAAATGGATGTGGACGCCATCATCGTCCGCAAACCGGAAGTGGTGGTCGTGGACGAACTCGCTCACACCAACATACCCGGAAGCAAGCACCGCAAGCGTTACGAAGATATTCTGGAGCTATTGGAAGCGAAGCTCGACGTCCTCTCGACGGTCAACATCCAGCACATCGAAAGCATCAGCCCCACGGTGAGATCCATCACCGGGATCACCGTGCGCGAGACTGTTCCCGATTGGGTGCTTCAAGTGGCCGCGGAGACGGTCATGGTGGACCTCACCCCGGAAGCCCTGCAAAACCGGATGAAGCGCGGCGACGTGTACCACCCTCAGAAGGTCGAGCAGTCACTGAAGAATTTTTTCCGCAGGGGCAATTTGATTGCTCTCCGCGAGCTGGCCTTGCGCCAAGTGGCCGAGCAGGTGGACCGCACCCTGGAATCCTACATGGAGCTGAAGGAGATCCAGGACAATTGGCCGGTCCGGGAGCGCATCGTGGTGTGCTTCAGCTCGAATCCCAAAGCTCAGTACCTGATCGCCCGGGCGGCCCGCATGGCGCGCCGCATGGATGCCGAACTCTACGCCGTGCATGTGGACACCGGTCAACTCCTGCGGGACCCGGATCAAAAAACGCTGGCTGCGAACATCCAGTTTGCCGAGAGCTTGGGGGCCACCGTGGTCCGGCTGAAAGGCCGCAGCGTCGCCGAAGCCACGGCCACGTTTGTCCGCGAGAAGCACATTACGCAGGTGATTCTGGGGAGGTCGGCGGTCGAAGGCTGGCGGCAATTGCTCTACATGAGAGCGATTAACCGCTTCCTTCACGATGCTCCTGCCGTTGACGTGCACATCGTGACCCAAGAGTCCGATTGAGAAACCCCTAATGGGTTTGCGGGCGCTTTACGTTGTGGGCGAGGCCCAGAGTTTCCAGCCCCCAGATGAAGTACCAGCCGATGTCGGTCTGCCACCACCGCAGCCCCAGCCGAGCGGAACCTGACAAGTGGTGATGGTTCTTGTGCCAGTTTTCTCCCCAGGCCGTCAATTGCAAAGGCCCCAGCCACCACAGATTCATGCTGGAGTCCCCCTCCTTAGAGTGGCCCAGGTGTGTGAGGCTGTTGACCAGGCACTGCATGTGCAGCGCATAGACCAGCCGGATGGCGCCGATCCAAAAAAATGCCTGCCAGCCCAGAGCCAGACCGCACAGCAGGGACACGGCGACAATCGGCGTCTCCGCCTGTTGCCAGAACCGGTACGGCGATTTCGTCAGCTCCGGAGCCCAACGTTGCTGGTCGGCCGGAGGAGTCTGGTAAAGCCAGCGCAGGTGCGCCCACCAGAAGCCGCCCTGCTTGGGACTGGAGATGTCCTCGGGGGTATCGGCATGCGAGTGGTGCAGCCGGTGATAAGCAACCCAACTCGCCGGATTCCCCGACCCATTGAAAATGGTCCAGAAGATCAACGTCTGCTCCACAAAGCCGTTCAACTTGACCGTGCGATGCGAGAGCGCGCGGTGGTAGCACACCGTCGTTCCAATTCCGCCGAGACCAAGAAACAGCAGGCTCAATCCGAGAACCTTCAAGCTAGGCAACGGAAACAGAATCAGCCCGATCACAGCTAGAACGTGGATTAAAACGATAAACGCGAGTACCCCGAATTTTCCTTTTGCCGGCTTCCAGAAGGGCTGTCTGGAAGGGTGTTCGGGGCCGAGGGAGGCGACCGGTGCTTCCAAATCTGCAGACGTGCCGAGTCCTTCGTTCAACTTCACGAGTCTCTCCGTGTGTGGGCTATTTGATGCCGCTCGCGAGCGCCCCAGGTTTCTGGCTGGCGGAACCGCAAAACCAATCTCGCGACCGCCTGGAACGAATCCAAAGGTGTGACAAGAGCAACAAACGCGCTTTCACCATATCATGCGGCTCGGTCCGCGCCTAAAGAAATCGGAACACCCGATTTCATTTTCGACAACGGGTCAAACCAAATCGTTCAACGTCGGCGTAACCGCAACGGTGCGCGCGAAGTTATACCTTGATCCAAAGCCTGCAAGTCTGCTTTATGCACGAAACCGGGAACCCGCGTCTGTCTCTAATTAGACATCGCCGCACGGGGCACCCTATTGGGGAGAAGCAACGAACCATGTGCCTTTACTTGGGTTTGTCGTTTGACGCCGGCAGTTGTGGCGGCGGGTAGTAGGGCTTGCCGTTCAATTTCTGTACTTCCTTCATGAACGTGGTTCCGTAGTCCTTTTCCGCGTCGGCAAGGAGCCACGCCTGGCGCTTGTAGTTCCAATTATCCGGATCGAGCCTCTGTGCTTCTTTGAAATGCGGAATAGCCTCCGGCCCGTGACCCTCATGGTAAAGATATTCCGCCAGGCTGAACTCCGCATCCGCTCGCAAACGCTCCGGGCCCTCCGGTTTCATTCGCTCCCTGAGCTGTTGTTCGCTCAACGCGTAAATGCTCTGCTCTCCCTTGGCGACCCAGTCGCGAATCGCATCGAGGTATCGTGCTGTGTCCAGGTGGGTCAGGTTCTTGAAGCGGTCGTCCACGAACGCCACTTCATCCGGCCGCACAATTCTTCCCTGTTCATTGATCCACACCGCGGTGGGAACATTGACCATGCCGTAGAGCTTCGTGACCAGGTGTTCCTGATCAATCAGCGCGGTATATTCGGGATTTGCTTTTTCGATCCACGGGCCGGCATCTTTGGCTCCGCCGGTATCCTGGGCCACGGAAATAATCTCGAAATTCTTGTCTTTCAGCTCGTGATAGAAGGTTTGCCACCCGGGCAAATCGAAGCGGCACCCTCACCAGGATGCCCAAGTTATGAGCAGCACCTTCTTGCCGCGAAAATCCGCGAGCGAATGTATCTTCCCTTTCAAATCCGGGAGGGTGAAGTTCGGCGCCTGAAGCGATTCGAGGTACGCGTTCTGCGTATCGGGCCGCGGCCCGAAATACCACGCCGCTTGCGGGTCATCGTGAGCCGCGGGCTGCTTCAACAACCGCGCAAACTCGCTCAGGTTAAACCACGTGATTTTGCCGCGCTGCGCCAGAAAATCGCTCTTCCTTTGTTTGGGAATGGGGAAACAAAGCTCCGCGCGGCAAACGCCTTGCGGCTTCAACACAAAACCTGTGGCGCGCGTCAGGTCCGCAAGCGTCACCCACAGGTCTTTCGATTCCGCGAACGGTGAAGCCGCCGTCAGTTCGGTCGCTTTGCCCTCGTAAATCACCACCGGCCGCGACTGGCTCGCCGCTTCCGCAACAGCGGAACACAGGAGAATGAATCCCACCAACGAAAGAAGCTTGATCATGTTGTGCCCCCACTTCTCGCCGGGCAACCCAAACCCGCTAGGCGCTCCCGCCCCGCAAGAGTCTAGCACAAAGGGAATCTCCCGTAGGAGGTGCTTCGATTCCGGGGAGTGCGCCGGTTAGGCGAGTTCGCGCAAAGTGACTCTTGAGTTTAAGTGCGGACATTTCACCAGGAGAACGAAAGGAAGAGAAAGAAGGGGGAATCGCTCCGAGTTCAGAACGATTCCCCGGGATTTTCAGCCACCCATGCCCATCATGTTGCGCACGCGCACCTTCTTTGCAGCGAGGATGGGGCTACCCGCCGTCTTGAACAGCAATCCGCGGAGCGAAACGGTGTTCCCGGTTGCCAGCCCGGAAACTCCCGACACGCCTTCGAACTCCGTGGCCGGGGACGTCTGCACCTGGATGCTGGCAATTCCGCCGCCCGTGAAAATTGCCGGAAGGTTGTTTACGGTAAAGTTTGGAGCGCTCACGGACGCCACCGTCGCCGTAAGCTGCGACAAATCCAGCGTTACGCGGTCGGTGTTCACCAGAGCGGGTGCGCCTATCGTGGGCGCAGAAACGATTGTCGGCCGGATCTTGACTTCCTGCCCCACCAGCAAATCGTTTGCCGAGGCAAACGAGGCACCCGCAGGGAGATTGCCTGACAGCCCGTCGGTGTGTATGGAAAACTGCGTGCCTGCGTTGAGCATGATCGTCACCGGATCGCCCAGGTTCACGCCGCCAACTTCCGGCTCTTCATCGTGAATCACGATCTGGAACTGGTTCAGTCCGGTATTGACCGAGACAATGGTCCCTTTGAGCTGTTCTTCGTTGACATCCTGATCCAGATGGACGCTGGCCGCGACCGTTGTTCCGTCGTCCATCACGTGAAGATTCTCTACGTTCACGATCTGCCCGGCCTTCAAACACGAGAAGTTCTCCGCCATGCATCCAACCTGGTCGAACCCCCCGAATTGCGTATGGCTGTCCACATTGATCGTGAGGGTTTGTCCGTCTTCCAGGGACTGCAACATGAAGCTGTTGCTCCCGACGCTTTGCACCACTCCTTCGACATCTTCCACATCTTCGAATTCATTTTCCCCTCCGTCTTCATCCTCCCGCCGGTGCGTGGCAGTCGCTGTCAGCGTCACGGTCGGCGTAACGCTCAGGTTATTCTGAATCGAGGAGTTGAGGTCGAAATCCAGCACCAGCCCCATCGGGTTGCTGTGGCTGAGCATCAGCGGAAATGGCGCCGTGCTCACCGTCACCGACGATTGATTGAGGGTTGGCTTGAATTCGCAGACTTGGCCGTTGGCGCAACTCTGCGAGCCCGCCATGATCGCCGTCCCGGTCTGATTGAGGATGGTCACCTGCGGATTGGCGAACATGAGCGTGATGCTGTTGTAGGTGCCGTCTGGCGCGCTCGCAGCATTCAGGAACTTTGTCTCCGTCTCCAGTTGCTCGAGTTCCACCTCCACCGGATGATTCAGCAAGGAGACGGGCGGTTTCATCATGTCGCTCGGCTGCAAGCTTGCCCCCGTCAGATTAATCTCGAACGCCAATACCGTCACGTTGCTCGGCGGATTGTCGCGGATGGACAGCGCCACGGACATCGCGCCATTCGCCTGATTCACTTTCATTTGCGAGCTTCCGCCACATCCTGCTAACAGTCCCACAGCAAGAAGCGCCGCAATGGTCGAAAGGATTCCTTTTTGCATTTCGATTCCCCCAAAGTCTGTTCTATTACCCTGGTTCTAGTACACACTACGAGACTCAAGTCCCGCACTCTGATAGGCAACTTCCCTGCCATTGATTCACCTGGATAAGTCTTTGTTTTTGAGCGGTCAATCGGATTCTCATACGCCGTTCGTGCGTTGGTTTCACACAGTAGTTTGTAATTTGTACTCGGGTCTCGCGCGTTGCCGCGGCGCGCTAAGGAGCCGCGGCGAGCGCTTCGTAGGCTGCTCCGATCAGGGGCGCGTTCTCGTTGAGCACAACGATGATCGGAATGCGTTCCAGTACTGACCGGAATTTTTCTTTGTCGCAGAATGCCCGGAAGAATGCTCCTTCTTTCAGCTTGGGCAAGACTCTTACGGCGATCCCCCCGGCCACATACATTCCCGCAAGCGCCAGTGATTGGAGCGCCAGGTTTCCGGCTTCCGCGCCGTACATTTCGATCCACATCGCCAGCGTCTCCACGCACACCGGACACGAACCCTCCAGCGCGTTGCGCGTGATTTCCGGCGCCGGGTCCGCATCGGGTGTTTCAAAAGAGGAGTGCTTGGCCGCAGGGTTCAGAAACTCATGCACGCTGCGGAATCCGCGTCCGGAGAGAACCAGCTCACGGCTTACGTTTGCCGCGCGCTTTTTGAGAAACCGCAGCAGTTCGATTTCCCGCTCGGTGCGCGGTGCGAAGTCGGCGTGCCCTCCCTCGGTAGACATGACCCGGTACCGCGTGCCGTCCCAAAACAAAATGGACTCGCCCAGCCCGGTTCCCGCCGCGATCAGCGCTTTGTTTGCGCCCTCTTGCGGTATACCTGCGTTGAGCACGCATTGATCCGCCGCCTCCAGATGCGCAAGGCTGTGCGCCGTGGCCGCCAGATCGTTCAGCAAGACCACGCGCGTCACGCCGATCTCTTTCGCGAGCGATGCGGCGTCCACGATCCATGGCAGATTCGTGGTCTTCACGCGGCTTCCCATCACCGGGCCGGCCACGCCAAAGCCCGCCGCTGAAATCTTCTCGGAAGCGCAATGCCCGGCCGTCTGGCGAAGGAAGTCGGCCACCACGTCGTCAAATTGCGGATAGTCCTTGCTCGAAAACCGCAGTTCGAAAACCGGGCGCAGCCGCTTGCCTTCCTCGGAAAACAACGCGAGATTGCACTTCGTTCCTCCGACGTCACCCGCCAGAATCATCCGTCATCTCTTGGCTTGCGCGGCGCGCGCGCATCGGGAAAACTTTGCAGATTAGAGGAGGGATCATCGGCCGTTCCGCCCAACGGCCGCAACAGCGCCGCCGCCGCCTCGTCTACCAGGAACATCCGCTGCCCTTGGGGCACGACTACCAATTGCACCGGCAGCGGCGGATCGAGCGGTCTTTCCACAACATCGCGGAGTATTTCCGCCTTCTCCGGCCCCGCGGCCAGAAACAGCACCCGATGCGCGGCATTCAGCACCGGCAGCGTCAGCGTCATCCGCCGCTTCGCCAGATGCGGCATCCAGGGCGTGCTCACCCAGCGCGAAGTCCCGCGAAGCCCCTTCGCGCCGGGAAAAATGGAGGCCGTGTGACCGTCATTTCCAACCCCCAGCAGAATCAGATCGAAGCGCGGGAAACCGCGATCATCCTTCTCGAATTCGCTCCGAAGGAGATCTTCATAGGCCTCGGCAGCCCGTCCCAGCTCCGGCCGCTCCGCTTCCATGCGATGAATGTTCCCGGGGGGAATCGGGACGCGGATCAGCAGTTCGGCGCGCGCCATCCCATAATTGCTCTCCGGGTCGGTAGGCGGAACGGCGCGCTCGTCGCCCCAATAGAGGTGCACTTTTGCCCAATCCACCTGAAGCCGGTACTCGTCGCTGGCAAGGCACCGGTAAAAGGCGCGCGGCGTCGACCCGCCCGACAAAGCCACGCGGAAAACGCCGTGTTGCGCGATGGCTTGCCAGGCCCATTCCACAAAGTATCGCGAAGCCGCGCGCGCTACGGATTCTGCATCCATGCATACAAACACGCCCGGGCGAATTTCCCGGGGGAGAAGATTACGGGTTGTGCCAGCGTCGTCCATCGGCCTCCAGTAACGTGTTGGCTTCGCGCGGGCCCCAGCTCCCCGCGGAATAGGTGGGGATCGCAGCGGATAGGTTCCCGCTGCCCCACGTTTCGAGAATCGGATCCACCAGCGACCAGGCAGCTTCGACGCTGTCGGCGCGGTCGAACAAAGTGGCGTCGCCGCGCAAGCAGTCGCTCAGCAGCGTGGCGTAGGCGCTGTGAGAGCCTGCGCCAAACGCCGTACGATAACAAAAATCCATGGTCACGGTGCGAATGTTCATCTCCGTCCCGGGGAGCTTCGCGCCGAACGAAATGGAAATGCCTTCCTCGGGCTGAATGTTTAGGATCAGCCGGTTGGCGTCCACTTCCCTCCCGCGAAAGACCACGTGCGGCGCGCTGCGAAACTGAATCACCACTTCGGTCACGCGCCGCGCCACGTGTTTTCCGGTGCGCAGATAAAACGGCACGCCGGCCCAGCGCCAGTTGTCGATAGCCAGCTTTGCGGCGACATAGGTTTCGGTTTGCGAAGAAGGGCTTACGCCGGGCTCCTCCCGGTAGGCCGCCACCGGAGTCCCGTCGATCTCTCCGGACCCGTATTGGGCGCGGACCACGTCGCGCCGCACAGATTCTTTTGTAAACGGGCGGATGGACCTCAGCACCTTGATTTTTTCGTTGCGCACCGCGGTGGCGTCGAACGTCGCCGGGGGTTCGAGCGCCACCAGCGAGGTGATTTGCAGCACGTGGCTCTGGATCATGTCGCGCAAAGCGCCCGTGGTTTCGTAGAACGCGGCGCGGCGCTCCACGCCAAGGCTTTCTGCCGCGGTAATCTGCACGTGATCCACATAATTCCGGTTCCACAGCGGCTCGAAAATGCCGTTGCCGAACCGCAGAACCAACAGATTCTGCACCGTGTCTTTTCCGAGGTAGTGATCAATCCGGTAGACCTGCGACTCGTCGAAGACTTCCAGAACCTGCTGGTTCAGTTTTCGCGCCGACGCCAGGTCTCTGCCGTACGGCTTCTCGATGATGATGCGCACCCAGGAGTTGCGTCCCGCCGGGCGCGCAAGTCCCGCGCGGCCGAGCTGCCCGATAATCTGCGGATAGACCTCGGGGGGCGTCGCCAGGTAGAACAGGCGATTGCCTTGCAGGTTCTGCGCGCGATCCAGTTGAGTCAGTCGGGCCGCAAGTTTTGTGTAAGCTGCGTCGTCGTCGTAATTACCCGAAACATACGCCAGAGATTTTACAAATGCCGCCCACTTGGCGTCGTCAATCGGCCCAACTTCGGAGATGGTTCTCGCTGCCGCTCCCGCGCCTGTTCGAAAGGCGTCCTCGGTCATCGCCGTGCGCGCGAAGCCCACAATTGCGTAGCGCTCTGCAAGCCCCTCATGCGCGGCGAGATCGTAGAGGGCCGGGACGACCTTCCTTCTCGCCAGGTCCCCCGACGCACCGAAGAGAACGATGGCGCAAGGCTCCGCGGCCTGGCTCGCGCTGCGTTGCCCGGAGTTCATCACCGCTGCTTGGCTGGTTGGCGTTGCCACGGCCCGCCCCTCAAGATTTTTTCCCGGCGCCTGCGGTGACCGCCGGCTTCACGGCATGTCCGCCGAACTCCGCCCGCAGCGCGGCCAGCACCTTGGCCTGAAAGGAGTCCTGCTGCCTCGAACGGAACCGCGTGAAGAGCGCTTCGGTG
>DASQHY010000023.1:0-36454 GCA_035631855.1 Candidatus Acidiferrales bacterium
ACGATGACTCCACCGAAACAATCCGGAGGCCCCGCTCACGACCTCACCGGGATCCCCTCCGGAAAGACCCGCGTCATTGATCTGAGCTATGCCATTAACGACAAGCTCGTGCCCTGGCCGGGCGACACTCGGTGTTTTGAAACCACAGTCAATGCCAGCGTCAAGAAGGACGGCTACTTCACGCGCAGATTCTGGATGCTCGAACACTACGGCACGCATTTGGACGCGCCGATTCATTTCCCTCCGGGAAAAACCACCGTGGATCAAATCCCCGCTCAGCGATTGTTCGGGACAGCAGTCGTTCTGGATGTGAGCGCCGACGGCGAGAAGGACCCGGACTACCGGCTTCCCGGCGCCCGCATCGAAGAGTGGGAGAAGCGTAATGAGAAAATCCCTGGGGGAGCGATTGTGTTGTTGCGCACCGGCTGGGCGTCGCGGTGGCCCGACGCGAAACGTTATCGCAATCAGGATGCAAACGGAACGATGCATTTTCCCGGATTTTCTGCCGGTGCGGTGCGCGCGCTCATCGCCCGTGGCGTCAGCGGAATTGGCTGTGACACGATGAGCGCCGACTATGGCGCTTCCAAGGGTTTTGAGGTTCATCGCGTTGCCCTCGGCGCCGGGCTGTATCAACTCGAGAACCTGGCCGATTTGAGCGCACTGCCGGAAGCCGGCGCATTTCTGATCGTGGCGCCGATCAAACTGGAAGGTGGGTCGGGCGGACCAGTGAGAGTTTTCGCTCTTCTGCTTTAGAATGTGAATCTTGTTGAGGGAACATTTCTGTCCTCAGGGGCGTTTGCTTCAATGGGATTCTGGCGCGTTTCACCGTGGTTGAAACAAATTGCTCTGCCCGAGTCTCCAGTCTTAGGAGGAGGGAAACAAATGCGCAGGTCGCTTGTGGTCTTGCTTCTGGTATTGACAGCCTCAGCCGTCGCGCGGGCCGCTGCGGATGCCCCGCTGCTTCTTCAATCCCCGACGATCAACCGGACAGAGATTGTCTTCGTATACGGAGGCTATCTGTGGAGTGCCAGCCGCAATGGCGGCGAAGCGCACCAACTGACCACCGGAGGCCACGAATCCGGCCCTATATTTTCTCCTGACGGAAGATGGATCGCGTTCACCGGCGAGTATGACGGCAACGTCGACGTCTATGTCGTTTCGGCCGAGGGGGGGATGCCAAGGCGTCTGACTTGGCATCCGGGTCCCGATATCGCTGTCGGCTGGACTCCAGATGGATCGAAGGTACTGTTTAACTCCGGGCGCGAGGCATACGCAGACTTCGACCGGCTCTATACCATCTCTCCGGAAGGCGGCTGGCCAACGGTACTGCCGATGTGGCGCGCAGAAGACGGGTCCTTCTCGCCGGATGGCACACGCATCGCTTACGTGCCCAATCTGAAGTGGCAGACCTCGTGGAAGCGCTACAGAGGAGGGCAGACCACGCCGATTTACATCGTGCGCCTCTCAGATTTGGCGCTTGAAAGAGTTCCGCGGGAAAACTCGAACGACTCGAGCCCCATGTGGATGGGCGACAAAGTGTATTTTCTTTCTGACCGCAACGGCCCGGCCACACTATTTGTGTACGACGCGAAGACCAAGAAAGTCACACAGGCCGTTGAGAATCATGGCTTGGATGTGAAGTCGGCTTCCACTGGACCGGATGCTATTGTCTACGAGCAATTTGGCAGCCTGTATTTGTTCGATCCGCAGTCGGGCAAGTCGAAGAAGGTGGAGATCCAGGTAAGCGGCGATCTTCCCGCGACTCGCCCACATTACATGAAAGCTGCGGAAAAAATCGGCGCCTTCGGAATCTCGCCGACAGGCGCCCGAGCGGTCTTCGAGGTCCACGGCGAAATCCTGACCGTGCCGGCCGAGAAGGGGGATGTTCGCAACCTTACGCGTTCCCCCAGTATTGCCGACCGCGACCCGGCGTGGTCGCCCGACGGGAAGTGGATTGCGTACTTTTCGGATGAGTCCGGCGAATACGCGCTGCACTTGAGCGAGCAAAGCGGATTGGGCGAAGTAAAGAAGATTAATCTCGGCAACCCGCCCTCCTTTTTCTACGCGCCGTTCTGGTCCCCCGACAGCAAGAAAATCGCTTACACCGATAAGCGTCTGAATCTGTGGTACTTGGACATCGAAAAAGGGACCCCGGTCAAGGTGGACACGGACCGGTATGAAGTTCCCGACTATCGGATTGATCCATGCTGGTCGCCCGACAGCAAATGGATTGCCTACAGCAAGCAACTTGTCAGCCACTTGCGGGCCATCTTTGTGTATTCCCTCGACAGCGGCAAGAGCGTGCAGATCACCAACGGCATTAGCGACGCGCGGTTCCCGCAGTTCGACAAGGACGGCAAGTCGCTTTATTTTGCGGCCAGCACCGATGTTGGACTCTCGGTGGGATGGCTCGACCTTTCCAGCTTTCAGCACCCGGTGACGCGAAGCGTCTACGCGGTGGTTCTGCGGAAAGACCTGCCTTCGCCTCTCGAACCAGAAAGCGATGAAGAAAAGGTTCGGCCCGTCAAGCCCGCAGATGAGCAGGGTGCGAACAAAGGAAAAGAAGGCGAGAAAAACAAGGAAGTTGAGAAAGGAAAAGAGGGAGAGAAGAAGGAAGAGCCGGTCAAGGTCACCATTGATTTCGAAGGAATAGAGCAGCGGACGGTTGCGCTGCCAATTCCTGCGGCGAATTACGACGGTTTGTCCGCCGGGAAAGCCAACACGATTTTCCTGGCCGAACTTCCCCTGGTGCCCTCACTGATGGCGCCATCCCTTCTCACTGTGACCAAGTTTGATTTCAAGACGCGCAAGACCGAGCCGTTCCTCAGCGGCATCCGGGCCTTCGATGTTTCCGCCAACGGCGAGAAGGCCATCTATCGTCAGGGAAACAATTGGTTCATCGTAGGAACGGCAGCGGCGCCGAAGCCGGGCGACGGCGCACTGAAGATGGCCGACATGGAGATCTATGTTGATCCCCGGGCGGAATGGAAGCAGATGTACCACGAGGTCTGGCGCATCGAGCGCGATTTCCTTTACGACCCAAACCACCACGGCCTCGACCTCAGCGCAGCCGAGAAAAAGTACGCGCCTTATCTCGAACGTCTCGGCGGGCGCCAGGACCTGAACTACCTGTTTGACGAGATGCTCGGCGAAATCACCATCGGCCACATGTTCATCCGAGGCGGCGATATTCCCCAGGCGCCGAAGGTGAAGGGAGGCCTGCTCGGCGCGGACTACAAGATCGAAAACGGGAGGTACCGCTTCGCCCGCGTCTTCGACGGAGAGAGCTGGAACCCACAGCTCCGCGCGCCGCTCACGCAACCCGGTGTCGGCGTCACTGCCGGCGAGTATTTGCTGGAGGTGAACGGCCGGGACGTGCGGCCGCCCGCCGACGTGCACAGCTTCTTCGAAAACACTGCCGGAACTCAAGTACGGATCAAGGTCGGCCCTAGCCCGGACGGGAAGAGCGCGCGCGAGGTGACGGTGATCCCGGTGCCAAGTGAATTTCCGCTGCGGAATCGTGCCTGGGAAGAGGACAACCGCCGCAAAGTGGATCAATTGAGCGGAGGAAAACTCGCCTACGTGCATGTCCCCGACACAGCCGTCGGCGGATACGTCAATTTCAACCGCTACTACATTGCGCAGCTCGGCAAGGAGGGCGCCGTGATTGACGAGCGGTA
This sequence comes from Candidatus Acidiferrales bacterium, assembly GCA_035631855.1. Classification (GTDB taxonomy): domain Bacteria; phylum Acidobacteriota; class Terriglobia; order Acidiferrales; family UBA7541; genus DASQHY01. Next base: position 3,681 of record DASQHY010000023.1, read on the forward strand.
CAACCACGGGGGCGATGTGGCCGATTACATCATCGACCTTCTGGAGCGTCCCTTGCGCAACTGCGATACGTACCGTGAGGGTGAGGATACCTGCTCGCCGCTGGCGCAAATCTACGGCCCGAAAACAATGGTCATCAACGAAATGTCGGGGTCCGGCGGTGACGCATTGCCTTGGATGTTCAAGCAGGACAAAATCGGCCCGCTGGTCGGCAAACGAACGTGGGGAGGGTTGGTGGGCATTTACGGTTACCCGCAGCTTCTCGACGGCGGATTTGTCACTGCTCCACGCGTGGCGATCTACGGCTTGCACGGCGAATGGGAGGTCGAAAACCACGGCATCGCTCCGGACGTCGAAGTCGAAAACCTCCCGGCTTCTGTTGCCGCGGGGCATGACCCGCAACTCGAGCGAGCCGTGGAAGTGACGTTGGAGGCGCTCAAAAAAAACCCGGTGAAGATGCCTCAGCGCCCGCCCTATCCCAACTACCACAAGAAGTAACCGGGCAGTTTGACTGCAAGGTGTACGCATTCGCCTGTTCCTTTTCGTCTGGCGATGCCCGGGAATCCCTTGCTCGTCGAGTTGAGGTCAATTCCCACGCGCTTTGCCCGCCTGTGAACCTCCAATGTGATAGTTTGTCTTTTGGCGTTTGCCCATGCCGGAACTTCCGGAAGTCGAAACCATCGCCCGCGGGCTGCGCGCCACCCTGCCCGGAAGAAGAATCACCGCGGTACGTCTTGGCAAGACCGATTTCATAGATGACCCCGCCGCACTCGAACGTGATTTGCCTGGGCTGCGAATTGAGAAAATCTCGCGCTATGGGAAATTTCTGCTGCTGCGCCTTTCGGGTGGGAACGGGGAACCTGAGCATTCGGGGCTCCTGGTGCACTTGGGGATGACGGGGCATCTGTCACCCAAACGGCCCGAAGAGCCCGCGCGGAAACACACCCACGCGGTTTTCACTCTCGATGACGGACGCGAGTTGCGTTACACCGACCCCCGGCGTTTTGGACGGATGGCGCTTCTTGCGGCCGGCGCGTTGAGGGAAACGCTCGCGCCGCTGGGGTCGGACCCGCTCGAACTTTCAGAAGCGCAGTTTGCAAGATGCGTCAGGGGCCGGCGCGCGCGAATCAAAGCGCTGCTGCTGGACCAGCACGTCCTCCGCGGGCTCGGCAACATTTATGCCGACGAAAGCCTGTGGCGCGCTAGGATTCATCCCGTGCGGCTCGGCGCACAGCTCGCGAAGGCGCAAGCTTCGCGCCTCTACCGCGCCGTGCAGCATGTGTTGCGCGAAGCGATTCGACTGGGAGGCTCGTCGATTTCCGATTATCTCAATGCGGAAGGCGAACCCGGCGAGTTCCAGTTTCGTCATCGCGCCTATGGCCGCGAAGGAAAACAGTGCACTCGATGCGAAGTAAAGATTCGCCGCGTCCTCGTTGCCGGACGCAGCAGTTATTTTTGCCCGCGCTGCCAGAAAGCGCCGCCAGGTTTTCGGCCGGCATCGGGTTCCGCTCGCGCAAAGAAAAGGGCTGTGTAACCCTTCGCTGTGCCGCACGTCTAAACCTTTCGGCAGGGATGCCGAGCCGAACGAGTTTTTCTCCCGGGGTGGCTCTTCTGCAGCCAGCCGGGATAGAATGCCGCTCCTGGTGAATCGCAATCCAAAGGGAGGATGAAGCCCGTGAGAAATCGCCTCTGGTTGTTTTGTGCCTTCGCGGTTCTGGCAGTGCTCACCGTGTACGGCTTACGGGCGCAGTCTCCCGCTGCCGCGAGTGATCCCTTCGCCGCGGCCGACGAAAAAATCCTCGCGGAGATTCACGACCACAGCGAGGCGGCCGCCAATCTCGAATATCTCTCGGACATCATTGGCCCGCGCCTGACCGGTTCCGAGCGCACCAAGAAAGCAAACGAGTGGACCGCGGAGATATTTCGCAAGTACGGCTTGACCAACGTGCATCTGGAACCGTGGACCATCGCCCATTCGTGGACACGGGGCACCGCCCACGCACGCGTCGTGACCCCCTCGGCGCACCCCTTGACCATCGCGTCCGCGGGCTGGTCGCCGAGCACGCCGGGAGTCGTGCGCGGGCCTGTGGTTTACTTCAATCCGCGGTCGGAAGAAGAGTTCGCAAAGTTCAAAGGAAAACTGAAGGGCGCCATCATCATCGCCACCGAGCCGAATAGTCTTTCGCCCCCGCCGTCGGGCGAGCGCTCTCCGATGCTTGGCCCGATGCAGGCTCCTCCTCCGCTGCCTGGACAGCCGGCGGCGCCCTCGCCGTTCGCCCGTTTTCAGGAGCCGAATCGAAAGCGAAACGAGTTCCTGAAGGAAGAAGGCGTTGCCGCAGTGCTGCGCGACTCCGGCAAACCGCACGGACTGCTCAACATGACCGGCATCGGCGGCGAAAAATTCAACATCGGCGAAATCCCCACCGCGTTCATCACCGGGGAAGGCTACCGCCTGCTCTGGAGGCTTCAGAAACGTGGGCCGGTGGAGGTCGAACTGGAGATGACCAACTCGTTCAGCGACAAACCCGTGGAGGTGTACAACACCGTCGCGGAGCTTCGCGGCAGCGAGAAGCCCGGCGAGGTCGTGATCCTCGGCGCGCACCTGGATTCCTGGGACCTCGGCGAGGGCAGCACCGACAACGGTACGGGCTCAATGGTGGTGCTCGAAGCGGCGCGAACGCTTGCCAGACTTGACCTCAAGCCCAAGCGCACGATCCGCTTTGTTCTTTTCACTGGCGAAGAAGAAGGGCTGGTGGGCTCGAAAATGTATGTTGAGGCGCACCAGGCCGACCTCCAGACCATTTCCGGGATTCTCGTGCACGACACCGGGACCGGGCGCGTGCTGACGCTTGGGCTGCACGACAACTATCAGGACCGCGAGATCGTGGACCACGTTCTGGCGCCGCTGCGCAGCCTCCTGCTGCTTGAGCCGAGTATGCGGCGTTCGTTCGGCACCGACCACGCGTCGTTTAATAATGTGGGTGTACCCGGCTTCTATTGCATCCAGGATGGCGCCGAGTATTCGAAAACGCATCACAGTCAGTCCGATACGTTCGACAAAGTCTGGGCCGACGACCTGAATCAGGGAGCCCAGGTTCTCGCCGCATGGGCGTATAACACTTCCGAGCTTCCTGAGATGCTGGCTCGGAGGCCCGTGCCGCCGCCGGCCCCGGAAGGTGCGCAAGCCGAAAAACCTGCCGCCGATCCGGTCGCAGAAACGGATGCGAAGGTTCTCGAGCAGGTGAAATCGGATGAGAAGGAGCTTGTCGGCAACCTCGAGCATCTGGCGGACCGCATTGGCCCGCGTCTGACAGGCTCACCGAAGCTGGATGAAGCGAGCCATTGGACCGCAGAGATGTTCCGCAAGTACGGACTCTCCAACGTCCATCTCGAACAGAGAACCATCAATACGGCGTGGACTCGCGGAACAGCGCGCGGGCGAATTACCTCTCCCACCGAGCAGGCGCTTACATTGGCCTCGGCAGGCTGGTCTCCGAACACCAAGGGGGCCGTCCGCGGAAACGTGATCGGCATCAAAGCGGAAAAAGAGGAAGACCTTGCGCAGTACAAGGGGAAGCTGAAGGGCGCCATCGTCGTGGTCGGCCCCGCGCTTGATTTTGACGAGCCGCGCAACCCCATCCTCACGCCGTTTGGCGAGATGGCCATACCTATCGCCTCGCCAAGAGTCGCGGGACAGCCGTTCAATCTCGCGATGTTTATCAAGATGTGGGTGGCGGAAATCAAGTTCTTCAACAATGAGGGCGTTGCGGCCGTGTTGTTCCCCTCGGATAAGTCTTACGGCCTGCTCAACATGTTTTCGGTCAGCCGCGGTGGTGAATACAAAACTGGCGCGTTCCCTCTGGCGTTTGTGACCGGTGAAAGCCACCACCTCCTCTGGAGGCTGCTGGACAGCGGTCCAGTGCAGGCGGAGGTAGAAATCTCCAACTCAGCGAGCAAGAAGCCGGTCGAAGTGTACAACACCGTCGCCGAAATCCCCGGCAGTGAGAAGCCGGATGAGGTGGTGATCATCGGGGGACACCTCGATTCCTGGGATCTCGGAACCGGGGCGACCGACAACGGAACCGGCGCCATGGCCGTGCTCGAAGCCGCTCATGCGCTGCAACAACTTGGCGTCAAACCGAAGCGCACCATTCGCTTTGTACTGTTCACAGGAGAAGAACAGGGTCTGGTGGGCTCGCGCGCCTACGTAGAGGCGCACAAAGCCGAACTCGGCAAAATTTCGGGCGTGCTCGTTCATGATAGCGGCACTGGGCGCGTCCTCACTGTAGGCATTATGGCCAACTACGCGGCCCGGGAAACCATGGATCGCGTCGTCTATCCGCTCGCAAAGATTGGCTTGCTGGAGCCCAGCCTCCGTGTGGAAGGCGGCAGCGATCACGTGCCGTTTGATGAGGCGGGTGTTCCAGGCTTCTGGTGCGTGCAGGACCCGGCCGATTATGCGCAGACCCACCACTCGCAGGCCGACACGTTTGACCGCGTGCGCCCCGACGACCTGACCGAAGGCGCGCAAGTGCTGGCCGTGTGGGCTTACAACGTGGCGCAACTTCCCGGTCTGCTTCCGCGGAAACCTGCGCCGCCGGCCCCAGAGAAGAAACCGTAGAGGGGGCGCCTCACCGAGGCTCGCTTGAGAGCCGTCGTCCAGCGCGTTAGCCGCGCAAAGGTCGCAGTCGAAGGCCGCATCACCGGCGAGATCGGCGCCGGCCTCGTCGTGCTGCTTGGAGTGGCGCGCGAGGACACTGCTGACGCTTGTGCGTACCTCGCCGAAAAAATCGCCACACTCCGCATTTTCGAAGACGACCAGGGAAAAATGAACCGCTCGCTACTGGACGTTCACGGCAGCGCGCTGGTGGTCTCGCAATTCACTCTGTATGGAGACGCGCGAGGCCAGCGGCGCCCGAGTTATCTCCGTGCCGCCCCTCCCGAACAGGCCCGCCAGCTCTACGAAGATTTCGTTGCTAAACTCCGCGCGCAGGGAGTCCCCGTGGAAACGGGAGTCTTCCAGGCGATGATGGCGGTCGAGCTGGTGAACGACGGCCCGGTGACGATTCTTCTCGATTCCGAAAAGATCTTCTAATCTTTGGTAGCAGCAATGATTCAGCCCGCATACACGAAAACTAGAGTCTTGAGTGAGCTACGCACTCTCGCGGACCCCCAAGTCCGGGCGCAAATGGAGCACTTTGGTGTTCATGTCGAACACGCCCACGGAATTTCTGCGCCGCAACTCCACCGCTTGGCAAGAAAAATTCGGAAAGACAACCAACTTGCCGACCAGCTCTGGGCCACGGGAATCCACGAAGCAAAATGCCTGGCCGCCCTGATTGGCGAACCCGCAAAAGTCACCGAGTCGCAGATGGAGCGCTGGGCGCGCACCTTTGATTCCTGGGACGTGGTGGACGCCGCCTGCTGCTATTTGTTTGTTTTTGCGGCGCCGGCGTGGAAGAAAGCGATCGAATGGAGCCGCCGCAAGGAAGAATTCGTAAAGCGCGCCGCATTCTCATTGATGGCCTACCTGGCCTACAAAGACAATGCGACTTCCAACGCAAGGTTCCTGCGGCTGTTGGCCATTGTGGAGCGCGAAGCCCAGGACGAACGCCATTTCGTAAAGAAAGCTGCGAACTGGGCTCTCCGCAACATCGGAAAGCGCAATCGCGCACTCAACCGCGCCGCGATCCGGACCGCGCGCAGGATTCGCGCCCTCGATTCGAGTGCCGCGCGCTGGATTGCTGCCGACGCGCTGCGCGAACTCACAAGCTCCGCGGTCCAAAAACGGCTCGCCAAGCGCCGCCTGCCTGTTGCCTGAACGGATGAGAGAGCGCCCGCGCGCTTGTTCTGTCTCTCGGCGTACTTTATCCTTTTCCAAGAGGTGAAACACGGATGGCAACTTCTCCGGCTTCTTCTGAAGCGCGCGTACGGCTGGCGAGGGAATCCGACGCCGCCCAGATCGCCGACCTTGCTGGCCAACTCGGTTATCCCTCGACCACCGACGACATTCTTCGCCGGATGCGCAGCCTCCACCCTCCGTCCCAGCATGCCGTGTTCGTTGCAGTATCCCCGGCTGGCGAGGTCGTGGGCTGGGGGCACGTGAGCGTGAGCCACTTGATCGAAAATGATCTTCGCGCGGAGTTGAACGGGCTGATCGTTGCCGAAGGACAGCGCAGCCTGGGCGCCGGCCGCAAGCTGCTCGAACAGGCCGAGCGCTGGGCGCGCGAGCGAGGCTGCAAGGCGCTGAATTTGCGGTCCAACGTGGTGCGAAGCCGCGCGCACCAATTCTACGAGCGGCAGGGTTACGAGCACTATAAAACGCAGAAGGCTTTTCGCAAGACCCTGTAGCCACCTGGCAGCCACGCATAGCCAGTGTGGCCACCGAGTGCTGATCCACTTTGCCGTCTATCCCGAGCCTTTCTTGCGGACACCATACGATTCCAAAACATCTTGCAGAGTCACGATGCCTTCCAGTTTGTGCACGTCCGCACGGCTCACCACCGGGAGAATGTCGAGCCCCGCGGCGCCCATGCGGTCGAGAGCCAAATGGAGCGATTGGTCCGCATGCACGTGCGGAAAATCTTGTGGGTCCACCAATTCAAGCACCCGCTTTCCTTCGGCGCCCATAGCAGCGGCTTGCTCGAGCATCTGAAGGCTGGCAACGCCAACCACGCCGTTCTCATCGGCCACCGGCCACGCCTGCAATGGATCACTACCGACTCGGTCTAATGCCTCTCGGATTGTAAGCAGCGCCGGGAGTATCTTGGTTGCCGGGCGCATTGCCTGGATTACTTGCCGCCCGCCAATCCGCTGCCGTGTCTCCGCGGTGGGGAGATGGATGCCATCCTGGTGCGCCAGGGCTTCGTAAATGGGCTGTCGCTGAAGCCGCGCGGAGATAAAGAAGCTCACCAGGTTCGAGATCATCAAAGGAACAATGACGGCGTAATCGTGAGTCGTCTCAAAAATCATCACGACCGAGGTCATGGGAGCGCGCACGATGCCCGCAAAAAGTGTGCCCATGCCGACCAGTGCGTAGGCTCCCGCCGTTGCCGTGTGGTCCGGCAGAAGCCGGTGCGCCACGCTTCCGATGGCGCCGCCTAACATCGCCCCGATAAATAAGCTGGGTCCAAAAATTCCGCCTGCATTCCCGGAGGCGTAGCTGATCGTCACGGCCACGAGTTTGAACACCACGAGCAGGGCCATCAGTTCGAGCGCCATCTTGCCGTTGAGCGCATCGCCTACATATCCATAGCCCACGCCCAGAACTTGCGGGACGATCAGTCCCAAGATTCCTGCGATTAATCCACCGGTGACGGGTTGAAACCAGCGGGTTCGTTCCGGCAGCCGCAAGAACCGTTCTCTCATGCCCAGGAGGAGTTTGGTGAAGGCCACCGACACCAAGCCACCGGCTACTCCCAGCACCGCATAGATGGGGAACTCGAATGGGTGGACCAGTTGGTACTGCGGCACCTGAAAAAGAGGATTGTTGCCCAGAATCAGACGCAAAACCAGCCAGGAAGTTGCCGACGCCAGCACCACAGAGCCAAGTACGGGCGCGTGAAGATCGCCCATAATTTCCTCGAGGGAAAAGAGTACCGCGGCCAGAGGCGTATTAAATGCGGCGGCAATCGCCGCAGACGCTCCGACGGGTATAAGCGCTTTCACCTTCTCCGGACGCAATCCCAGACGACGGCCCAATACCGAAGCGATGCCGCCGCCGACCTGGACGGCAGGCCCTTCACGTCCCAGCGGAATGCCGCTGGCAAGCGTCGCCGAAGTGCAAAAGAACTTTCCGAGCAGCGTGGCAAGAGTGATGACGCCATCGCGGGCGAAGAGCGCAGCCTTTGTCTGGGGAACCCCGCTGCCGCGGGCATCCGGAAAGTAGCGAAACAACAAGTAGCCCATGCCCAGCGAACCCAAGACAGGGATCAGCAACCGGCGCCACGCGGCACTCCCCACCGGGTACAGCCGCATTCCCAGCCGTTCGGTCAGAACGATGAAGGCAACGACGGCGAGGCCCGTTAGGGCGCCGATCACCAGCGTCAGGATCAGGAACACCTGGTCTTCGCGCTCTTCCAGAAGCGCGGCCCACGACTGAAAGGGGGTTGACCACCACGCCTTTCCGGGTGTCCGGCTTTCTCTGGCTGCGGGCACTCGTCTCCCTCGCGAAGCAATCTTGGAATTATGCGCTACAGGGTAATCGATTCGCAACCACGATTTGCAATTGTATCGTTTCACGATACAATGATAGCGAGATGAATCGCGCCACCACCCCGGCCGACTACCGCGCCCTCGCCGAGTTCCGTCACCAGATCCGGAAGTTCTTGAATTTGAGCGAGCAGGCCGCGCGCGCGGCGGGCCTGGAACCCCATCAGTATCAAGTGCTCCTGGCCATCCGCGGACTTCCCGAGGGGACGCCGGCCACCATTCGCGCTTTGGCCGACCAGCTTCTGCTGCGTCACCACAGTGCGGTGGAGTTGGTGGACCGCATGGTCAAGCACGGCTATGTGCGCCGGGTCCGCAGCATCGATGACCGCCGCGAGGTCCTTATTGGCTTGACGGTGCGCGGCCGCAAAGTAATCGCCAAACTGGCGCAGCAGCGTCTGGCAGAGATGCGCGAGACCGGTCCCGAACTGGTCCGCGCGCTCAACCGGCTCGTGGAAAGGACCCGGCGTCAATTCAACTCCAAGCGGCCAAATGAAAAGAAAAAAAAGTAATCAAGAGGGTTTGTTGTCCGATCCAAAATCCAAGACAGCAGCCGAGTCCGTCTCCATGCCGGAGCAGCGATCCGGCGCCGCGAAGCTCGGCGACTTTACGACGGATTTGCGCGTCCTCCCCATCACTCTCCTGGCCACGGTGATTGGCGCAGCCTCTGCGTTCTTCGCTCTCGCTTTGCTGCGCTTGATCGGACTTTTTACCAATCTCTTCTACTACGGGCGCTGGAGCAGCCGGATGGTCTCCCCCGCCGGGCATCATCTCGGCCCTTACAGCATCCTGGTGCCTGTTGTGGGCGCAGTCATTGTCGGCGTGATGGCAAGGTATGGCTCCGAGCGCATCCGCGGCCACGGGATTCCTGAGGCCATCGAAGCGATTCTCATCAGCGGCAGCAAGGTGGAACCAAAGGTGGCGATTCTGAAGCCGTTGTCCTCGGCGATTTCGATTGGCTCGGGCGGGCCGTTTGGCGCCGAAGGCCCCATCATCATGACCGGCGGAGCATTCGGCTCGATGGTCGCGCAACTATTCCATCTGACCAGCACCGAACGGAAGACCCTGCTCGTGGCGGGAGCCGCCGGCGGGATGTCCGCCACGTTCGCCTCGCCGGTCGCCGCCGTCCTGCTTGCCGTGGAGCTTTTGCTCTTCGAATGGAAGCCGCGCAGCTTGATCCCCGTGGCGCTGGCCAGCGCGGCTGCTGCGGTAGTGCGCCGGTATATCCTGGGATTCGGACCATTGTTTCCCGTTCCCGCGCATCCGCTTTTCATCGGACCCAAAGGGCTGCTCGGCTGCGCGCTGGTGGGAGTGCTGGCCGGCGCACTCTCGGCATTGCTGACGGTTTCCGTGTACGCGGCCGAGGATTCCTTTATGCGCCTGCCCATCCACTGGATGTGGTGGCCGGCCATCGGAGGCGTGGCCATCGGGTTGGGCGGGCTGATCTTTCCTCAGGCGCTGGGCGTCGGCTACGACACCATTGGCGCGTTGCTGCAGGGCAGCGTGACCACGCACGTGATTCTCGGCGTGCTGCTGGTCAAATGGTTTATTTGGGCGGTTTCGCTCGGGTCGGGCACATCGGGTGGAGTCCTGGCTCCGCTGCTGATGATGGGCGGAGCGCTCGGCGGCCTCGAAGCGATGTTTCTGCCCAACGAAGGCCCCGGCTTCTGGCCGCTCATCAGTATGGGCGCGATTCTTGGCGGCACGATGCGCTCACCGCTTACCGGCATCGTGTTCGCCTTTGAATTGACCCACGACGCCACCATTTTTCTGCCGTTGCTGGTGGCGTGCATTATTGCCCACGGGTTTATGGTCCTGACGCTGCGCCGCTCGATCCTGACCGAAAAAGTGGCGCGCCGCGGTTATCACCTGAGCCGCGAATACGCCGTGGACCCGCTCGAAATTTTATTTGTGCGTGAAGTCATGCGCACCAACTGTGCCGCGCTGCCTTCGGATGTTCTTTTGAAAGACGTGGCTCACTCGGTCCGCACCGACCACCGCCGCAGCCAGCGCATCCTTCCGGTGATCGATCATGGCGGACAATTGATCGGAATCCTGACGCGCAGCGATATCCGCAAGATGTTGCAGGATCCCGAACAGGCTTTCGGGTCGCGAACACTCGGCGAACTGGCGCGCCGCAATCCAATCGAGGCGTATCCCGACGAACCGCTTCGCGTGGTGGTCTATCGCATGGCGGAAAAAGGGGTCACACGCATGCCTGTCGTGGAGGGCCACGGTTCACGAAAGCTGCTGGGACTGCTTTCCCTCGACGACTTGCTCAAGGCGCGGGTTCGCAATCTCGAAGAAGAACGCCGACGGGAGACTGTGCTCCCGCTCCGCCTGGCTTTCCCCCTGCGTGTACTCCGGCCGGACCGCAGCCAGGAAGACTGACGTTTCCAGGATTCTTCTTGGCTGTGCCGGTCGGTTTGATCAGAAGAGCGGAATGTCCTTGGCGCGGGTGGCCGTCTCAGGGCTGCGGAGGCGCGGGCGCGCTGAAGCTGACCCTGGGGGCTTCGCGTTCGGCAGCGGCGGTCACTTCAAAGAATTCGCGGGTTTTGAAATTGAACATTCCGGCGATGATGTTCGAGGGAAACTGCGCGATCTTGGTGTTGAGGTCGCGGACCACGGCGTTGTAGTAGCTCCGTGCGTTCTGGATGGTGTCTTCGAGTTGCGCGAGTGTCTGCTGCAATTGCGAAAAAGTCTCCACGGCGCGCAGTTGTGGATAGGCTTCGGCCAGCGCGAAAAGGTTTTTCAGCGCGCCCGCCAGAAGGCCTTCGGCTTCGCCCTTGGCGGCAGGCCCTTGCGCGGTCATGGCGCGGTTGCGCGCGTTGATCACCGCCTCGAGCGTGCCTTTTTCGTGAGCCGCATATCCTTTCACGGTCTCCACGACGTTCGGAATCAGGTCGTAGCGCCGCTTGAGCTGGACGTCAATGTCCGCCCACGCGTTCTCGCACTGCACTCTCAGCCGCACCAGCCCGTTGTACATGCTGATGACAACAATCACCAGGACCGCAACAACTGCAATCACTATCCACATGCTTGGACCTCAATCGCGCGTTGAAATCGGGAAGCGCTCGAAGCTCGGCCCACTATAAGACGCGAGCCGCATTTCTGTAAAGCAGTCCCCGGTTCTCTTTTGCAGTTTCGATCGCTCAAGGATTCGTGGGAAGTTTTGGGTTCAGGCGCCGGGCCTCGGCGAACGCCTGGCGCGCCTCGGCGGTGCGGCCGGCTTTCCGGAGAGCCAAGCCGAGGTTGTACCGCAGGTCGCCATCCTCGGGTGAAAGCGCCACGGCTTTGGCCCAGGCTTCGCTTGATTCCGCGTAGCGCCCCAGGCCGAAGAGCGCCGCGGCCAGATTGGCCTGCGCTTTCAGGTTTTTCGGCTGGAGTTCGAGGGCCTTGCGGAACTCCGGCAAGGCCTCCGGTTGTCTTCCGGTCAGTGTCAGGGCCACCGCATGATTCGCGAGGGCGTCGGCATACTGGGGATCCAGGTCGAGAGCTTTCTCGTATTCCGCGATGGCCTCGGGGAATCTTCGCTGCCCGGCGAGGGCCAGCCCAAGATCGTTGTGGAGTTCTGGGCTCTGCGTGTGGGCTTTCACCGCAGGTTCCAGTAGACCGCGAGCACCGGCGAAATCGCCTTGCGCCAGCAGTGCGACGCCCAACGCCTCTGCCGCTTCTGGAGAATCGGGACGCACCGCCAACGCGGAACGCAACACGGGAATGGCTTCGGAGGAGCGCCCCGCAGCGTTCAGCGCGTCGGCCAGAGCAAGGAGGAACTCGGCTCTTTCCGGAAGCGCCTTCTGCGCCTGTTCGAGCAGCGGGATCGCATCGCTCGCGCGTCCCGCGTGCGTGAGAGCGCTGCCCAGGCCGAAGAGTGTCTCCGGATCGTTCGGTTGAAGCTGGTTTGCCCGCTGCAGAGTTTGAATCGCCGGCTCCTCGAGACCTCTCCGCTGCTGCGCATTCCCCAGGGCCAGGAGGACTGCGGGTGTGTCGGGCCGGATTTCGAGGCTGCGCCCATACGCCGCAATAGCGTCGTCGAGATGATTGCCCGCCGCGTGGGCGTCGCCCAGCGCCGCGAAGACGTCCGCATCAAACGGCTTGACCAGTACGGCGTGTTGCAAAACCGAGATGGCCTCGTCAACCTGGCCTTTTTTCTGCAGCGCGGCGCCGAGTCTCGTGAGCACATCCGCGGAACGTGGAGAAAGCGCCAGCGCCTTGCGGTAAGCGGCCAGCGCCTCGTCGAGCCGCCCCAGGCGGGAATAGACGAGGCCGAGGTTATTCAGCGTGACGCCGTAATTGAATTTTTCGCCAGGCTTCTTCTGATAGAGCGTTGCCGCCTTTTCGTAGTTCGCAGCAGCTTCATCCAGGTTTCCCTCGTCCGCGAGAGCCAGCCCCAGTTTGAAGAAGATCGCAGGCTCGCCCGGCCTGACGCTCGCCGCCTGCCGATAAGCCGAAATGGCTCCGGCCAAGTCGCCCGATTCGTAGAGTGCGTCAGCCCTTTTGACCAGCGTGCCGGCGTTGCCGGGGGCAGGAGGAGAGGATTGACCGAGACCCGCAATGGCCGGGCAACACGTGGAGCTAAACAGGACAATGCAAAACAAAAAGGACAACACAGCCCTGACGTTTCTCCGGCTGAGCCTCATCGCGCCTCGAAGAATTCCGCCAGTCTCAAGAGTCCATATATTTCCCGGGCATGGCGGCTCCCGGAAGCGTAGCACAACGACAGCCCGCCCGTGGCACAGCGGTATCGCTGGCGTATCGTTCCTTTTTGGTTTAATCTTCGCAGCGCAGGACAAGCCTTCCCTCTAGCCATGCTTTTCAAATCACTGAGCGCCGCGGTCTTCGGCATCGAGGCCTACCTCGTGGAAGTGGAAGTGGACGTCGGCTCGACCAAGATGGGCGAGTTCAACGTGGTCGGCCTCCCGGACATCGCCGTCAAGGAGAGCCGCGAACGAATCAAGTCCGCGCTGAAGAATTGTGGCTACGACTTTCCGGCCCCCCACGGCGTCACCATCAATCTTGCTCCCGCCGACGTGCGCAAAGAAGGTTCGGGATTCGACTTGCCGATGGCGCTCGGTATTCTCGGTTGCCTCGGAACCTTTTTCGGCAAACCGCTCGACGGCATGATTTTTCTCGGCGAACTCTCACTCGATGGCGGCGTTCGCTCGGTACACGGCGCACTTTCCGCCGCGCTTGCGGCGCGGGAAAAAGGAATTCGTGCACTGGCTGTTCCGGAAGCCAACGCGCGCGAGGCTGCTGTGGTTGCCGGCCTCGATGTGTTCCCGCTGCGCTCCTTGCCGCAGGCCATAGACCTGGTGAACTCTCCGGAATCTTTCCAGCCATTGCGAGTCGATACGCAGGCTCTGCTCGCGGAGGCCGCGCAATACTCGGTGGATCTCCGCGACGTTCACGGCCAGCAGGCCGCCAAGCGCGCGCTCGAAGTGGCCTGCGCGGGCAGCCACAACATTATCTTCATCGGGCCGCCGGGCGCGGGCAAGACGATGCTGGCGAAGCGCATCCCCACGATTCTTCCGCCGATGTCGCTCGAAGAAGCCATCGAGACCACGCGCATCCACAGCGTCGCCGGAATTCTGGAAGACTCCCGCGGCCTAGTGGGAACCCGGCCGTTCCGCTCGCCCCATCACACCATCAGCGACGCCGGACTCATCGGCGGCGGGGCCGTGCCGCGGCCCGGCGAAGTCTCGCTGGGGCACAACGGCGTGCTGTTTCTGGACGAGTTGCCGGAATTTCAGCGCAATGTCCTGGAGGTAATGCGCCAGCCGCTCGAAGACGGCGCGGTCACCATCGCCCGGGCGGCGATTTCGGTGACTTTCCCTTCACGCTTCATGCTCGCCGCGGCCATGAACCCGTGCCCCTGCGGTTTTTTCGGCGACCCGACCCGCGAGTGCCATTGCACGCCGCCGCAGATCCAGCGGTACGTCTCCAAAATCTCCGGTCCGCTACTGGACCGCATTGACATTCACATCGAAGTGCCCGCCGTCAAGTACAAGGAACTCCGCAGCCAGCACCCGGCGGAAGATTCCTCGAGTGTGCGGCAGCGGGTGATTCGGGCGCGGCAAATGCAGTTGAACCGTTACGCCGGCGAGAAGAAGGTGTACGCCAATGCGCAGATGCCGCCCAAGCTCATTCGAAAATATTGCGCGATTTCCGCGGAAGGTGAAAAGCTGCTGGAAAACGCCATCACCCGGCTGGGGCTTTCCGCGCGCGCGCATGACCGCATCCTGAAAGTGGCGCGCACCATTGCCGATCTGGACAGCTCGGCGGACATCCAGCCAAATCACTTGAGCGAAGCGGTGCAGTACCGCAGCCTCGACCGCACCTATTGGGCGTGAGCGGTGCCGCCAGTTCGGATTCCAGCGCCTGAACTCCCCGCCGTCCCATCGGAGACCTGGGATCCGGTCGTTTTATCGCGGCGCAAAATCCTCGCTAGTCGCTCCCTGGTGTCCCCCAGTGTGGTAGGCTTGTTCCATTGACTTCGACTTGGGCGCTATGCTACCCATACAGGGCTTATTCACGGCTGACCGTGCGTGACCGGCACGCCCGGCGGTCCAACGGCACGAAATGATGTTCTGAAGCGCGGGCCTGCGTTTTGTGGGAGGGCCCGCCATCTCGATGGCCACACAAACGAACCGCATTGACGTCACCCTCGAGACGGCTCTCGAAAGCGTGAGCCTGGCGGAAGAAATGAGCCAGCGCGTGGCCTGCGCCGCGGGCTTTGGCGATGAGGAATGCCACCGCATCGGCATGTCCGTGCGTGAAGGAGTCATCAACGCTTTCCATTACGGCAATTGCGAGCGGCGCGACAAAAAAATCCAGATTGCCTTCGAGCTAACCCCCGAAAAAATGGTGATTCACATCGTGGATGGAGGGCGGGGGTTCAACCTCGCCGATGTTCCCGACCCTCTGGCGGAAGAGAACCTGCTCAAAACTTCCGGCCGGGGAATTTTTCTGATGCGCGCCTTCATGGACGAATTCGAAGTTGCCCGCGGACCGCAAGGCGGCGCGGAAGTAATCATGGCCAAACGCTTCCCGCAGGCCCGGCCGGTTGCCACAAAGATGGCCTCTGCCGAGCGGCCCAATCGCAAGGAGAAATGACTCTTGAGTTTTAAGGCCACCGCGCGGGAGTCCGGCAATATCACGCTCGTGGACATCAGCGGGCAAATCACGCTCGGCGAAGGAAGCGCCAAGCTGCGCGAACTGCTCCGAGATCTCCTGGCCAAGGGAAACAGCCGCATCGTCCTTAATCTGGGCGATGTCAGCTACATTGACAGCGCCGGGATCGGCGAATTGGTCAGCGGGTTCAACTCCGTCCGCAACCGCGGCGGCGAGCTGAAGCTGCTTCATCTGACCAAGAAAGTTCACGACGTTTTGTTGATCACCAAGCTGTACACGGTCTTCGACATCCACTCCGACGAGAGCGCGGCAGTCCGCAGTTTTAATTAACCACTGCCGCCCTAACCCCCTGGACAGCGCCTCAGAGTTGTGCGAAAGTACCCCCGCGTTTGCGGGGTTGTAAACCCGTAGGTTTGGGAGCCTCGGTTCTGGGCGCAATTCCCGTCCTGGCGTTACACCCGGCCAAGCGCTACTTCGAAGAAAGAAGGAGTTCCGAAGTTGAGCAGAGAACAAGGTGTCGTGAAGTGGTTCAACGCATCCAAGGGGTATGGTTTTATCCAGCGCCAGTCGGGTGAAGACGTCTTCGTTCACTTTTCGGCCATCCAGATGGATGGCTACAAGACCCTGACCGAAGGCCAGACTGTCGAGTTCGAGGTGAAGCAGGGACCCAAGGGCTTCCAGGCGGAAAACGTTACCAAGGCTCCGTGAACAAATGGCACCGGCCCTGCCTGGCGCGGCAGGCAGGGCATGCTCTCTTCTTTCGGCTCGCTTTCTGTCTCATTCCTGCGGCACAATTCCTCTGTGCCTTCCCGGGAAGATACCCGCTGGATCATCGAGCGCGCGCGCACAGCGGGGTTTGATCTCTGCGGCGTGGTTGGCGTCGAAGACTATCCAGAACTCGAACGTCTGCCCGAATGGCTGGCGCGTGGTTACGCGGGGGAGATGCATTACCTCGACAATCCCCGGCGTCTTTCGCCCGACCGAATGCTGCAGGGCGCCAAGAGCCTGATCGTTTGCGGGTTGAACTACAACTCCCCTCATCCGCCTTCGACCGAAGCCATTTTCGCGGTCGCGCCGCAAGATTCGGAGAAGCCTCGCGGCTGGATCTCGCGGTACGCCTGGGGCGGGGATTATCACGACGCCGTTTTGGCGAAACTCCAAAGCCTGGCCGCCGGATTGCCTCTGCGATTCGACGGCGGATTTGAAGCGCGCGCGTATGTGGACACCGGGCCAATTCTGGAGCGCGTGGTCGCGCGGCACTCCGGTCTCGGGTGGCAGGGGAAAAACACGTGTCTCATCAACGAAGAGATCGGTTCGATGTTTTTCCTTGGCGTCATCATCACTTCGTTGGATTTGATTCCATCCCTCGCTCCCGGCGAGGCTCTTCCCCCGGATTTGTGCGGGAACTGCCGCCTGTGCCTGGATGCCTGCCCGACGGGAGCCATTGTCGAGCCGTACGTACTCGATGCGCGGCGCTGCATCGCCTACCTGACCATCGAACTTCGCGGCAGCATTCCCGCCGAACTGCGTGAGCCGATGGGGCGCCACGTCTTCGGGTGCGACATCTGTCAGGACGTCTGTCCCTGGAACCGCAACGCGCCGGTCACTTTGTTGGCAGTGTTTCAGCCGAAAAGCTTGAGCGCTTCCCCAAAAAACCAAAATCCGAAATATGGAACCGCGGGCTCCACCGGTTCGGTAGGCGGAGCCGCACCGGCCTTTCCGGCGCAATCGCTGTTCTCTCCCGACTTGGAATGGCTGGCTTCGCTGACGCAGGAGGAGTTCCGGCAAGTTTTTCGAGGAAGCCCGGTCAAGCGCACGATGTGGCGTGGGCTGGTGCGCAACGCCTGCGTGGCGTTGGGCAACTCCGGCTTGCAGACGAATTCGGTTTCCTATTCCCGGGTCCTGAAATTGCTCCAGGATTTGTCTGCTTCTTCGGACCCGGTCATAGCCGAACATGCCGGCTGGGCGCTTGGCCGGTTATGCTCGCGCCCCGGTTGTCGAGCGCCTCAAGCGGCGATAGAATAGTGGTGGAAAAATCCTAGGCGCAGGGGGAATGCGATAGAGGAGGATTCCGATGGCACATCAACAACCATCTTTGACGAAGGAGGGGCCAGTGGCCCACGTACTTCCACCGCTTCCATATGCTCCGGATGCGCTCGAACCCTACATTGACAAGATGACGATGGAAATCCATCACGGCAAACACCACAACGCCTACGTCACCAATTTGAATAAGGCGCTCGAAGGAAATGCGGCGCTGCAAGCCAAATCACTCGACGATCTTCTTCGCGGACTCGATCAGGTTCCGGAAAACATTCGCACCGCTGTCCGCAACAACGGCGGCGGGCACTGGAACCATTCGATGTTCTGGAAGATTATGAAAAAGGGCGGGGGCGGGGAGCCCAAGGGGGACCTGGCCTCAGCCATTCAATCCACGTTCGGATCCTTTGCCGATTTCAAAACGAAGTTCGCACAGGCGGCTGCGAGTCGGTTTGGCTCAGGTTGGGCCTGGCTTATCTTCCACGGCGGGAAGTTGGTTGTGGACTCGACGCCGAATCAAGACAACCCGCTCATGAGCGGCGGCAAGCCGGTGATGGGGCTGGACGTTTGGGAGCACGCCTATTATTTGAAGTATCAAAACCGCCGTCCGGACTACATCGAAGCCTGGTGGAATGTGGTCAACTGGGATGCCGTAGCGGCGAATTTCGCAGCCGCAAAGAAATAGTTCCTCTCACCAACCGAACACTTCTGAAAAACTGTTAAGGGCCCGCCCCGACATTACGGAGCGGGCCCTTTTGTCTTTCTCCGAATACTCGAGGCGATTCTTATGCGGTCAACTGGCGTCCGCGCATGGGGACCACGTCGCCCTTGTGGATGGGCCGTCGTGCGCCGGTCCGCGCGAGTGCCGGGGCATGGATTGCGCCGCTGCTGGCTGGAACTATCCCTGCCGCATAAAGCGTGGGCAGGAAAGCGCGGCGGGCTTCCCGAGCCAGCTCCATACGATTGCTCACGCGAAACTTTGCCAGGAGCGAGGAGACGTGGAATTTTACCGTCCGCTCGGACAGGTTCAGAGCGGTGGCGATTTCCTTGTTGGCCAAGCTCTGCATCACGCCGCGCAGGACTTCCTGTTCCCGCCGGCTTAGAGAAGCGGGCGCGGACACCAACCGCCCCTCCTTGAGCAAAGCCTCCGCCTGCGACTTCAATCCGCCAATCAGGGTGTTCCGCGCCTCCACCATGACGCCGTAGTCGGAGGGCGATTGCCCACGCACCAGGCAATGCATGGCAAGCAAGGCCGCGGCGCGATCTACGGGGAGGCGGCCGCCAGGTCCCGCAGGCACCTGAAAATGGTTCGTCCCCGTTCGCCTTTCGAAAAACACATAGCTTTCTGGTTGAATGTTGATTCTCTCTCTTTCGCTAGGGCTTACTCGCGGGCATCTGCGGCATCCTTTCACCTTATCCTCACTCTCTTGGGACCCGGAGAGCTGCGGGTCCGGATGGGGTTCAGGGCTAAGCCTTGACGATTAGTTCGGGACTGCAATCTGTTCGAGCGCTGCCAACTCCTAATGAGTCCGAAATTATGATCGCAGCTCTACAGGGTGCGGCCCACACACCTGGCATGCTGCTATTGGGCAAGACTCGGATATGGCCCCCCCAGGCTCAGACCCGAACGGTACACCGTAGCATCTGGATAACCTCGCACGGAGTTATTTGTCTATTGAAAGAGAAGTGTTTAGGCCGTCCGCGGTGAGTACTCACAGGACGGATTGGGTATAAATTTCCCCTGGCAAGAAGTTTTTCCATGACCGGGGTCTTCGCATTCTTTTTTCATCAGGCGTACAATCCAATCCGCGATGGGGTGAAGGCGGCGGGAAGGCTCCAGGTGGAGGGCACATGGGATTTCATTCGCTTGTCGTTCTTGGCCTGTGGAAAACCGGCATTCACTTCCCGGCAGGCGGCGGCGAGCCGGAACTGATTATTCTTCGCTGGGTTCACTTGACCGCGGGGATTACCTGGGTCGGCCTGCTCTACTTTTTCAACCTCGTGAATGTCCCGCTGATGAAAGCTTTGGATGGGGGAACAAGAGGAAAGCTCATACCGCAGTTGATGCCGCGGGCGCTGTGGTGGTTTCGCTGGGGAGCCGTCATCACCGTCTTGGCTGGTTTTCGCTATTACATGATCCTGGCCAAGACCGACGCAGTGAATGCAGGCGACGCGGGTCTGATGTGGCGCTGGCTATTGGGCTGGTTCGTAGTGTGGGCCATCGCCTGGGCACTGCAATACCTGCTGCTCAAGTTCGCGCGGGGGGCGCTTGCCGACGGGCGAGTTCTCGCCGTCCCGCTTGCGCTCGTCATGGCCGCCGCGACATGGGCTGTGCTCGCCTGCAACAGCCATCCCGCAGCGGGCAATCGCACGCTTTCGATCTCCGTAGGCGGAGGAATGGGTCTCTTGATGTTGCTGAACGTCTGGGGTGTCATCTGGCGTTGCCAGAAGCGTTTGATTGCGTGGACCCAGGCCGGCGCTGAGCACGGAACGCCCCTGCCCGCCGAAGCAGCCGCACTCAGCCGCTTGGCCTTTCTGGCATCGCGCACCAATTTCTGGCTGTCGTTCCCCATGCTTTTTTTCATGGCCGCCTCAACGCATTACCCCTTCATGAGCGGCCGGTGAAAGTTGTCGCGGTGGACCGTGCGGTTGGCTAACGAATCAGAATGCGGGTCATCCCGGGTGACACCAGCTCATAGCGGATTCCGCGCCAGCGAATCTTCCGAGTGAATGCCGACACAAAAAAATTCGCACAAAACAGAAAAGGGACCGCCGGCGCCAGAAGCGTCCACACCCAGCTCTGCGCCATCAGTTGGGCTCGCCAGGCGGGGAACAATTCTCCCACCGCAACGATCCGCAGCACGCCGCGCGCCGCCGCCAGCAATCCTGGCCCCAGCATCAGAACCAGCACCTGCAAGATGGGATTGCTTCCGGCCAACTGGGACACCAGGGCTGCCAGCCCGCAAAGAATCGTAAGGGTGTAGTAAAGGTGCACGGCTCCCGCTTGCATCCAGAGTTTCGGCGCATAGACGCGCGCAATCACAATCTGCCGGTTGGTGAACTCCATCAATCCGTCGAAATCGGTTTGCGGATACGACGGCACAAGACACTCCGGAAGAAACTCGATCGCCTTCCCCGCTCTTTGCAAAGCCTGGGTCATGGAAAAATCATCGCTAACCGATGTGCGCCAGAACTCCCGCACCTGCGCCTGCTCGAACACTTCTCTCCGGATGGCCGTGCCGCCTCCCCAGCAGAAATTGTTCTTCAGCTCCCCGGGCAGCGTGGTGATCGGTGCGTTCCACGCCGCCATCAGCGCGCCCGCCAGTCCTTTGCCGGGAAACACCCACCGCATCGTGGTGGCCGCGCCCAGATTCACGTTCGACAATGGCGCAACTAGGTGCTGCAGCCAGTGGCGTCCCGGCCGCCCGTCGGAATCCACGAAGACGAAGACGTCGAATTCCGGCGGAACCTGCTCGACCGCCGCGCGCAGGTTGTTGACCTTCTCTCCGCAGCCTTCCGGGCGTCCCGCCACCACCAGTTGAACTTTGGGCTTGGTGCGGTTGCGGAATTGCCTTGCGATGTCGTAGCCGGGATCGGAGGAACTTGCCGCCACCAGAAACAGCTCATAAGTAGGGTAGTCAAATTCGCAAAGCATCTGGAGATTCTGCGCCAGCCCCGGCTCGGCGCCTTTCACCGGGCAGATCACGGCAACGCTGGGCGAATAAAAAGCGGGCGGCGTCATGGCGCGTCGCCGCGCCATTCCCAGCCAGCGCACACCTTCGCTGATGGCATAGACTCCCAGCAGGATTTGAAGGGTGGCTAGGAGGTAGAAGAGATCGGCCATGCCGCGAGAATAACAGAACCGAATCTTCTCCGCACGGCAGGTGTCGCAGGTAGAATCATGGCGGACATCGCTCCCCCAGGAGGACAGCGAATGAACGAACCGATCAACGCCGCCATGGTGACCAGCGCGCTCGAATTGCCCGGCTATCGCATTGTCCGCAACTTTGGAATCGTGCGCGGAATTATCGTGCGCTCGCGCAGCGTGCTGGGCAATCTTGCCGCCGCCGTACAAACGATTGTCGGCGGGAATATCACCATCCTCACCAACCTTTGCGAAAAGACCCGCGAAGACGCCTTTGAGCTGATGATGCAGCACGCTTCCGAACACGGCGCCAATGCCATCATCTCCATGCGCTACGACGCCACGGAGATCATGCAGGGCGTTACCGAGGTGCTGGCCTACGGCACCGCCGTCCAGGTCGAAAAAGCCTAGCCCGCGGTATAGCGCCTCGGCTCTGCGGCCTCGATCTACAGGGCGGTGAAAACCTTGTCCACGAGCGCGGTCACTACTTGCTCGAGCTCCGCGGCTAGCTTTGCCGAGGCGCTCCGCGCCTGCTCCATCAGCGATGGATCCAGCAGGAACGCGCAGCGGTCCACGAACGGGCCCTGCGAATGTCCCGGCCGCCTCTGGTTCCGTGGTCCCCGCGAGGCGTCCTCGTGCCGTTCGTAAAGCGCCAGGTCGGATTGGAACTCCAGCGCGTCCCCCGCGCTCCAGTTGCGTTGTCTGGCGAGCGCGGCGAGCAGTCGCCCGCGAAACAACCGCGCCGTGCGAGTGGCCTCACGCTGGCTCGGGCGCGGTCTTCCTCCTTCGGAAATTCTTGCAGCGGCAGCCAGTGCCCGCGCGGTCATGGCCAGCAATGCTTCCCGGCCGATAACCTCCAGCAGTTCGCGGTACCGAACGGGATGAACTTGCAGACCGTAGCGCTCGTGCTCGACAACGTAGGTGTCCACAAACCGCGGCACAATCCGCTCGCGCTCCAGAGCTTCGCACAGCCAGCCGGCCAGCGCTGTTTCGCGCGAGGGCTTGGATGTTCTGCCGCGCCGCATCGGGAATATGTATCACACCACGGGCTGTTTCCGGCGGGTTCTCAAAACAGGAACGGCCTGGCGGCGATCGCCAGGCCGTTGCTTTGGCACAGAGTCGTCTTAGTGGACCGGCGGGATGCCCTCGGTTGGGAGTTTCTTGGCCGGCTCGCTCTTCGGCAGCGCAATCGGCACCGCCTTCTCCTTCGAAAGCGCGATCTCCAGAGCCTCGTCGAGCGTGTGCACGTAGTGAATCTTCATCCCCTCAAGCAGATGCTCGGGTAGATCTTCCGCCACGTTTGGCTGGTTGTCTGCCGGCAGAATCACTTCGTGGATCCCCGCCCGCTTGGCGCCCAGCACTTTTTCCTTGATGCCGCCCACCGGCAGGACCACCCCAGCCAGAGAGAGCTCGCCAGTCATGGCCACCCGCGGGCGGACGGTGCGCTCGCTCAGCAGGCTCACCAGCGCCGTCACCATGGCTGCGCCGGCCGAGGGACCGTCCTTCGGCACCGCGCCCGACGGCACGTGAATGTGGATGTCCTGTTTGCGGAAAAAGTCCGGGTCGATGCCGTACCGCTCCGCGTTGGCGCGCACCCACGTGAGCGCCGCCGTCATGGATTCCTGCATGACCTCGCCCAGGTGGCCGGTCATCGTAAATTGCTTGCCGCCGCGCATCCGGCTGGCTTCGATGAACACGATGTCGCCGCCCACCGGCGTCCACACCAAGCCGATGGACACGCCCGGCTGGTTGACGCGCTCCTCAATTTCCTTTTCCACACGGAACTTCGGCACGCCGAGCACTTCGCGCACCACTTCCGGCGTTACCACCAGGCGTTCCGCCTTGCCTTCGGCGATCCGCCGCGCCTGTTTCCTCGTCAGCGTCGCGATTTCGCGTTCCAGGTTCCGCACGCCGGCTTCCCGCGTGTAGCTGTGAATGATTTCTTGCAACCCGGCATCGGCGAATTCCAGCTGCTCCCCGGTCTTGATGCCGTGCTCGGCAGCCTGCTTCGGGATCAGGTACTTCCGCGCGATGTGCAGCTTTTCTTCGGCGGTGTAACCTGGAAGCTCGATGATCTCCATGCGATCGCGCAGCGGCTCGGGAATCGGATCCATCCAGTTGGCCGTGGCGATGAACAGCACCTTGGAAAGATCGAAGGGAACGTCGAGATAGTGGTCCCGGAACGTCGCGTTCTGTTCCGGGTCGAGCACTTCCATCAGCGCCGAAGAAGGATCGCCGCGGAAATCGCGCCCCAGTTTGTCCACTTCATCCAGCATGCACACCGGGTCGTTGGTCTCCGCCCGCCGGATGCCTTGAATGATCTGTCCGGGCAGGGCGCCGATGTACGTGCGCCGGTGCCCGCGGATCTCTGCTTCGTCGTGCATGCCGCCCAAGGCGATGCGCACGAATTTCCGGCCCAGCGCGCGCGCGATCGATTTTCCAAGCGAGGTCTTGCCCACCCCGGGAGGCCCCACGAAGCACAAGATCGGACCCTTCATCCCCGGCTTAAGTTTTTTTACCGCCAGAAAATCGAGGACGCGTTCTTTGACCTTCTCGAGGTCATAGTGGTCTTCGTCAAGGATTTCGTGCGCCTTGGAAATATCAATCTCCTCCGCGCCCGAGGATTTCGCCCACGGGAGCGAAGTCATCCATTCCAGATACGTGCGCGCCACCATGTATTCGGCGGAGGCCGGCGTCATCTTGGCAAGCCGCTTCAGCTCGCGCTCGCATTCCTTGCGCGCTTCGGCGGACATTCCGGACGCTTCCATCTTCTTCCGCAGCTCGTCAACCTCCGCTTGGCCGTCGTCGCTCTCGCCGAGTTCCTTCTGAATCGCCTTCATCTGCTCGCGCAACAGGTATTCACGCTGGCTCTGGCCGACCTGTTCTTGCACCTGCTCCTGAATCTTGCTGCGCAACTCCAGCACCTCGAGCTCTTTGGAAAGTTCGCGAATCAGGATTTCCAGGCGCTTCCGCACACCGGAGGTTTCCAGCAGTTCCTGGCGAAGCAGCGTGGAAAGCGATGGCAGATTCCCCGCGATGAAGTCCGCCAGGCGGCCAGGGTCCTCGATGTTCATCGCTGCAGTCTGCAATTCGTCGGAGAGTTGCGGAGAGTGCGCCACCACGTTGCGGAACAATTCCTGCGCGTTGCGTTCCAGAGCTTCCAGTTCTGTGTCTCTCGGGCCGGTAACATCCGGCTCCGCTTGCACCCGCGCCCGCAGGAACGGCTTGAAGCTCAGCAGGTCCACCAGGCGGATTCTTTGCAGTCCTTCCAGAAAGATGACCACGTTTCCGTTGGGCATCTTCACCTGTTTGTGGATGCGCGCGGCAGTGCCCATCGAATGCAGATCGCTGGCCGTGGGTTCCTCCACGCGCGGGTCGAGTTGCGCGACAATCCCCAGGACCTTGTCGTTACCTTCCAGCGAATTGACAAGCGCCAGCGAGCTTTCCCGTCCCACGGTAAGGGGAAGAACCCCGCCCGGAAACAACACCGTTTCCCGCACAGGCAGGATGGGCAACTCCTCCGGCAGCCTAAATTTTGGGTCAGTCATCACTTCCTCGATCCTGGGTCCCAGGGAGCATCTCAAAGTTCCACCGTGGACTCAAATGGTTAGATGCGGGTTGAGTCCTAAAGGTACCGTGGTCGCAATTGAAGCAATAAGATTTCCTTAGCATAGCCCACTCATATTGTGTACCACATCCATTCCCCATTCGCAAGTCCTGGTATTAAGTCATTTGGAGCCAATGAATTAACAGCTAGCCGCTACCTCTTCGGGCCTTCCAGCGATGCAGCTTTGAAGTTCATCCGCACGAATTCGAGTGCGTCCTGATGGCTCTTTAGCCGGTTTTCCAGTTGTGCGTCCTCCACGGCCTGGAGGATTTCCTTGTACACGGGGCCCGGGGTGAAGCCCAACCCGCGCAGATCGTCGCCGGTGAGGATGCGCGGTGGCCGGACCTCTTCAGCCGGGGTTTCCTTCAGGAAATGCGAGACGTATTCATAAGCCTCCAGGTTGCGGTGGCTCGACAAACAATCCAGCCGGTGCAGTTCCAGATGCTCCTCGAAACGCGGCAGACGCACAAACCTCTTGAGCGTGGCAGGTCGCATCTCCAAGGCATCCTTGAACCGCAGGTGATTCTCCACCAGGAGGACGATCTGCTCGATCTCTTCGTTCGAGAATCGCAGACGGCGGCAGATCTCCTCGGCCATACGCGCTCCCACTTCCACGTGCCCGTCGAAGCGGATGCGCCCGCCGGGGCCCGCGGGCGGCGCAAACGTCGGAGGCTTGCCTACATCGTGAAAAAGGACGCCCCAGGCCAGCGTCGGCGAGCAACCCGGAGCAAGCCCCTCCAGCATCAGCCGCGTGTGAATCCAAACGTCGCCCTCGGGATGGAACTGTGGCGGCTGTTCCACTCCCCTCATGCGCGTTACCTCCGGAAGGACCCGCGCGAGCAGTCCCAGCTCATCGAGCAGCTCAAACCCTCGGCGCGCCGCGCCCTCCGTCAAAATCTTCGTCAGCTCGTCGCGCAGCCGCTCTGCGGAGACTTCCGTGATTTCGCGGGCGTGCTCCCGGACGGCGTGCGCTGTCGCCGGTTCGATCGCATAGCCGAGGCGGGCCGCGAACCGCACCGCGCGCATCATGCGCAGCTTGTCTTCCGCAAACCGCCGCGAAGGCTCGCCGATGGCCCGAATCACCTTGGCTTCCAGATCCGCGCGCCCTCCCACATAATCCAGAACCTTTTCGGTCTGCGGGTCGATCAGCAACCCGTTAATCGTGAAATCGCGGCGCTGCACGTCCTCCTGGGGCGTGCGGGCATAGATCACGGCATCCGGATGACGCCCGTCGGAATAGCTGACATCGGACCGGAACGTCGCGACTTCCGTGTGAGTTCCTTCGTCAACGACGAGGATCACGCCGAACCGTGCGCCGACGGCATTGCTATTGGGAAATAGTTCCTGCACGCGCGCGGGAACTGCATCCGTGGCGACGTCGAAGTCCGCCGGCTCGCGCCCAAGAAGCAGATCGCGCACGCATCCGCCGGCCAGAAAGGCTTGATGGCCGTTGGCGCGGAGCGTCCGGCAGATTCGGTCGGCAAGTTCGCGCGGCTTCATCCCCCGATTATGCACCGGCCGGGCATCCGGCGGAAGATTGCAAAATGCGGCGGGATCAGTCGGTTCGCAGAACCAGCCAGGTGAAGGCTCGCGGATTCCGGGCGTTATTCCTTTTCCTGGCGAAGCGAGCCGCCGAACTGCACTTTGGAAAACCCAAAGCGGTCCCGCAGGCTGTCGGCGGCGCGCGTCAGCCGTTCGAGTTTTTCGCGGCGCGCGGCGCCAATCAAATCCAGTTGCGCCGCACCATGAGAAAAACCGCTGAGGGCCACGCCCAGCAGGCGGATTCTCCGGCTACGGTTCCAATGACGCTCGAAAAGCTCCTTGAAGGCGGCGTGAATGACTCCGTCGAGAGAGGTGGCCTGCGCAAGCGTTTTCGAGCGTGTGTGCGTGTCGAAGCCCGCGTAGCGCAGGGTCAGCGTGAGCGTGCGCGTTTCCAGACCCGCCTCGCGCAAACGTTTGCACGCCTTCTGCGTAAGATGGCTCAGCATGGCGTCCAGCGCTGCGCGGTCCGCGGTGTCTTCTCCGAACGTGTGATTCTGCGAAATGGATTTCGGCTCGGCGTCCACCAGGAATTCGTAGGAATCCTGGCCGCGCGACTTGCGGTAAAGAGCGGTTCCCCAACGGCCGAAAATCTCTTCCAGTTTTTCGGCGGGCGCTTCGGCGAGCTGGCCGACGAATTCAATCCCAAGTGCGTTGAGCGCCCTTTCGGTCACCGGACCGATGCCGGGAATTTTGCGGACACCAAGCGGCGCCAGAAATGCAGCCTCGCTCCCCGGCGTGACCCAGAGCAAGCCCCTTGGCTTGGCCTGGTCGGATGCCACCTTGGCCACCAGACGCGTGGAAGCGAGTCCCCCCGAGCACGGCAAGTTGGTAGCGCTCGTGATTTCGCGGAGCAACCGGTGCGCCGCGCAAAACGCAGGCCCATGCAGCCGCGTCGTGCCCGAGAGATCGAGATAGGCCTCGTCAATGGAAACCATTTCCACCACCGGTGAGTATTTCGCCAGGATTGTCGCGATGCGATCGCTCCACTCGCCGTACAACATGTGGTTGCCGTCGAGAAACACCGCGTGCGGGCAGAGCTTTCCCGCGGTGCGCAGCGGCATGGCCGAGTGAATGCCGAACTTGCGCGCTTCGTAGCTCGCCGCACTGACCACGCCGCGCTGGTCCGGGCGTCCTCCGACGACGACAGGCTTCCCGCGCAACTCCGGCCGCGTGAGAAGCTCCACCGAAACGAAAAACGCGTCCATGTCCACGTGCAGGATGGAAGCTTCGGCGGCGAGCGGCATGCCGGTGATGGGCTGGTCCGCCTTGGCGCGAAAGCGGGCCAGTTCAGGCATGGCGTGACTCGGCGAGAGTTCGCTCTGCCGCGAGGACGCGCGGAATTCCGGCAAGGTCGTTGGTGACGCCGGCATTCTTCCACATGGCGTTTTCCAGGAGCGGGCGAACTGCAGGAAGCGAGTTGTGTCCCAATTCAAGAACGAGAATTCCTTCGGGCTTCAGCAACTGCGCGGCTTGGCCGATGAGCGGTTCATACAAATCGTTTCCGTGTTCCCCTGCATAGAGCGCCGACTCCGGTTCATGGTCGCGCACCTCGCGCTGGAGAACAGGTTGCTCGCTGCTACCAATGTAAGGAGGATTGCTGACGATGAGATCCAACCGACGCGGCTCGCGCGTAAGTCCATCCAGCAGATTGCAATTTATGAATTCAATTTGGCCGGCAACCCCGTGACGTGTGGCATTGCGAAGCGCGACTTCCAGCGCGGCAGAGGAAATGTCCGTGGCATAGAAACACGCGCCGGGCAATTGCTTCGCGAGCGCCACCGCGATGCAGCCCGAGCCCGTTCCAACATCTGCCGCCACCAGCCCGGAACCCTCGGTGTCGGCGGAACACCCGCTGCGCGCTCCCCGCAATCCCAGGCGGTCGAGAGCGACCTCCACGACGTGTTCGGTTTCGGGTCGCGGAATCAAGACCTCCGGCGTGACCTCAAATTCCAGTCCCCAGAATTCCTGCTTTCCGGTGAGGTACTGCGTCGGAACGCCGCTCGACCTGCGCGCGACCATCTCAAGAAAGCGTTCGGCGGTGGCAGGCTCGACGGTTTCTTCCGGGTGCGCGTAGAGCCAGGCGCGGTCGCGGCCCGTCGCATGCATCAGCAAAAGCTCCGCCGCGAGCGTATGTGAAGGCACACGCGCGTCGCGCAGCCGCGCCATCGCTTCCTTCAGCGCGCCGCGCACGGTCATCGTTTGCAATCCGGTCCGCAACGCGATTTGTCCCTCGCTCCTCATCCCAGCAATCTCTCTTTTTGCCTTCCGCTGGCTTCCTGGCGGCCGAACGCCACACCGTTTCCCGCGTAGGCGTAATCTCCCACCGCCAAGCCGCCAAACGCGTATCTGCCCACAGCTCCCCCGCCGACGGCCCACCACCCGAGCGCACCGCCGCCTAGGGCAAGGATGCCGGCGGAAACGCCTCCGAAAGCGACTCCACCGAGTGCGACTCCGCCGATGGCAATTATGCCCACGGCGATGCCGCCAACGGCCAGCACACCGACGGGCCGCGCGCCCACGGCGACAATTCCGCGCGGCGTATCCCCAGACGCGAACAGCGGCAGACCAGCGATGCGCAGCGAAGATTCATGAGGCGTGAGGTGGGACTCGTTCGGCCAAACCATGGACGTACGTCTGAGAAAGTACGTTCCTGCGAATACCAGCACCATGAAAATCCAGTAGAAGATCCAAAGCTTCTTCAGGAACTTTGGCGGCTTCTCTCCCTGTGATGGGCCGCCGCCGAGGCTTCCGGCCTTTTCATCCCAGCGCTTCATCCAGGAGCAGCCCGGGCCCGCGTCCGGCCGTCGCAACATGGTTCACCTCCCGTCTTATGCTTCGACGAGTTCCTGCTTGAGCCGTTCGGATTCGTTGTGGGCCACCAACGCGTCCACGATTGCCCCGAGCTTTCCGTCCATGACATCGGTGAGCTGGTGGACAGTCAGCCCGATGCGATGATCGGTGACGCGGTTCTGCGGGAAATTATACGTCCGAATTTTCTCCGAGCGGTCGCCGGTCTTGATCTGCCCGCGGCGCTCCGCGGCGATGGCGGCATGCTGTTTTTCCTGTTCGATTTCGTACAAGCGCGCGCGGAGCACGCGCATGGCCTTGGAGCGGTTCTTGATCTGTGATTTTTCATCCTGCTGCGAAACCACCAGGCCCGACGGAAGGTGAGTGATGCGCACCGCCGAGTAGGTGGTGTTCACCGATTGCCCGCCCGGCCCGGAAGAGCAGAAGGTATCAATCCGCAGGTCTTTCGGCTCGATCTTGATGTCAATGTCGTCCGCTTCCGGAAGCACCGCCACGGTAGCCGCGGAGGTGTGGATGCGCCCCTGCTGCTCGGTGGCCGGCACTCGCTGGACGCGGTGCACGCCGCTTTCATATTTCAGCTTCGAATAGACTTTGTTTCCCTGAATCGCGGCCACCACTTCCTTCAGCCCGCCCAGCGAAGACGGCGAACTTTCCAGCACTTCCACGCGCCACTTCTGCGATTCCGCGTAGCGCGAGTACATGCGGAAAAGCTCCGCCGCAAACAGCGCCGCCTCATCGCCGCCGGTCCCCGCGCGGATTTCCACGATCACGTTTTTCTCGTCGTTGGGATCTTTCGGCAGCAGGAGCACTTTCAGTTCGCGCTCGACGGTTTCCTTGCGTTCCGCAAGCTGTTTTTCCTCTTCGTGGGCCAGTTGCTTCATTTCCGCGTCGTCGGCTTCCATGTGCATCTGCCGAGCCCCCGCCAGGTCCTTTTCAATCTGCTTCCATTCGCGGTGCTTGGCCACCAACTCCGCAAGCTCGGCATGCTGCTTGGCGAGCTTCTGGTAGCGCGCCGAATCCCCCAGGACTTCGGGCGAAGAAATCTGCCGCGTCAGCTCGTCGTAGCGAGCTTCGAGCTGGTCGAGTTTTTCCGAGATCGTTAATGTGGCCATGGCCAATCCTTAAGCATAGAAATCGTGATTCGTGCCGGTAACCCGTGACTTGCGAAAGTGCAGAGAAATGCGGCGCCCCCTAAATGGCGGGCAAGGCGAGCTAGCTAATAGAAGGCTGCTTGCATGGCAATCTTGCTGAACTTCAGTGTAGCCGCAAAGCCCCCAAAATTCAACCGCAATGGAGCCGTCCGCCGCTCCCCCCGCCGCCGGCAGCGCCTGTTCTGAATCAAGAACAAAGCCCAAACAAATGCTTCCCTACCTCATCATTCCGAGCGCAGACGATCGCAGATTCCGGCCTGGCCGGAAGGAATATCCAACTCAACCAGAAGAATGCTTCTCCAGCAGCCCGCCAACATCCTTCGCGTGATACGAAACCTCTCTCGTCCACCGCCCAAACCCGCCGTTCTGATTCACCGCCCTCACCCACTCTTCCAAGAAGTCCCGCTTCGTCTTGCTCTCTTCCGTGTCCTGACCCTTCACCTCAAGCACCAGCATCGTTCCGTTCTTCAACCGCACCAGATAATCCGGCCGATACTTCCGGATCACTCCCCGGTGCAAGTACAGAATCTCGAATCCCAAGTGGTCGTTCTTCGCCCACGCTTCCACGTGTTCATTTCTGTCCAGTTCGAAGCTTTCCGTCGCCTCCCACGTCGAATCAAACACGCATTGGTTGATATGCGAGCGTTTCACGTGCTCGCACGGCTTTCCCGTGTACCACGGCAGCATGTCGCCTGTCGCACGAATCGGCCTTTCCGTATCGAACACCGCCACCAGAGACTCCGCATTCTCCGCGCGAATCGCCTGCCAAATGTGCTGCACGATCTTCGTCATGTTCAGCACGTACACCAGCCGTCGCCTCAAATCATCCACCGTGAACAACGGCGGAGAAATCGTAATCCGCCCGCTCCCGATGTAGTCCTCAACAATTCGGATCACCTGCGCCAGCAAGTCCGCCGCATCGCCCTTCCATGTCGGACGCATCTGTGCATAGACGCGCGCCGCCGTCTCGAAAACCACTTTTTGCATCCGAAACCGTGCCGCCAACTCACCCAAGTGGATCTCCGCCGTATGCCGCGTATCCGGCTTTCCTTCCAGAATCGGCGCAAGCTCCGCAAGCTGAGGTGTCTCCATCGCGTCCAGCGCCAGCGGCGGCACTGCGTTCGCGTCCAGTGCCAGCCTCAGCCGGTATTCATGGTCCACGCGCACCACGTTCGGCCAGCGAATCTCGAATTTCCGTTTGGCCGGGTCCGGCTCAATCCGCGTCTTCGGCGTGGGTGGTGGAGGAGCAGGCCCGTCCCCGCTGCTTTCGTGCGGCAGAAACGTAAAGGGCACGCCGAAAATGTTCACATACTCCGCCTCAAACAACCCGTTCTTCGGATTCACGTCGTACGACGTCCGCCGCAAACCCCGCCCCACCACTTGCTCGCACAAGAGCTGCGACGTGAACGCCCGCAAACCCATGATGTGCGTCACCGTCTTTGCGTCCCAGCCTTCCGAAAGCATCCCCACGGAAATTACCTTTTGAATCTCTCCGCCCGGCTTCCCCGGCTGGCCCACCGTGTCCACCATCTTCCGCAGCCGCTCGGCCCGTTCCTGTCTCGTCTCTTTCTTAATAGGCGCACCGTTCTCCTCGTCGTTCGCTTCTTCGCCGCCTTCTGCCTCCGGTTCCTCTTCCCGTTCCTCGGCCTTTTCCAGTTCGGCGGAATCAATATGCAGAATCCGCTTCGCGTCGGCCAGTTCCTCAATAAGAATCTGTTTGTGCTCGAAGGCGTATGCCACTCGCGCCGCTGTCTCCGTCCGGTTCGCCACGGTAATCATCACCGGCGGGGTCTCAAATCCTTTCGCCTTCCAGTCCTTCCGCGCCTCCAGCCAATCTTTTCCCAAAAAGTAGTAGCCCTTCGTCACCAGATCCGGCAGCGGAACCTGTTCTCCTGCCTTCCGGTTCAAATCCGTCTTCACCGTGGCATCCATATAGATGTGGTAGAACTTCGACCTATATTGCGCCGTGAGTTGGCCGTCGTCCCGGATTACCACGCGCGGCGTCTTCACCAGCCCCGACTCGATCGCATCATTCAATCCAAAATCGCTCACAATCCAGCCAAACAGTGTCTCTTCTCCGCTCTTTCTCCCCGTCGGGGCAAACGGTGTCGCCGTCAGATCGAAGCACGTCAGGATTCCCCGCGACCTCTGAATCCGGTCGAGTCCCCCAACCCACTTCGTCGCCTTTTTCAGTTCCTCGCGCGGAACCCCCGCCACCCTCACCTTCGGCGGCACGCGCCACGCATGATGCGCCTCATCGTTGATCACCACGATGTTCTGTGCCGAAGCCATCTCCTCCAGCACTTCTCGCACGTAAGCCTCATCACTCAGCGCGCCCCGTTTGTCCACGCCCTTCTTCTTCGCAATTTGCTCTTCGCTCTCCCAATCGAGCGCGTGCCAGTTCCGGATTTTCACCTTCCCCTG
>DASQHY010000024.1:0-29347 GCA_035631855.1 Candidatus Acidiferrales bacterium
GGGCAGACCGCTCCGCCGGGCCGCCGCATGGGCCACGCCGGAGCGATTATCAGCGGAGGTCAGGGCACGGCGAAAGATAAGTACGCCGCGATGACCGCCGCCGGAATTCACACCGTGCAAAGCCCCGCGGAGATCGGCCACACCCTCGCCGCCGCGCTCGGCATGGCGGCAGCAAAATAAATTTCAGGAGACTCGCTTGGCTCTCGAACGCACACTAGCAATCATCAAGCCCGACGCCGTCGGGCGCGGCCTCGCGCCGGAAATTCTCGCGCGCATTCACAAAGCCGGTTTCCAAATCGTCGCCATCAAGACGATGCGCCTGACCAAATCCGAAGCGGAGGGCTTCTATGCCGTCCACAAGGCCCGGTCTTTCTTCAACGACCTCACCGCGTTCATAAGCTCCGGAAAAATCTTCGTGATGGTGCTGGAAGCCGAAAAAGCCATCGCCAAATGGCGCGAGACGATGGGCGCCACCGATCCTGCGAAGGCTGCGCCCGGCACCATCCGCCGCGACCTCGGAACCTCCATCCAGAACAATTGCACTCACGGTTCCGACGCGCCTGATACCGCGGCCTTCGAAATCGCCTACTTCTTCGCCGCACACGAATTGATCTGACGATCCGGCCCTGGCCAAGGAGCAGAATCCCTCTTCGCGCCATTCATGTAGAATCGGGGCGTGGAGCCGGTTCGCGAACTCGGCCGCTTGCTTCTCATCCTGGGCGTGGTGACGGTTGTGCTTGGCGCGGTGCTGTATTTCGGCGGACGGCTGCCGTTTCGCCTCGGCCGTTTGCCGGGCGACATCACCATTCGCGGCGAGCACACCACGTTTTATTTTCCCATCGTCACCTGCATCATAGTCAGCGTTGGGTTGACATTGCTTTTCTGGATCGTCGGCCATTTCCGCCGGTGAAGAAAAATGTCTCAATTCCAGTTCAATCTCGCTCCCGAGCGCAAAGTCTGGTCGGTCAGCGAGCTGACGGCGCGCATCCGCGATCTTCTCGCGCGAAATTTCACCGGCATCTGGGTGCAAGGGGAAATTTCCAACAGCAAGGAAGCGCAATCGGGTCACTTCTATTTCACGCTGAAAGATGCCAAAGCCCAGGTGCGCTGTGTCTGCTTCAAGAGCCAGGTTCGTCTCCTCAAGTTTCATCCCGAAGACGGTCTTCAGGTCACCCTGCGCGGCTCCATCAGCGTTTACGAGCCGCGCGGCGAATATCAGATCTACGTCGAACACCTCGAGCCCGCCGGCTTGGGCGCGCTGCAACTGGCGTTCGAGCAGCTCAAGCGCAAGCTCGAAGCCGAAGGCTTGTTCGACCCGGCGCGCAAAAAGCCGCTGCCGCTGCTGCCGCAGCGCATCGGCTTGGTAACCTCGCCGCGCGGCGCCGCCGTGCGCGACATCGTGCGCATCCTCCTCCGGAGGTTTCCGAACGCCCGCATAACGCTTTTCCCCGTCCGCGTGCAGGGCGAAGGCGCCGCCGGGGAGATCGCGGGGGCGCTGGCGTATTTCAATCGCCAGAAAGCTGCCGATGTGCTGATCCTCGCGCGCGGCGGCGGCTCGCTCGAAGACCTGCAAGCCTTCAACGAAGAATCGGTCGCGCGCGCCATTGTGGCCTCGAAGATTCCCATCATTTCCGGGGTCGGTCACGAAACCGATTTCACCATCGCCGATTTCGTCGCCGATGTCCGCGCCTCGACGCCTTCCGCCGCCGCGGAACTCGTGGTGCAGACGCGCCGCGAGTTCGACAAACACATTTCCGACCTTTTGCAGACGCTTGCGCAGCGCCTGCGCTATCTGCTTCTCGACCGCAAGCATCAATTGCAGGCGCTGGCTACGCACCGCGCCTTTCGCCGGCCCGTCGAGCTGCTGCGCAAAATCCGCCAGCTTGCCGATGAACTGACCAGCGATCTTGCCGTGCGCGCCGAGCGTTTCCTGCGCGTCAAGCGCGAACGCCTCGACCGTTTGCGCGTGCAACTTGAGGAACGCAGCCCCCTGCGCGTTCTGGAGCGCGGCTACGCCATCGCCACCGACGCGGCTGGAAACGTCCTTCGCTCCGCCGACCAAGTTGCCATCGGCGACGAAGTTTCTCTCCAACTCGCCCGCGGCCGCATCAGCACTGAAGTCAAGAAGAAAGAGTAGCGGCGCATGCAGGTTCGACGAGAAGCTAGGAGAAATGTTCAAGCAGAAAAAAATTCATCGGCTTTTAATGAGGTTCGATGCTTAGCGGTAGATGTCGCGCCGATGGCCAACGCTGAGCACCAAAACAGCGCCTCTGGCATCATCTATATCGAATAGCACCCGATAATCCCCAATTCGAATTCGCCAGCCGTCTCGCCCGCTCAGTTTCTTGCAACCGTGAGGGCGAGGTTCGTTTGCAAGGCCGTTGATCGCCGATTTAATCCGTTGGTAATCAGCACCGGTTATCTTTTCGAGTTCTTTCTGAGCCCTGGGGGAGATGTACAGGGCGTAGGTCACTTCCGGGAACGCTCGATCTCGTCCGTTGCTACGCTGAAGGGAATTGGAGTCTCAGAAGAGGCCTTCGCTGCGTCGTAGGCGCGAATGTCTTCAAGTTCTTCGAGTTCCTCTAACATCCTGCGGTATTCCTCGATATCTATGACGACGCTGATTTTGTCTCCCTTTTCATTGACCACGTATTGTGCCGGTTTGGTCATCGGTCCCTCCAATTCTTAAGGCTATTCTAGCCCAGAGGAAAGATTCTATAAAGTGTTGCATCCACACGCAAAACAGTTGCTTAGTCGTCGGTGGTGCTGGCGACTTTGAGGACCGCCAGAAAAGCCTCCTGAGGAATGTCCACGCGGCCGACGCGCTTCATCCGCCGCTTTCCTTCTTTCTGTTTTTCGAGGAGTTTGCGCTTGCGCGTAATATCACCGCCGTAGCACTTGGCCAGCACGTTTTTGCGCATGGCCGCAACGGTTTCCCGCGCGATCACGCGGCTCCCGATCGCCGCCTGGATGGGCACCTCGAACATCTGCCGTGGGATGAGCTTGCGCAGCCGCGAGACCAAGTCGCGCCCGCGCTCGTAGGACTGCTCGCGGTGGCAGATTAAGGCGAGAGCGTCCACCGGCTCGCCGCCCACCAGCACGTCGAGCTTCACCAGGTCCGATTCCTTGTAGCCCGCCAGGTGATAGTCGAGCGAGGCGTATCCCCGCGAAACGCTCTTTAGCCGGTCGTAGAAATCCAGCACGATTTCATTGAGCGGCAAGTCGTAGGTCAGCATCACGCGTTGCGTTGTGAGATACTCGAAATTCTTCTGCACCCCGCGTTTCTCTTCGCAGAGCTTCAGAATCGCGCCGACCGAATCCTCCGTTGTAATGATCATTCCCGTAATGATGGGTTCCTCGATTTTGGAGATGGAGCTCGGCGGAGGAAACTTCGTCGGGCTGTCCACTTCCGCAGTCTCCCCGGTGACCGTGGTGATGCGGTAGCGCACGCTCGGCGCCGTGGTGATCAGGTTCAGCCCGAATTCGCGCTCCAGCCGCTCCTGAACAATCTCCATGTGCAGCAGTCCGAGAAAACCGCAGCGAAAGCCGAATCCCAGGGCCACGGAATTCTCCGGCTCATAAAAAAACGCGGCGTCGTTCAACTGCAATTTTCCAAGAGCGTCGCGCAGCGGCTCGTATTCGTCGGCCAGCACGGGATAAAGCCCCGCGAAGACCATCGGCTTGATTGCTTCGAAGCCCGGCAGCGGCGACGCAGGACGTCCCGCCTCGATAATCGTGTCGCCCACTCGCGCGTCGGCCACGCGCTTGATGTTGGCAATCACAAAACCGACGTCTCCCGCGGCGAGCTCGTCGAGCACCACCGGTTTCGGTGTAAGTGCACCCAAATTCTCCACCTCGAAGACTTCGTTGTTGGCGCACAGGATGATTTTGGTGTGCCGCGTCATTCGTCCTTCCATCACGCGCACCAGCACCACCGCGCCGCGGTAGGGATCGAACCACGAATCGAAAATCAGCGCGCGCAGCGGAGCTTCGGCGCCGCCCTTTGGCGGAGGAACGCGGTTTACAATCGCTTCCAGCACCTCTTCGACGCCCAGGCCGCTCTTGGCGCTGATCAGCAGCGCGTCGGACGCGGGAATCGCCAGCACATTCTCGATCTGGCGTTTTACTTCGTCGGGCTGTGCGGCGGGCAGGTCAATCTTGTTAATCACCGGGATGATGGTCAGATTGTGGTGCGAGGCGAGAAAGGCGTTGGCCACGGTCTGCGCCTCGACACCTTGGCTGGCGTCCACCACCAACAGCGCGCCTTCGCACGCGGAAAGCGCGCGCGAAACTTCGTAGGAAAAATCCACGTGCCCCGGCGTATCAATCAGGTTCAATTGATACGTGTGGCCGTCGCGTGCCGCGTATTGCAGGCGGATGCTCTTCGCCTTGATGGTGATGCCGCGCTCGCGTTCAAGGTCCATCGAATCGAGCACCTGCGCGGTCATCTCGCGCTGCGTGAGCGCGCCGGTCAATTCCAGTAGGCGGTCCGCGAGCGTGGACTTGCCGTGGTCAATGTGCGCGATGATGCAGAAATTCCGGATGTACTGGGGATCCATCTGGCCGTCAGTCCAGGCGCTCAAGTCGGCGGCACGCACCGGACAAACCGGCGCACCGCTCACCAGGAAGATTCTCCTTGTCTCGTTAAGCAATTCAGTGTGCCACAAGTTCGGCTCGGCAACCAGTCAGGTGTGACTCTCACAAACCGAAGCTTCCCGCGCTAGCCCTTGCCCGCGGCGCGGTAGCGTGGTACACGAAAGGAAGCGGCCCAAAACGGAAGGCGATGCCATGGCTCGAATTCTAGCGCTGGTGGACGACCTCTTTTTTCTCACGAAGATGCAGGAGACGGCGCGCAAGCTGGGGAGGGAACTGAAAGCGGTCAGCACTGGCGACGCGCTGATCGCGGAAACGGCCCACACTCCTGCTGCGCTGATCATCGTGGACCTAAACGCCCGCCAGGGAGCCTTCGAAGCGCTGGAAAAACTTTCCGCCGCAGGCAACCAAACGCCCGTCATTGCCTTTCTCTCTCATGTGCAGGTGGAACTTGCGGAACGTGCGCGTGCCGCCGGTTGCCGGCAGGTTCTGCCAAGATCGAAGTTCACGCAGGAGCTGGCCTCGATTCTATCGTCGGCCGGGTCTTGATGCCTTTCCATTGCATTCCAACAATGCGTTCCCTCGGCAAAATTCTCTTGATCGGCTGCGCGGCGTTTCTCTGTGCGCGCGCTCATGCGGCCGCCCAACATCCGCTTAAACTGTTGCCCCAATCGTTTTCGCAGGCCGCGCAATCCACGGCTTCGGTTTCCCCCGCGCCGGAGGAGGACCCTTCTTCGGCGCTGCGCGATGTCCTGGCCGCTGCCTGCGAAGAGAGTGCAACCTCTTTTGCGCGGTATCTCACAGCTGCCAACGCCGAAGCGTTCGCGCAACTCTCGCCCGAGCGGCGCGTCAAGTTGATGCAGCGCCTCGTTCTGCTCGATGCTCCCGGAAAGCCCGAGGGCGTCGCAAGTCCATCCGGCCGGCCGGTGCTGCGCTGCACGGCGCTGGGCGTCACCACGGAAATGCAGCTCGGCGGCGCCAACCTGCGTGAGAATCTCGCGTTCATTCCGGTGGAGGTCCGCGCCGTGGGCGATTCTAGCGACGCCCCCGCGCGCCGCGTGACGTTCGGTTTGGTGCGCGAGGGCGGCGGTTGGAAACTGCTTTCCGTCGGACTCCTGTTGATTGACTTGCCGGCGCTCGAGCAGCAATGGGATCTCGCTGATGTGGAAGAAAACGAAGCGGCGGCAGTGGCCAATCTGCGCAAGATTGCGCAGGCCATTCGCACCTATCGTGATGCCTGGGGCCGTTTTCCCCTTTCTTTGGCGAACTTGGCCCCGGCGACTAAGGAAGGCGCGGGGCCCGAAGCCGCCAACCTGCTCGACGCGCAGATCGCCTCCGGAACCGTGCAGGGATATTCCTACCGCTACACTGTCTTGCCCGCGATTGGCGCCCAAACGGAGACGCGCTTCGAGGTTGCCGCGACTCCTCTGGCGTACGGCAAGACCGGCCGGAAGTCGTTCCTTCTGGATGCGCGAGGAGTTGTGCATGGGGCGGACAAGCAAGGTGCGCTCGCCAGCGAAACCGACCCCCGCGTGTCCCGCTAGTAAGCTTTCCGACAACATTGTTCCCTTCGCATTGACGGAGCCTTCCGCTAAGCCCAGAATGAAATCACCCTTCCATTTGCCGCTGAGGTGCGCCCCGGCGGCGAATTCCATAACACAGACTCAAATTGGTGCGCACGTGTGTCTGCCGCCGTATTGGGCAGAACGGTATTGCATATGCCGCCGAACAAATTTGGACCGCAGCCCGTCGAATTGCCACCCCGCGCCGAAGCCGCGAGTTCGTCCACGGACCGCCGACGCTCGCCGCGGTATTCCCTGACGGCGCCGGCGGAGGTCACCGAGCTCAGATCCAAAACGGTCATCGGCGGCCGTTGCACAGACCTCAGCGCCGGGGGGTGCTACGTGGACACGCTGAACCCCTTCCCCCAGGGTACGGAAGTGCGCATCCGCATTGTCCAGGAACCGCGGTCGTTGCTGAGTGATGCCAAGGTGGTCTTCGAGCAAAACGGGATGGGTATGGGATTGGAGTTCACCACCATGGCCCCCAGCGAAAGCCGAAAACTCGCGGAATGGCTGCGCGAATTGAGTTGTGACACATTTCCCTCGCCTGCTCCAGCCGCGCCCGTCGTGACCAGCCTTCCGGAAGCAGTTTCCGTCCCCAACCGCAACGTCCTGAACGCCCTCATTAGCTTGTTGATTCGAAAACGAGTGCTTACCGACCAGGAAGGCACTGATCTCTTGCGCGAATTGTTTCGCTAGCGTTGCTCCACGGCGGAACGGGTCCAGGTGTTCCGCGGTTACCCGATTCGTTATCTTTTTCGTTCTTGGTCTTGCCACAATGGGGTTCCCGCGTGAGAATACCGTAGTTTGCCCGGCTGGCAGCCGAGGCATTGCCGTTCCTCTTTGCTCGATTGCACAGGTGCGGGTTCGGCACCGAAAGGCTGGCGGGCGCACAACTTGGCCGGAACATTCCCAAACGACAAGCGCGGGGCCACGCGATACCCGCTGATCGCCTCCGCCGAGGTTACGGAAGTCGAGTCGGGGACGACCTTCTCCGTTCAGACTTCGGACATCAGCCGCACCGGCTGCTATATTGACATGCTGAATCCATCGCCGCAGGGAGCGCAGCTCCGCGTCATCATCCGGAGGGGCAACGACGTTTTCCAGGCCACCGCGCGCGTAGTCTTCACCGTGCCTGGGCTCGGAATGGGAATCGCGTTTTTGCGGGTGTCTCCGCAGCATGAAGCGGTGCTGAGCAAATGGATCGCGGAGTTGGCCGGTTGAATCCCGGTTGACCTTGCCGCAGCATCAAAGTCGGGTATAATTGCCGCAGAAATTCCTGCGGCAAATTCCTTCCCGGCCGCGCTCGACCATGGCGACACGCCCCCAGAGAAAACTGGACACGCCGGAACAGGCGGTCCGCGACGCCAACCATCGTTTCTACCGCGCGCTGGCCTCGCTCAGCCTGGAAGAAATGGAAGCGGTCTGGCTCCACGAAGATTGGGTGGAATGCGT
This sequence comes from Candidatus Acidiferrales bacterium, assembly GCA_035631855.1. GTDB lineage: Bacteria > Acidobacteriota > Terriglobia > Acidiferrales > UBA7541 > DASQHY01. The sequence goes on from DASQHY010000024.1 coordinate 7,611, forward strand.
TCATCCGGGCTGGGACCTGCTTCTCGGCTGGGAGGAAGTCCACGCAAGCTGGGTGCGGATTTTTTCGAGCACGCAGCGCATTCAGATGGAGATTCACTCCGTGTGGGTGCGCGTGGAAGGCGACGTCGCCTGGGTGGCGTGCACCGAGCAAATCACCAGCACCTTCGAAGGCGGCTTCGACCAAGCGCTGGTGCAGGCCACGAACATTTTTGTTCGCCGCACCCTGCCTCACGACGCGGAAGGAGATGGCGAAGGGTCGCAGTGGTTCCTGGTGGCGCACCACGCTTCGCCGTTGCCGGCAGGCCAGCCTCCGCGCGTGCAGTGATTCGCTGCTTCGGCTGCCTTTCTATTTCTCCTTTCCTCATTTCCCTCGTCATTTCTCCTTCCTGACGGTCGGGTAGGAAATGCCGAGCTGTTCGAGGTAGGTTTTGTAGCGCACGGGATCGAAGTAATACTTCTTCAATTGCGGCGCAAACTTCTCCATTTTTTCTTTGTTGAGCTCGATGGCGGGCTTGTCATCGCGCGCGAGAAACGATTCGTAGTGGACGTCCTTGGTCTGCACGTTGCGGAAATAGTCCCAAGCCTGGCTGACCAATTCGGGCTTCAGCAGGAAATCCAGCGCGGTCATCGCCTGCACCTTCGCGCCGGCGGTTGAGCCTTTGTGCGCAATGGGGGTGGCCATGGCCACGCCATTGGCCCAGCTATGTCCCGGCAGGTTCGGGATATTGGCCGGATACATCATGTAAACCATGGGAACGTTCCAGGAAATATCGCCGACGTCGTCCGAGCCGCCGCCAATCTGGTCTTTCACAGGCGGCTCGAGCGGCTTCACTTTGTCCTTCAAGCCCTCGACCTTCGCGCCAATTTCCTTTTGCAATGCTTTGGCGAGCGTCTGATCGGCGTCGCTCCACTGCGGCATTCCGACCTGCTCGATATTCTTCTGCTGCGCCTCGGCGACGACCTTGTTGAAATGCGTGGGCCACGCCGAACCGACCAGGCGGTGATCCACGGAGGTGCCGGTCATCATCGTGGCGGCCTGGGCCATGGTGTTTCCGAGTTCGTAGAGCTCCTTGATGTGCGGATAATCGAGTTCGCGGAAGAAATACCAGACGGCCGCCTCGGGAGGCACCACGTTGGGCTGGTCGCCGCCGTTGATGATGACGTAATGGGAGCGCTGCTGCAAACGCAGGTGCTCGCGGCGGAAATTCCAGCCGACATCCATCAATTCGACGGCGTCAAGCGCGCTGCGTCCTTCCCAGGGCGCTCCGGCGGCGTGCGCGGCCTTGCCATGGAAGAAATACTGCACGGAAACCAGTCCGCTGAATTTGCCGTCGCCCGTGGCGTAGGAGGTGGAGAACTCATTGCTGACATGCACGCCGAGCACGATATCCACGTCCTTGAAGAGACCGGCGCGGACGTAGAAGGCCTTGGAGCCGAGAATCTCCTCGGCCACTCCGGGAAAGAGTCTCAGCGTGCCGGCGATCTTGTGTTCCTCCATGATTTTTTTCAGGACGAGGGCAGCGGTGACGTTGACGGCCATGCCGGAGTTGTGGCCTTCGCCGTGGCCGGGAGCGCCGTCAATGATGGGGTCGTGATAGGCAACGCCGGGCTTTTGCGAGGCGCGCGGAATGCAATCCAAGTCGGTGATGAACGCGATGACCGGCTTGCCGCTTCCCCAGGAAGCGACCCAAGCGGTGGGAATTCCGGCGACGCCACGTTCGACGCGGAAACCGTTTTTCTCGAGGAGGCCCGCAACGTAGCGCGAGGTCTCAAATTCCTGGAAGCCTAGTTCGCTATAGCTGAAGATCTGATCCACCATCTGCTGGGTGAAGGTCTGGAGCTTGTCCACCTCGGCGGCGGCGTTTTTCTTCAGGTCGTCGAGCGGGGGCGCCTGCTGCGCGCGGAGCGGAGAAATTGTCATCAGGGCGGCAAGGAGCACACCGAGGCACAGGGCCATTTTCTTCATCGCGTTCCTCCGGGAGAATTCACCGCGGCGCATCATACTCGCTCCGGGACTCGATGTGTAGCGGCGAAGCCGGCGAGGGGATGGCAGAATCGCGGTGCGGGCGCGGAATATTGCCGGGTTCGACGACAATGTGGGCGTCTTCGATGGGCTGGTCTTCGCGGTCGATGGCGGGAAGGGTGCGGAGGAGCTGCTGAACGATGTAGGTGAGGACAGCGGCTCGCTTGGTGGTGAGGCGACCCTGAGCCAAGAGGAGGAAGATTTTGCCGAGAACACTCTGCATGTCGGAGGCGTTGTCCAGCATGGAAAGTCTCCCCAAGAGGGCGGCGGAGACATCAATAGAATCGAGGTCCTGGGGCGCGAAGGAGGCATGTTGGGCGCAGAACGGAGAGGATTGCGGCGCGGCGGGTAGGCGGCAGCGACGGCCCTTGGGGAAGAGGAAAGCGCAGCGGGCGTTGATAACAGGCGAGTTAGCGGCTTCTGGGTTCATGGTTGGTCCTCAGAATTTGTGGGGAATGCCCCCCCTCCCCCCTTGGAAAGCGTAAGAGTGGCAAACAAAGGACTTATGGGAGAGATGTGCGCAAGAGTGGCAGGGAAAGGAGTTAGCGCATGGAGTTGACGGTCCGCGGGCAGAAGCGCAAGTTGAGGGTTCGTGGCGGGCATAGGAGGGGGCGGCGGGAGGGGGTTGGCGGTGGTCAGTCCTCAGCGGTCATCGTCATTTGCAGCGCATAGTATACTATACGGGCACTTAAGAGTCAAGGAATTTCTGTAAGGTATTGAGAATGAGGAGATTGGGAAGGGGCTGACCGGGACCCACCCTTGCGAACTGCGCAAGGGATGGGGCACCCGGCAGATCCCTCGCTGCGCCTGCCTGTGGCAGGCAGGCTCGGGATGACCGCAAAAAGGATTAAACGCAGAGGCGTGAGGGGATTCCTTCCGACCGAATGGGAGTCTCCGAGCGAGTGGGGGCCACGGCAGATGCTGGGGTGCCTATTAATCGAGCAGTTCGATGTAGAGAGGCGAAGCAATGGTTGTAGGCCGCTCACCGGAGGTCTCGGTGACGAGCCGTTTGGCGAGGAACCCTATCTGCTGGGGCGTCCCCAGGCGATGGTTCAGACACCACTCGATCACTTGAAACCAGGCCTTGCCGCTCTGAGACGTCCCGGCACCAAGGTAGTCGGCAGCAACGCCTTCCGGAACGTTGTTTAGAACCTGGGGACTCTGCTCGTCGAGAGTTTTCAGGTGGCTGGCGATGCGAGGCAGAAAAGAAAAAGGCACGCTGACGGAATCGGGAGCCGCTCCACCGGCCAAATGTGTGGCCGACCCGGCCAAGGCCAGTCGCCACGTCGGACCATCGGCAACGTAGAGGAGCGCGCCGGCGCCCACGTCCAGGGACATGGCCTGAAGGTATCCTTCCATCCATTTGAGAGGGGCAGTTGTGGTGCCGATGGGTTCATGTTGCCGAATGTGTCGCTCAACTACCAAGAGGCGCGCGACTCTGGTTTCCAGTATGGATGCCTTGGACCCGATCTTGCCGCTCAAGAGGCCGAAATTGAAACCTATCTCGGCCGCAATCTCCTCTTAGAATGTGTGGGGAATCTGCGGAAGCAACACGTCAATCTTCGCGTCCGAGATATACATGAAATCGCGCAATTTCATTGAGAATGCCTCAGAACTACCGTCTACGAGACACGTTAAAGGCTCGTCTGATGAACGGTTGCCGTAGCAATTAAGATGACGGGATTAAAACCCGGCTTCCTGTGAGGGTCAAGCGAAAGGTTGCCCGGCGTGGGGAGCTGGGCGGACAAGATTTTGCTTTGTTCTTGCGCTTGACAAATAGCAGAATAGGCGCCAAGAAAGGGCGCCCCCGCGAGGAGTGGCTCCATGGGAGGCAGCCGGACACCATGAAGTACGTATGCCGCCTTCACCCGGATATTGTTCTGTATGAAGATCCGCCGCCGGAGACGGTTGTCGGACGCATTTTGGGGAATATTGCTGAGGTCTTGGAACCCGTTCTGAGAGGAGCAATGGTTCTATTTCCAACGATTGTAAAGCCCAAGGAATGTCCGGTGGACGGAAAGTTGTATTACAAATGGGAGTGCAAAAAGGTTGAGTCATGAAACTGACTGGCGATGCAGCAGGTTCGCTCATACTTGAGTGGCTTAAGGAAGATGTCAAGAGGGTCTCTTCTTCCCGGCATGAGCTGGGGAAGTTTTATTTTGGGGTTTCCACGGCGTCGATGGGTGTGATTGTCACGCTGAAGAAATTGGAAGCGCCGCTGACGATTGATTGGAGGACAGGGGCCGCGCTGGTTTTTCTGTCTGCGTCGGCGGTCATCGCAGTGGTGATGATCAACCCGAGGAAGTGGGACGTGGGTGAGGACACTGATCTATTCGATGAGTATAACAAGCAGGCCAGGCAGATTTTCCAATTTATATTGGGCTGGGTCGTGACCTGGGGACTTGGAGCGGCTGCGGGAATCTACTCGCTCCTGCATAAGGTGAGCGGGGCAGGCGCGACCAAACCCTGACACGCAGTAGACGAACCTTCCCTCCCGCCGAGATTCCAGCGAGTTCGACGAAAAAAAATGCTTGACAGGCGACAAGCTGTGATTGTACATTTCCTTCCGGTTATGGAACCTAGAGGTTATGGAATATGGGGATGACGGCGGAGCGGCTGGACGCGACGTTTGCGGCGCTGGCCGACCCCACGCGGCGGGCCATCCTGGCGCGGCTCGCTTCGGGCGAGGCGCCGGTAACCGAGTTGGCCAAGCCGTTCGCGATGAGCCAGCCGGCGATCTCCAAGCACCTGAAGGTGCTGGAGCGCGCGGGGTTGGTTTCGCGAGGGCAGGACGCGCAGCGACGGCCGCGGCGCCTCGAGGCCAAGCGGCTCGCGGAAGCCAGCCAATGGCTGGAAGGCTACCGCGAGATCTGGGAGGCGAACTTCCGGCGTCTGGACACCCTGCTGGATAAGCTGAAGACCAAGGAGCTGAGGGCCAAGAAGAAAAGACGTGGACGCAGAAAATAAAAAGGAGAGCAGCGATGAAGAACAGCGAAGGTTTGCAACTGACGACGCGTGGGGACCGGGAAATCGTGATCACGCGCGAGTTCGACGCGCCGCGCCGCCTGGTGTTTGAGGCGTTCACGAAGCCCGAACTGGTGAAGCAGTGGCTGCTGGGGCCGCCGGGGTGGTCCATGCCGGTGTGCGAGATTGATCTGAGGGTAGGCGGGAAATACCGGTACGTGTGGCGTCACGCCGATGGACGCGAAATGGGGATCGGCGGAGTGTATCGCGAGGTGGCGCCGCCGGAGCGGCTGGTGTCCACCGAGGTGTTCGACGAAGCGTGGTACCCGGGCGAGGCGGTGGGCACTCTGGTATTGGCCGAGCGAGGCGGAAAGACCACCGTCACGCAAACGATCCTCTACCAATCGCGGGAAGCCCGGGACGGCGTTCTGAAGAGCGACATGGAGAAGGGCGTGGCGATGAGCTACGACCGGCTGGCGGAGTTGCTGGCGTCGCTTCCGGCGCGAGGGATGGAGAAGAGCGCGGGAGACTGAGGCTTGGAGCCGGGGGCGCTTGGCGCTACCATGAAGCGCCCCTATGCTCCGGCTCACGGGACATCGCGCGCTTGGATTGGCTCTTCTGGCTTTTCTTTCAGCTTTACCGGCGAACGCGGAACATGCACGGCCCGGTTCAGGGACGCGCAATTCCGTTTCGGCGCAGACCTCGCCTGGTCCTCTACCGGTCTTCGAGTTCCACAGCGGCTTCTGGACTAACCTGCATCACTTCCTGTATCAGCAGGCGCGTCTGAAGCGGCCGAGCGAAGCCGCGCCGAGCAAAAATCCTGTGCCATTGCAAAGCGCCGGCGAGCCGGTCCGCACGGATGGTCTTTCTCCGGAAGAACTGGCGGCGTGGAATGCTGCGGTGGACTATTACGCGAAGAAGCTCGCCGAGAAAGATCTGCTTTTCAACGGCGACATGGTCAACTACAAGAACCGCCTGACCGAATTGGAGAACTGCGCCGACCTGACGGGCCGCAGCGATCCCGCATGCGATGCAGGGCTTCCTCCGGAAATGGCTCGCGCGCTGGAGGCCGCCGCTCGCGTGTACCGCGCGCACTGGTGGACCGAGCACGACCGCGCGAATCGCGCGTGGATTGCCGGGGTTACGCCGCGCGTGCGGCAAATGGGAGGCGACTTGGCGCAACGGCTCGCCGAGGTGTACCAGGCGCGCTGGCCGGCGGGAAGAATCCGCGTGGACGTGACCGTCTATGCGAATTGGTCCGGCGCGTACACCACGCTCGATCCGGTGGACCTGACGATTTCCAGCAGCGATTCGAGAAACCAGGGCGCCCCGGGTTTTGAGATCCTGTTTCACGAAGCCTCGCACGCGCTCGCCGAGCGCGTGAGCAACGCCATCGTCCGCGAATGCCGCGAGCGCGGCAAACCCATTCCGCGGGACCTTTGGCACGCCCTGCTGTTTTACACCACCGGCGAAATCGTGCAACGCGCCGTCAGTTCGCCCGACAACGTTCCGGGAACCGCCGAGCAGAAGGAAGGGAGCGAATCCGCGAGTCCCTCGGGAAAACCCGGCGCGTCCTACATACCTTACGCGGTGCGCAACGGCCTGTATACGCGCGGCTGGTCGGGTTACCTGCAACTGCTCGAGCGATTCTGGCAGCCGTACCTGGACGGGAAAACCGATTTCGACACGGCCATCGCGCGTTTGGTGTCGTCGCTTTAACGCGCAAAGCGCGCGAATCGCAAGCGTCACAAGATGAAGCTGCAAGAAAGAACCTGAGCCGAGGCCGCGTTGTCCGGCGATAGGGGTTTGTGTTACTCTGCGTGTCTTGGGTACGGCCCGGCCCCTGCGCGCGGCAAATCCCGGCGTCGCGGGAGTCCCCCCTCGCACCTGCCGCCCTGGATATGCCCTTCGGCCGGCATTGCCGACGAAATTCCCGGGGGAGAATCTTGTCCGGGAGGGCCGGCGAGGGCGGTTCGTCGCGGCGTCCGTCCGCCTGAGGCGCCGAAGGCGATGCGGAAAGAAATCGGATCGGTGGGCACACCAGCCATGGCCACAGAGCAAGCCACCACAAGAGCACTGGAAATCAAGCTGGCGCATTCGCCGGATTCAGACGACGCCTTCATGTTCTACGCGCTGGCCACGCACAAGCTGGCCACGCCGGGGCTGAAGTTCACGCACGTGCTTTCGGACATCGAGACGCTCAACCAGGCCGCGGCGCAGGAGATCTATGACGTCACCGCGCTGAGCTTTTCGGCCTACGCGTCGCTGCGCGACAAGTACGTTCTGCTGGATTGCGGCGCCAGCTTCGGCGAAGGTTACGGCCCCATCGTGGTGGCCTCGCAGCCCATGCGGCAGGAGGAACTTGCCGGAAAACGCGTGGGTGTGCCGGGCCTGAAAACCACGGCGTACCTCGCGCTCAAGCTTTTCCAGCCCAACTTCGAAGCCGTGCCGATGGGCTTTGACAAAATCCTGGATGCCGTGCGCAACGAAGTGGTGGATGCCGGCTTGCTGATCCACGAAGGGCAATTGTTGTTTCCCAAGCTTGGGCTGCACCGCGTGGTGGACCTGGGCCACTGGTGGCTCGAACAGACGGGCTTGCCTCTGCCGCTGGGGGGCAACGCCGTGCGCCGGGCTCTGGGAGTTGCGATTGCGCGGCAGATTGCCTCCACCATCCGCCAGAGCGTTTCCTACGCTTTGGAGCACCGCGATGAGGCTCTCAACTACGCCATGCAGTTTGCCCGCGATATGGAACCCGAGCTGGCCGACAAATTTGTGGGAATGTACGTGAACCGCTGGACGCTGGGCTACGGCGAGCGAGGCAAGCAGGCGGTGCGCGAACTTCTTTCGCGCGGCGAACAAGCGGGCCTGCTCCCCAAAACCGGCGAGATCGAGTTCCTCGGACAAGACTCCGCCTGAAATAGCGGTTCGCGCAGCCTTCACGAGCGGCAATTCAGCAGGCAACTTGACACTCTCTGCGCCTCAGATAAACTGACGCCGAATCGGGTGCCCCAAGGCAATGGACGATCCATCCCATTCCGCAGCCTTCGGCACGGCTCGGGAGGCCGACGCGGTGCCATCCTCGCTCCCTGCCTCACCCCCCGAACCTACGCGCGCTCTCGGCTTGCTCTATGACGTCAGCCGCGAGCTGACCTCCATCCTCGACCTCCAGGAGCTTCTCCGCCGAATCGCGCAGCGCGTCAAGCCCCTGGTGGATTACCACGCCTTTACCGTCACGCTCTGGAACGAATCCGCTCAGCTTCTCGATCCAGTCTTCGCTTTGAAATACGACGATTCCATCCAACTGCGCACCCGGCTTGGTCTTCATGAGGGACTCACCGGGGCCGCAGCCGCGGAGCGCCGGGTGGTCCGCGTGGACGACGTCCGCGAGGATCCGCGCTTCCACCACTGCGAACACGGTGTGGAAGTGCGCTCGGAGTTGGTGGTTCCGCTTCTTCTCCAGGATCGCCTCGTCGGCGCGCTCGATCTCGAGAGCACCAAGACCCATGCGTTCACGGCTGAAGACGAACGCATGCTCCAAACGCTCGGGTCCTACATCGCCGTGGCTCTCGAAAACGCGCGCCTCTTTGAACAGGTCCGCGAAAACGAGCGCCGCCTGCAAGGCGATCTCGACACCGCCCGCGAAATCCAACTGCGGCTTCTGCCCACCGGCGCGCGTGAAGTGCCGGGCCTTGATCTCGGTGCGGGCTATGCCCCGGCGCGCGAGTTGGGCGGAGATTTCTACGACTTCCTTCCCTCGGGCGAGGGCCGCCTGGCGCTGGCGCTTGGCGATGTATCCGGCAAAGGAACCGCCGCCGCGTTGTTTGGTTCGCTGGCCATCGGCGCGCTCCGCGAGTGCGCCGTCGACCATCGCTGCCATCCCGCGGAGATGCTTGCTAATTTGAATCGCCGGCTCCACTCCAGCCGCCTCGAGAGCCGCTTCGTCGCTATGGCCTTCGCACACTATGACGCGCAATCCCGCACACTCACCGCCGCCAACGCAGGTGCTCCCTGGCCGCTGCTGATTCGCGATGGCTCCGTGCAGACCGTTCCCGTGGGAGGAATTCCCCTCGGACTATTTCCGGAAGTGAAATACGAGGAAGTCTCGCTGCAGCTCCACCCCGGCGACGTTGTCATCCTTGCTTCGGACGGAATCCACGAAGCCGAAAACGTGCGCAAGGAAGAATTTGGAGTGGAGCGCCTTGCCGCCGTGGTCTCCGCGCTGGCACTCGAGAGCTCCGCGCAAACCATCGCCGAGCGGGTTCTTCACGCGGCCGACGAACACTCGGCGGGCGAATGCGAATTGCACGACGATCGCACCATTCTCGTCCTGCGCATCACCGACGAGCCGTTGGCCGCAAGCGACTGGTCGAAGTTGCCCGTCATATATTGACGCCCGTTTCAGCTTCCCGCGCCGTGTTCGTCCCCGGGAAACGCGGGGCGGGGGTTTCAGACTGAGTATGCGACATCAGACACTCGCCACCCGGAGTGACATCTAGGCCGTGAGCCTCTTTCCCAATGCGGTTGGGCGAAACCCGCAGCCTCACCCATCCCGGGCTTCGAGCAATCGGCGCACCATCATCCTCATACTGGTTTTTTCAGGAGTTGCCATCCTCGCCGCCGGCGGCTATGCGCTGTACCGGGCAGGTTCTTGGTACTCGCAGCACTATCTGAACATTGATCAGTCGCAGGCAACATTCATCGCCAGCGACGCCGAGTCGGTCTACAGGAATCCGGCCTACGGTGTAACCCTGCGCCTGCCGGGCAAATGGGAGCGGCGTCCCGGCGGCTCGACTCTGGGAGTTTTCTGCTTTCTTTCCCGGCCGGATGGCAAGGCTCACGCGTTCTTTCAGACCGGCTTTGCATCGCCGCATCAAAACCTGGACCAACAAGTTGCGGCCATGGCCTACGCCCAAACGAAGGTGTCGCGCTTCAAACTTGTCGGCATTGACAGCCTGGAAGTGAACGGGAGGCCGGCGCGGCGCATGATGTTGGAATCCACGTCTGGAGGGGAGTTGCAGCGAGAGGCGATTCTCATCACTACGAAGGACTACAACCTGTATTCGTTCACGATTTACGATCGCAACGGGGACGAAGATTCCTGGAAGGAATTGATGATTTCGCTGTCGCGCGCGGTGGAACTCCAATAATTGCCGCAACACGGCGCTCGCCTTGACGCCCTCCGGCGATTCGCATAGAGTCAATTGTCTCCCATGCGTTTCAGAATCCTAGCGATTGCCCTGCTGCCGTGCTTGGCCTCCCTCTGGCCGGCAGCTTCGCGCGGCCAAGCAGGCAGCGAAGTGAACGCGCCGAAGGCGGGTACGCCTCCGGCGGCCTGGCCCGCACAGGCAGTGCGCGGCGCCCGGGCCATGGTTGCATCCGACGAGCCGTTGGCCTCCGCGGCGGGCGTGGAAATCCTGAAAAAGGGCGGCAACGCGGTGGACGCAGCCGTGGCTGTGGGGTTCGCCTTGGCCGTGGTCGGGCCGAGGGCTGGAAACCTGGGTGGCGGCGGGTTCCTGCTGGTGCGGCTGAAGGATGGGCGCACGGCATTTTTTGACTTCCGCGAAGTCGCGCCCGGCCGGGCGTCCCGGGACATGTACATCCGCAAGGACGGCACACTCGACGGCGACGCCGTAACGATCGGCTACCGCGCCGCAGGGGTGCCGGGCACGGTTGCGGGGCTTGAGTTGGCCCTGAAAACGTACGGCAAGCTAAAGCTTGCGGAAGTCATGGCGCCCGCGATTCGTCTTGCCGAGCAGGGCTTTCCCGTCAGCGAAAAGCTGGCGCGGGAACTTACCCGAGAGCGCGGACTTCTGGAGCGCTTCCCGATGAGCAAGAAAATCTTTCTGAAGGACGGCGCCCTCTATCAGCCCGGCGAAATCCTCCGCCAGCCGGAGCTGGCCGCGACGCTCCAACGCATCGCCCGCCACGGAAGCGCGGACTTCTACAAGGGCGAAACAGCGCGGAAACTCGCCAGCGAAATGGAGCGGATGGACGGGCTCATCACGCTTGAGGATCTGGCGAACTACAAAGTCAAAGTGCGCGAGCCGCTGCGCGCGAGCTACACGGCGGGCGATTCCCAGTGGGAGGTCATCAGCAGTCCTCCGCCCAGCTCAGGCGGCGTGGCCATGATCGAAGCGCTGAATATGCTGAACGATGTTCCGCTGAAGTCCTGGGACGACGCGCAGACGGTTCATATCGTGGCGGAGACCATGCGCCGGATCTTCGCCGACCGCGCGGCTTATCTGGCCGATCCCGACTTCGCGCACGTCCCCGTCCACGGCCTCACCGATCCCCGCTACGCCAAGGAAGTCTTTGCGAGTATCGACCCGCTGCGTGCTTCGTCGAGCACCACCGTGCGCGCGGGCAATCCCGCGCCGTTCGACACTCCCGCGGCGGGAGGCGACGGGAGCGGACCGGCGCGCGAGGATTCGCCGGAGCGAATTACGGTCAGCCCCACCGAGGGCAACAACACCACGCACTATTCCGTTGTTGATGCAGCCGGAAACGCCGTCTCCACCACCTATACGCTGAACAACAGCTACGGTTCGGGCGTGACGTGTTCGGCCGGCTTTCTGCTCAACGACGAGATGGACGACTTCACCACGCAGCCCGGCGTGCCCAACAAACTCTTCGGCCTGATTCAGTCGGACGCCAATGCCATCGCCCCGGGGAAGCGCCCGCTCAGTTCGATGACGCCGACCATTCTCTTGCGTAACGGCAAGCTGAGTTTTGTAACCGGCTCGCCCGGCGGGCCGACGATTATTTCCGTCACGCTGCTGAGCGTTCTGGACTGGATGCGGCTGGGCATGGAAGCGCAGGCGGCCATCAACGCCCCGCGGTTCCATCACCAGTGGCTTCCGGACGCACTCGCCGTCGAGCAGTCCTTCCCGGAAGAGGTGGCGCGGGCGCTGGAGGCGCGCGGCCACAAAATCGTTCGGCGCGGTCATATCGGACTGGTGAACGCGATTGGGATCGACCCGCGGACGGGCGAGCGGCTTGGCGCGGCCGACCCTCGCGACGCTGGCTCGGCCAAAGGATACTGACCGCCTCCATGCAACGGGCTCTCTCCACATATCTCTTTGCCAACCGAAAGCTGACGGCGCCCCTGCTGGGCGAAATCGCCGCTGCGGAGTTTACGGCGATCGAGCTGTACGCCGCACGGAACCATTTCGATTACGGTTCGGCGGAGGAAGTGCGCGAGCTGGCCGGCGCGCTTTCGGGAAACAATCTCAAGCTTCACTCGATGCACTCGCCCACCGGCCGCGACTTTCTTCCCGGACGCGAGAGCGGCGTCCCGCTTTCGCTGTGCGACCCCGAGCGCGTCCGCCGCCTCGACGCGGTGGATGAAATCAAGCGCGCGCTCGACCTCGCCGAGAAGGCGCCCTTTCAATTCCTGGTGCAGCATCTGGGCGCGCCCCGCGAAACGCTCGACGCGCGCACGCGCGACGCCGCCTTCAGCTCGCTCGAACACCTGGTGATTTTTGCCAAGCAGCGCGGCGTGACCATTGCTCTGGAAAACACGGCCAGCGAAATGGGGTCTCCTTCGACGGTCCGCTCGTTTATCGAAGACACGCGTCTGACCGGGCTCAAGGTGTGCTTTGACATCGGCCACGCCAACCTGGAACAGGGACCTCCGGAAGAGCGCGTGGCGAAGAGTTTCGAGGTCATGTGCGACCTCATCGCCACGACGCACATCCACGATAACCACGGCGAAAAAGACGAGCACCTGCTTCCCTACGCCGGCACGATTGACTGGAACGCGGCGCTGAAACTTCTGCGCGAAGCGCCCGGCGACCCGGCCCTCGTGCTGGAGCTGAAAGAATTGCCGTCCAGCGCCTCGGGATATCCCGACGCGGGGGCAGTGGCCAGTACGCTGGCGGCGGCGCGCGGCATATTCGACAAATTTGAAGGGGTCAACAAGAAAGCGCGATGAGCGTGGTGAGCATCGAAAGCGCGGGCGACCACGTGGGCGAGGAGGTCACGCTCCGCGGCTGGCTGTACAACCTTCGCGAGTCGGGGAAATTGCTGTTTCCCATTTTTCGCGATGGCACGGGAATCATCCAGGGGGTGGTCTCGCAGAAAGAGCACGCCTCCGCGTTCGAGCAGCTTCGCGGGCTGACGCAGGAGTCCAGCGTCATCGTGACCGGAAAAATCCGCGCCGAGCAGCGCGCGCCGGGCGGCTGCGAAATCGGCATCACCGGGATCGAAGTGGTCCAGCGCGTTTCCGAAAACGATCCCTACCCCATCCAGCTCAAAGAGCACGGCGTGGATTTCCTGCTCGACCACCGGCACCTGTGGATTCGCACGCCGCGGCAGGCGGCGATCCTGCGCATCCGCGCCGCAGCCGTGCGCGCCGCGCACGAGTTCATGGATGGACACGGGTACACGCTCACCGAGGCGCCCATCTTCACTCCGGCCGCCTGCGAAGGCACGACGTCGCTCTTCGAGGTGCAGTACGTTGACGACGAAAAGGCTTACCTCACGCAATCCGGCCAGCTCTACGTGGAAGCGACGGCCATGGCGCTGGGCAAGGTGTACACCTTCGGGCCGACGTTTCGCGCGGAAAAATCCAAAACGCGGCGCCACCTGACGGAATTCTGGATGCTCGAACCCGAAGCGGCGTACGCACGCCTTGCGGACATGATGGAGCTCGGAGAGGGCCTGGTGAGCCACATCGTCCAGTCGGTACTGAGAAACCGCATCCGCGAGCTGGAAACCCTGAAGCGCGATCCCAACAAACTGTCGAGCGTCAAGCCCCCCTTCCCGCGCATCAGCTACGACGAAGCGATTCAAATTCTTCAGAAGCGGGGCAATCCGGCGAAGTGGGGCGATGATTTCGGCGGGGACGAAGAGACGCTATTGTCGAGCGAATACGACCGTCCCGTGATGGTGCATCGCTACCCCGCGGCCATCAAGGCGTTTTACATGCAACCGGATGCCGAGCGGCCCGATCTTGCGCTGGGGTTCGACATGCTCGCGCCGGAAGGCTACGGCGAAATCATCGGCGGCGGCGAGCGCATCGCGGACTACGATTTGCTGGTGAAGCGCATCCGCGAGAACAAGCTGCCGGAGGAAGCTTTCCAGTGGTACCTCGACCTGCGCCGCTATGGCAGCGTCCCGCACGCCGGCTTTGGACTGGGCCTGGAACGCACCGTCGCGTGGATTTGCGGAACCGAGCACATTCGCGAAGTGATCCCCTTCCCTCGCATGATTTACCGCGTGTATCCTTGAGTGCGAATCTCTGGCCACTGCTTCAGGCGGGTAAATCATTACAATTGGTTCATCCTCAAAATTGTCTGCGAGGAAAGGAGCTCACCATGTCCATGTCTATGCTTTCCAAGAAATACACCTTGAGCCTGAGCGTAGGGCTGGGTCTTGTGCTTTCGGTTGTCGCTCTTGAACTTCTGGCCGCAAAACCTGGCCTGCAGACGACGCCGGTTCCCGCAGGAGCCAAGATTGGCATCGTCAACATACAGGATGCGATCACGGCCACCGATGAGGGCAAGAAAGAGTTTGATGCCCTACAGCAGCGATTTGCGCCAAAGCAAAATTCGTTGAAGAGCTTGAATGATGAAGTAGAAGACTTGAAGAAGGACTTCCAGGCCAGGAGTGACAAGCTCAATGAGGACGAGCGCGCCAAACAGGTAAAGAATATCGAAGTCAGGCAAAAGACCCTGCAGAAAAATTATGAAGACGCGCAGAATGAATTCCAGCAAGCCGAACAGGAAGTGGTGAGCCGCATTGGCGGGAAGATGCTCAACGTCCTGGAAAAATACGCCAAGAACAACGGGTACGCCGTGATTCTGGATGTGTCCAACCCGCAGACGCCGGTCCTCTGGGCAAGCCAGGAAACAAACATCACGAAACAGCTGGTTGATTCCTATAACGCGGATCAATCTCCTAAGCGCCCGTGAGCCGGTCGTCCGTCCGACAAACGTCGCGAGCCATTTCGTAGAGAGAGCATGCCGCAAAAAGTTCGCATCATCGGAGTGCCGATGGACCTGGGCCAGAGCCGCCGCGGGGTGGATATGGGCCCCTCGGCGCTGCGCGTTGCAGGTTTGCAGGCGCGCATCAAGCAACTCGGCCATCAGGTGGAAGACGTCGGCAACATCGCCGTCAAGCAGGCGGAAGAGCAGCACTACGGCGAGAAGAGGGCTAAGTATTTGAACGAGATTGCGGAGACATGCCGCGGGCTTGCCGACCTGGTGCAAAAAACTCTGGACGAAGGATTCCTTCCGGTGGTTCTGGGCGGAGACCACTCGATTGCCATCGGTGTGATGTCGGGCGTGTCCGGCGCGTACCGCAAACAGCAGAAGCGCATCGGCTACGTGTGGCTGGACGCGCACGGTGACATGAACACTCCCGAAAGCTCCCCTTCCGGGAACGTGCACGGAATGCCGCTGGCCTCGGTGATGGGCTACGGCGCGCCGGAACTGGTGGAGTTGATGGGGTTCAAGCCGAAAGTCGAGCCGCGCAATGTCGCGCTGGTGGGTGTGCGCGAGCTGGACTCCAAGGAAAAGCGGCTGGTGAAGGAGTCCGGCGCGCACGTCTTCACCATGCGCGACATTGACGAGCGCGGCCTGCGGGAGGTGATGTCCGAGGCGCTGCGCTTTGCGGCCGACGAGACCGACGGAATCTCCGTCAGCCTGGACATGGATTTTGTGGATCCCAGCGACGCGCCCGGTGTGGGGACGCCGGTGCGCGGCGGGGCCACCTACCGCGAGGCGCACCTGGCCATGGAAATGATTTGCGACACCGAGGCCATGGTTTCGCTGGAGATCGTGGAGATCAATCCGGTGATTGACGAGCACAACACCACCGCCCTTCTTGGCGTAGAATTGGTGTTGTCCAGCCTCGGTAAGAAAATTCTCTGACGGCCAATGCTATGACCACGGAAAAAAAACGTCTGCGCGTGGGGGTGCTTTTTGGCGGGCGCTCCGGCGAACACGAAGTCTCGCTGGCCTCGGCGGCCACGGTCATTCGCAGCCTCGACCCGGAGAAATACGAAGCCGTGCCCATCGGCATCAGCAAGGACGGCCATTGGCTGGTAGGCACGGGCGCGTCGAAGATGCTGCCGGAGGTGCTCAAGACCGGCCAGCGCGTGGTGCTGCCGGCGGATCCGAATGCCTCGGCGCTCATCCCGCTTGACGGCAGCCGCGCGGGCGCGCTGCGCGTGGACGTGGTCTTCCCCGTGCTGCACGGGACGTTCGGCGAAGACGGAACGGTCCAGGGCCTGCTGGAGCTGGCCGGACTGCCTTACGTGGGCGCGGGCGTGCTCGGCTCCGCCATCGGCATGGACAAGGATGTCCAGAAACGTCTTTGCAAAGAGGCAAAGATTCCGGTGGTCCCCTGGCTGGCGGTGAATCGCAAAGACTGGGAACGCGACCCCGTGAAGATGTGCCGCGAAATCGAAAAGAAATTCCGTTACCCGGTGTTTGTCAAGCCCGCCACGCTGGGGTCCTCGGTGGGGATGACGAAAGTCCATACGGCCCAGGAACTCGGGCCGGCGCTGAACCTGGCGGCGGAGTTCGCGCAAAAGATCATGGTGGAGCGCGCCATCAAGGGCCGCGAGATTGAAGTGTCCGTGCTCGGCAACGACGACCCGCGCGCCTCGGTGCCGGGCGAGATCCTGCCGCACCGCGAGTTTTACGACTACGCCGCCAAGTACCTCGAAGAAGGCACGCGCACGGAGATACCCGCGAAACTCTCCGCCGCGCAAACAAGCCGCTTCCAGGAGTACGCGGTGCGCGCCTTTCGCCTGCTCGAGCTGGGCGGGATGGCGCGCGTGGACTTCTTCCTCGAACACCGCAGCAGAAAAATCTATCTCAACGAGGTCAACACCATCCCCGGGTTCACTTCCATCAGCATGTACCCGAAGATGTGGGAAGCCAGCGGCATCAGTTATCGCGAGTTGGTGGACCGCCTCATCGAGCTGGCTTTCGAACAACACCGCGAAAAGGCGCGCACCAAATACGCCATCGAGCTGCCGCCCGGCGCCGGCGGCGCGCTGGAAGGATGATTTTCCCCTTCTCCGAACCAACCAATCCTTCGAATGCAAAGGCCGGATTGTGATACCCCGTTGAGGGTTCGGAAATTGGGCTGCGTTCAAGGTACACTAAGGGTTTCGCTGTCCGCAGTTTCGAGGCTTGAATGAATATCTCCCGCTTCTTTATCTTCCTCGGCGTCGTGTTTCTGGTTGCGCTGGTGCTATACATCGTCACGGTGCCGAAGGGTTCGGACATCCCCCTGACCGGAGTGGTGGACGGCAACGAAGTCATCGTCAGCGCGAAAATCACCGGGCGGATCGAGCGGCTCCTGGTGGACGAAGGCACGGAGGTGAAAACGGGTCAGCTCGTCGCCGAGCTCGACACCGCCGAGCTTGCCGCGCAACGCGATTCCGCCGCGGCCGCCATCCGCAGCCTCGAAGCGCAATTCGCCCAGGGGCAAAAAACACAGGGCTGGACCGACGAACAAACCGGAGCGGACCTGACCCGCGTGGACGCCACGCTCACGGCGACCAAGGCCCAGCTCGAATCGGCGCGAGCGGATCTGCTGAAGAACGAACAGGACTACAAGCGCGCCGTGGGACTCGTCGAGGGTGGCGTGGCTTCCGTGCAGGACCGCGACCACGCGGAAGCGGCTCTCAAGTCTTCCCAGGCCACTCTGAAATCGCTCGAGGACCAGGTGCGGGCGCAGGCAGCGGCTCTGGATGTCGCGCGGGCCAACCGCAAGCAAGTCGCCGTGCAACAAAGCGCGGTGGCCGCGATACGCGCGCAGCTCCAGCAGGCGCGCGCCGCCAAAGACGAAGCCGAGACGCGGCTCGGCTATACGAAGGTTTATGCGCCGCTCGACGGGATTGTTTCCGTGCGCGTGGCGCGGCAGGGCGAAGTGGTGCAGCCGGGCGCGCCCATTGTCACCATCATTGACGTGGATCACTTGTGGGTCCGCGCCGACGTGGAAGAGTCCTACATCGACCTGATCGAATTCGGCCAGACCTTGCGCGTGCGTCTGCCGTCCGGCGGCATCATCGAAGGCAAAGTGTTTTTCAAGGGCGTCGAGTCCGACTTCGCCACGCAGCGGGACGTCAGCCGGACCAAACGCGACATCAAATCCTTTGCCATCAAGGTGGCCGTCCCCAACCCGGGCCGCCGGCTGTTTGCCGGGATGACGGCCATCGTGCTGCTGCCGCCACCGCCGAAAAAAGGCTGGTTCTCGCGCTGAAGGAAACGGTCTGCCATGGACGCGGCAAACAATGTACCCACAAACGCGGCGGTGAATGCCATCGAAGTCGAGCGGCTGACCAAACGCTTTGGCGATCTCATCGCCGTGAACCAAATCAGTTTCACGGTTACCGCCGGAGAAATTTTCGGCCTGCTCGGCCCCAACGGCGCCGGCAAGACCACGCTGATCCGCATGCTGACCACGCTGACTCCGGCGACCTCCGGCACGGCGCGCGTCGCCGGACACGACATCAACAGCGACGCCGACGGCGTGCGCCACTCCATCGGCGTTATTCCCCAGGCGCTCACTTCCGACCCGGAATTGACGGCCCGCGAGAACCTCACGATTCACGCCAAACTCTACGGTGTGCCTGCCGCGCGGCGCGGACCGCTCGCCGACGAACTGCTCGCTTCGGTGGACCTCGAGAAGTTTGCCGGGCAACTCGTGCGGAACTTCTCCGGCGGGATGCGGCGCCGCCTGGAAATCGCGCGCGGCCTGGTGCATTCGCCGAAGATTCTGTTCCTCGACGAGCCCACCACGGGCCTGGATCCCGTCTCGCGGTCCAACGTCTGGGAGATGATCGTCAAGCTGAAGCAGCAGGCCGCGCTGACCATCCTTCTCACCACCCATTACATGGACGAAGCCGACAAGCTGTGCGACCGCATCGCCATCGTGGACCACGGGAATCTCGCGGCGCTCGATACGCCGACGCAGCTGAAGGACAGCGTCCCCGGCACGGACGTAGTGGAAGCCGAATTTGCCGGCGCGCCCCCCAATTGGACGGAGCAGTTGCGAGGGCTCGCGCAGGTCGCCGACGTCAAAGAACAGGACGGCGCAATGCACATCGCTTCGCACAGCGGGCCGGAAACCGTGGGCGCGTTGATGGATCTGGCGAAAGCCAAGCACGTGACGGTCAAGAAAGTGACGGTCCAGAGCACCACGCTCGACGATGTTTTTCTGCACTATACGGGCCGGCAGTTGCGCGATGCCGCGCATGCCGCCCCGATGTACGACGTGAGCCATCTGTACAAATAAGCGCATGCCCTTTGGCCTGAATTTCGAACGCACCTCCGCCATCATCGAGCGCGATATGCGCAAGTTCTTCCGCAGCCCCGCGCTGATGGTCAGCTCGATGGTCTTTCCGCTGATGCAACTCATCGTGCTGGGCTATGCCTTCGGCGGAAAGATCAAAGGCCTCACGGTCGCCCTGGTGGATGAGGACCGCTCCAGTCAATCGCGCATCGTGCGCGAGCGATTCAACGCGATTGCCGCCGGCCCTCAGACGTTCCACACCGTCGAATACGATTCGCTGTCGAACGCCGTGCTGGACCTGCGCGCAGGCTTTGTCCGCGCCGTGGTGCATATCCCGCACGACTACTCCCGGCGGGTCCTCCACCAAGACCGGCCGCGCATCGCGTTCATCGAAGACAACACCGACAACTTTGTTTCCGGCGGTTTGCTGGAGCGCGTCCAGCAGATTCAGGCCGATCTGAACGCGCCGATCATCGAGCCGCGCTTGCCGGGCGCGATCGATTTGCAGATCGTGGAGGTCTATCCTTACATCGAGTACATCAAGTACCTGCTGGCAGGTTCCGTCTCGATTGCCATTTTCGTGGTCGCCATGATCGGCGGCGGCATCGTTTTCATTGACGACAAAGCGCGCGGCCTGCACGAGGGCTATCTGGTCACGCCGATTCACAAGGCCGAGCTCATCCTGGGGTTGAATTTCGCGGGGGCCATCAAGGGGTTGATGTCCGGGCTGACCATTACCATTATCGGCGGGCTGATCGCCGGAATCGACCGCATCTGGGACCCCGTGCGGCTGTTCTATCTGCTGATCGTGCTGGCAGTGTCTTCGCTCGCCATGATCAGTTTCATGTTCCTGGTGATGGTGCGCGTGAATGACCCGCTGGTGCCCCGCGCGATTTTCGGCGTGCTCAATACGCTGCTGTTTTTCCCTTCCGGCGCGATCTACCCCACGGCAGGATTTCCGGTGTGGCTCAAATGGATTTCGGTGGTGGACCCGTTCACCTACGTCGTCCACGCCTTGAAGAATCTCCTGCTTAAAAATACCGGCTTCGAAGGGATATACTTTGATGTGCTGGTGCTGGCGGGATTCTCCGTCGTGCTCATCAGCGCGTGCATCGCGCTGTTCAAGCGGCAGATTTAGGCGGCGGATCGTTCCGAAGGAGCGAGCAGATATTCTGTAAGCATTTCTCTTGTGGGCGCGGGAAAGGAACTTCCTTGGGAATTCTGGATTCAGGCGTAGAAGAACCGAAATCGAAGCTTCTGCGCTACATCATCAGCATCGCAGCACTCGTTCTGCTGGTCGGTGGTTTCTTCTGGTACCTCTTCCGTTTCTATCCCGAAAAGCAGGCTGCCGTGCGTTTCTTTGACGCGCTCGCCGGGGGCGACACGGCGCGCGCCTACCAGCTTTGGAAACCCGGTCCGAACTATGCCATGAAGGATTTTCTCGATGATTGGGGCCCGAACGGATATTGGGGGCCGGTGAAGAGCTACCACGTCGAAACCACGGCCGCGCCGAAGCATGGCGGAAGCGGAGTCATCGTCGTCGTCGAGGTTAGCCCGTTCTCGCCGTTCCCCGAAGAAAGCGACGCCGCCAAGAACCGGCGCACCAAGGAGGTTCGGATCTGGGTGCAGACCGCCGACAAGTCGCTTAGTTTCCCCCCGTAGAAACGCCGAATTTCGTCCCGTAGAACCCGTATGTGACTGATTTCAAAGCGCCGGGACGGCCCAGTGTTTCACGTGAAACATTTCCGCAAACCAGAGAAAACTTGGGCATCATTCGGGTGCCACAATTGCCTCGTCGGGAAGCATCACTGGAATGTCGTCCTTGATCGGATAGACACGCCGGCAGGTCGCGCACTTCAATCCCGCAGCATCCGGAGTCATTTTTACCGGAGTCTTACAAACTGGGCAAACCAAGATGTCGAGAAGTTCCTGGCTAATGGCCATCGCCTTCCTCACTCTCTGAACGCACTGTAGCAGACCCGCTTCACCCCAGGCAACGTCAGAGCCCTTTGGCTTTGCGAAACTCCCGCACCACATCGGCTACATCGCGATGCTGGCCGTCCACGGCGTAATTCATCCGGCGCATGTCGGCCTCGGAGATCCGCCCGGCGAGACCGGCGAGGACCTCGCGCAGTGCGGGAACGCGGCCGAGCGCGGCCCGGCGCACGATGGGCACCGCATCGTACGGCGGAAAGTAATGGCGGTCGTCTTCGAGCGCCACGAGATCCAGCGCATCAATCAGCCCGTCGGTGGAATTGCCGGCAACGATATCCACTTGTTTTTCTTTGAGGGCGCGATAAATCAGGCCGAGGTCCATCACGCGCGGCTCGCCCGCAAACCGCAGGTGATAGGTCTCCGCCCATCCGCGATAACCGTCGGGACGCTCGAGGAATTCGTAGCCCACGCCGACGCGCCAGTGCGGCGCAAAAGGCGCGATGTCCGACAGGGCATGCAAATGTTCCTGGCGAGCGTCTTCGCCGCGCACCACCATGGCAAA
>DASQHY010000025.1:0-5202 GCA_035631855.1 Candidatus Acidiferrales bacterium
TGGCGCCATCGTTCCGGGTCATTACACGGTTACGCTCTGCGCCGGCAGCCCGTGGGTGTTCCCCATTGGCGGCCCGCCGGTGGACGTTCGCAATATCGTGGACAGCGGTGGCCCAAACCCGGTGTCCACGGGGCATGAACACGGCAATGGGATCAACATCATTCCCGCCACCCACACGGGCGACAATACCATCGACGCTGACGTCATCCCCCGCGATGGAAGCCCTACGGTTCATATCACCATCCACGTCCATGTGATCGATTGCACTCCTCGGCGTGGCGCTGCTGCCGCTGCTGCGCGCAAGAAGGGCGAACGAGCCGGCAAGAAGCCGCGCCGCCCGAAAAAAGCGAAAAAGCGCTGATTTGACCGCTCCGGACCCAGCCTTGAGCGAAGCCGAAGGGATTCCCCGCTAACGTCCTCAGTTGCAAGAGGTTAATTCCCTATTGACTTACCTCCAGAATAATGCTATAATTTGGTACGAAAAATGGACGATGCCCACTGAGAGCCGCTACTGAAGACTGTTTACCCTGAGCTTGGTCCAGCCAAGCGAAGGGACCGCCCCCCATGCCCTCCCCGAACGACGCTCGCTTTCAACTCTTGACTGTCAACTCTCGACCTTTTTGCTCTAATCCCTTTACTTTCACACTCTTATCAAAAAATGCGTCTGCAAACCCTTTAGAATCACACTGTTCCAAAACAAAGGACTTAAAGCCCCCTGTTTTCACACTCTTACAAAAAACATCGGGGGGGGAGGGGGTCCTCTGCTCATCAACCTCCTTTGCCTCCTCTACCTCCCGGGATAGAATGCTCAAATGTCCGTCAAACTCATCGCCATTGATATAGACGGAACGCTTCTCGACAGCCGCTACCAGGTGTCCGAAGCCAACCGCAGCGCCATCGTCGAAGCCACCGCGCGCGGCATCGAAATCGCCCTCGTCACCGGACGCCGCTTCGACTTCGCCCTGCCCATTGCCAGCCAGCTCGACTGTCCGCTGGTGATGATCGTCAACAATGGCGCGCTGGTGAAATCGAAGGACGGCACGACTCACGTCCGGCATCTTCTGCCCCGCGAGGTTGCCCGCCGCGTCCTCGAAGCCACTCCGGAAAACCGTCTCGGAGCCGCCGTGGTCTTTGACCGCCCGCGCGAAAACCAGGTCATCTTCGAGCGCGTGGATTGGGACGATCCCCGGCAGAAAAGCTATTACGAACGCAACCGCGAATTCATCTCTCAGGTTTCGCCCATCACCGATTGCCTCACCGAAGACCCCATTCAGGTGATGTTCACCGGCAAGTGCGAGCTGATTCGCCGCGCCGAATGGCGCGTTCGCTCGCTCCCCTTCGCGAACCTCTACGCCCTCGCCGTCACCGTTTACGACGACCGCGACTTTGCTATGATAGATGTCATCCACCCGTACTGCTCCAAGGGCGCGACCCTGGCGGAATGGGTTCGCCTGCGCGGCTTCCCGCGGGAACAGGTCATGGCCATCGGCGATAATCACAACGACCTCGAGATGCTTGCCTTTGCCGGGCTGCCCGTGGTGATGGCCAATGGCGTCGAGGAATTGAAAAAACTCGGCTGGCGCCAGACGCTGAGCAACGACGAAAGCGGCGTCGCCGCCGCCATCGAGAACTTCGCCTTCGGAGGCTCCTGAACAATCTATGCGCCTGAGCTTCCTCAAAATTTCCGCCGTGGGCATGTTCCTGTCGGCCCTTGCGCCCGCCGCCAGCGCTGAGTACGCCGTCCTGCGCAGCGGCCAGCGTCTGCACATTACCGGCTACGAAAACCGCGGAGCCACCATCTACCTGCGCCTCAAGGGCGGTTCTCTCGAAGTTCCTGTTTCCGAGTTGGTCGCCATCCAGCCCGAAGAGGTCTTTACCCCGGTCGCGCAGCCCCCGGCCGCCTCCACCCTTCCGATTCCCTATGCCGACCTGATCCGCGCCGCTTCGCAAAAACATGGAGTGGACCAGGAACTCATTGCCAGCGTCATTCTTGTCGAATCCAATTTCAATCCCCAGGCGGTGTCGCGCCGCAACGCCCGCGGACTGATGCAGCTTCTTCCGGAAACCGCACAGCGTTTCGCGGTCACCAATGTTTTCGACCCCGCGCAAAACATTGACGCCGGAACGCGTTATTTGAAGGAATTGCTCGAACTCTACAAGCAGGATCTTGCCTTGACCTTGGCCGCCTACAATGCCGGGCCGGATCGCGTGGAACGCTTCCGCGGCGTTCCGCCGATTGCCGAAACGGTTTCCTACGTCCGCCGCGTCACGCAGACCTATAACGGCCACAAGACGCGCGCCGCTGCGCCGAAGAAAAACTGAGATTTCTGCGCCGCTCTTGCGCTTGCGCTGAGTTTACTGTTGAGGATTTTGTGGCGGCAGATTTGGCGGAGGATTCGGAGGCGGGTTTTGCGGTCCTGGTATCGTTCCCGAGCATTGCTTGTTCTGCGTTCCTGGAGCGACGCCTTGCTGCCCAATCATGGTCACGTCTTTCGACGGGTTATAGATAAACTCCCACTCGCGATAATTCCTGCCCGAGTCATAGACCTTGATCGAGGCGCGGTTGACCTTGCTCGCCACGCCGATAATGTTCCCGCCCATAATCGGGCTGTCGCTTCCCAGCCCCGAAGACTGCGACCCCGAACCTTGCGGCGATGTCGCATCCGTCGGTGTCGCGCTTCCCGCAGGATTGCCTTGCGCCGGCGCAGTTCCTCCGCCGCTCGCGCTGGGCGGCGCTCCTTGTCCCGCCGCGGATCCGCTCGTCTGCGCCGCGCCCGGCATCATGCCGCTCCCAAACAGGCTCCCGCCGGGATTCGCCTTCACGCTTCCTATGATCTGTCCCGCTGGGCCGACATAAAGCAGCCGCCACGACCCATCCACCCCGTTCATGGGATCCTTATACGCCTTGCGCATGTAGCGCACGCCGACACCCGGCTTGATCAGGTCGTCCATCGAGGTCGGAAAGCGGTTGTTCTTGCGGAAGAACAAACGGACCCCGCGCGCGTACTGCTGGCCCCGCCAGATCAGCTCTGCTTCCTTCTCGCGGCGTCCTTGCGTCAGGATGTTGGTCTGGATCGCGGCCGCTGCAATGATCATGAGCGCGGCCATAAAGATCACCATCAGCAACGCGTAGCCCGATTGGGCGTTCCGCCGGATTGTCCTTCGCTTCGCTCGCTTCATCCCGCAGGTCCTTCCTCGATGGCCGCGTTTCCGCGCCGGCCCGAGCTGATCTCTTCAAAGTCTAACACCGTATTGCTGATGCGCAACACGCGATAGCGCCGCATCAGCGTGTCTCCTTCTTCCACGATGATGACCTCATCGCCGTTGGTAAAGCAGGCGCGGCGATGGTTCCCCCTGGCGTCCGCCGCATAGCCGAAGAACTTCACCGGCAGAACCAGCGGCGGCGGAGGGACGTTCACCGGATCCGCCGGCTTGGGCGGTCCCTGCGGCCCGCGCTTCACGATCGGCCGCGGTGGCGCCGGAGGCGGGGCCAACGCAAAAATATTTCTGCGTGTCCCGGTGTATTTCGATTCTCGAATTCCTTGCAGCCTGTCAAAATGAAGCTGCGGATTATCCACGGCAATGATGGCGGCAGTGTCGCTTGCCGACAGAACGGTATCGGACTGCTCGCGCTTTGCGCGGTTCAAGTACACGGCGACGCCCAGGACCACCACCAAAACGCCGAAGACCATCCATTGTGTGCGTCGCGACATGCTCAGGACCGGAAATACGTTTTTAGATGCAGATTCAGTTTCAAGCTGTTGCCCGAGGTCTGCGCCGCGGGCGCCAGCGACAACTCCTCGAGGACATAGAAATTGTCGGCGCGCTGCAATTCATTGATGAATTCCACCAAGCCGGCGTAATTCCCGACGACCGTGGTGCTGACTTCCACTTGCGTCAGGTTATGCCCCGCGAGGGGCGTTTCGCGAAACGTGGTGTCTTCGGTTTGCAAGCCCGCCTTCTTGGACAGCGCCCCCAAATCGCCGAGGATACTCGAATAGCCTTGCGACCCCGGCCGCAGCGACTTTTCGAAATCGTCACACTCCTTGGCATTTTTCGGATAGTTCTTTTGAATATCCGAAGCCCGCTTGACCGCAGCACCCAGCGTCTTTTGCCGGAGCCGCGCCTGCGCGAGCAGCATCTGCGGCGAGGTCAAGTCGTGCCGGAATCGCCAGCTTGCCACCCCCAGGGCTACGTCGCCGAGAAGAACGATGCCCAGGGCTCCCAGGATCAAGCGTTTTTTGATTTTGAAGTCGCGGCTCATCGGTTGGCTATAGATACCACGCGGTCAGCTCGACCTGAATGCGCTCGCCGCCCTCGGGCTTCGTGGAGGGGCGGTCTCCGATGACTTTGATCTTCGTGAAAGTCCCGGACTGTTCGATGGCCCGGAGAAATCGCAGCTTGCTTTCGTCTCCCGTCGCACCGACCACCAGCTTCACCTCAACCTGTCCCTGTTGCAGCTTGGGGGAAATGCTGACGATACGCACGCCCTGCGGGAGAATTTTTTCGAGGTCCATAAACATCTTGGTCCAGTCGAAGCTGCGCTCGTCAATCAGGGAATTCAGAAACGCAGCGCGATCATGCAGCTGGGCATTTTCCGGCTTGGCAAAGAACTGCTCCAGGCCCGCGTTTTCCTGACGCAACGCCGCCGTCCGGGCCTGAATGACGTCCATCTGGTTGCGAAAATCCTCTTCGGCAACGCGCGTCCGATACACATGGAGTCCCAAGACGACCAGGGCAATCCCGGCTGCGGCCCCCAGCAGGATCGTCCCCGCGAAAAAGCGCCGGTGCATTTCGAGCGGCGAAGTCGCGAGATTCAGCTTAATTTTCATCTTTGTTGCCGGAGCGGCTCGCGCCCGTGCTCACGCGCCGCGGTTCATCATCCAACCGAGCAGGCCATCGAGGCCACGATCCACCAGCGGCCGCACGTCCGGCCGGAGACGCCCTTCCATCTCCGCAGCATGAAGCAGCGAGGCTACCGAACACTGCAATTCCTTCTGCATCGTGGGCACGAATTGCTCCAGGCGTTGTCCCAGGCCCGCCACGCGCACCACCTGAATCCCCTCGTGCCAAGTATCCTGGTAATAGGCGACCACCGGGTAGACTTCCTCGAGCAGCATCTGCGGTGAAAGCGCTTCGATGTCGCTCGGCAAGTCGGTGCAGCGATAACCGCACAGAATACCTTCACGAACAATCGCCGTG
>DASQHY010000026.1:0-1925 GCA_035631855.1 Candidatus Acidiferrales bacterium
GCCTCGTCAACTTTGATTGCAGGCTCGAAATGGCGGCCGTAAAGAATCTCGGCCTGCATACGGCTTCGCAGTTTCGGAGGCGGCATTCCTGTGGTCGATCGATTCGGGACGAAAATCTTTCGAACGGGTCTAGCGCAGCCAAACGGGCGGGCGTCCCCCGCATCCGGTTCCACGATCTGCGACATACTCACGCCAGCCACCTGCTACGCGCGGGCGTCCACCCGAAGGTGGTGAGTGAACGTCTTGGACATTCGCGCGTGGGCATCACGATGGCACTTCTGCTGCAGAAATCCGTTTGCAAACCGTTTGCAAACTAGAGATTGGTCGCAAAACGGATCGTGCGGAAACGCGTCGTGACCGGCCTGAGAGATAGGTAACAGTTTGTACCGGACACATGGGTAACACTCCTTCCCTGGAAAGGGGGAGGGATGATGCCCTGGAGGGAGTGTTCGGTGATGGACGAGAGAATGCGGTTTGTCGCTCGGCGGCTGGCGGGCGAGTCGATGGCGGATCTGTGCCGCGAGTTTGGGATCTCTCGCAAGACCGGCTACAAGATCGTCGACCGGTATCAGGAATGTGGCATTCAGGGGCTCACCGATCGCAGCCGGCGGCCGTTTCGCTATGCTAACCAGCTGCCGTTCCAAGTCGAGAACTACATCCTCAATGTGAAGCGCGAACACGCCAGCTGGGGCGCGCGCAAAATTCGCGAGCGCCTGCGGCGCCGCTTCACGGGGATTCCCCTCCCCGCCCGCAGCACCATCCATGCGGTGCTGGATCGCCACGGCCTCGTGCAGCGCCGCGGACGGACGCGGCGTCGCGCCCAGGGCACGCCCTTATCGCTCGGACACCGACCCAATGAATTGTGGTGCACCGATTACAAAGGCGAGTTCCTCCTCGGCAATCAGCACTATTGCTACCCGCTGACCGTCACCGACCACGCCAGCCGGTTTCTGCTCGCCTGTGAAGCCCTCCCCTCCACCAAAGAAACCTATGCCTTTACCGTGTTTGAGCGGCTCTTTCGCGAGCGCGGCCTCCCGGCCAACATCCGCAGCGACAACGGGGTCCCGTTCGCATCCGCGCACGCCCTCTTCAACTTGAGCCGGCTCGCCGTCTGGTGGCTCCGCCTCGGCATTGGCATCGAACGCATCCAGCCCGCCCAGCCCCACCAAAACGGCCGTCATGAACGCATGCACCTCACCTTGAAGAAAGAAGCCACGAAGCCCGCCGCGGCCAACTTCCTCCAGCAGCAGGCCCGCTTTGACTCGTTTCTCGACATCTTCAACACCGAGCGTCCGCACGAAGCGCTCGACATGCAATGTCCAGCCGACGTGTATCGCCCGTCCCCCCGCCCCTACTCCGGCTTGCCGGATATCGATTATCCGCTCCACGACAAAACCATCGTGGTCACGGAGTGCGGGCGCATCTGTCTCGGCAGCATGAAGATCAATGTCAGCCAGGTCTTTGCGGGACAAGCCGTCGGCATCAAAGAAGTGCACGATGATATCTGGCTCGTGAGCTTTATGGACTACGACTTGGGCTATTTCGATCTGGAGACGCGCGTGCTCGAACCGCTCGCTAATCCGTTTGGGCCAAAAGTGTTACCTATGTCTTAGGTACAAAGTGTTACCCATGTCTCCGGGCTGGACCAAAAAAATTTGGCGCGCCCGGAGGGATTTGAACCCCCGACCTACGGATTCGTAGTCCGTATCGCCCCGGCCTGAAGTAAGGCAAAAAGGTTTTCGGGATTTCCGAATGCTCCTCTGGAGAAGGGTTCTGCCTGAAAGAATGGAGCCAGTCATGCTGGAGTCCAAACAATACGGCTCATTGCCGTGTATCCTTCGAAGAGCGGCAGACTCTCGGGAATCCGGTGCTTAACCTCGTCAGGAGAGTGTAATAATCGCAGGTAGCGTCTACGGAAGAAAATT
>DASQHY010000027.1:0-4786 GCA_035631855.1 Candidatus Acidiferrales bacterium
GATCGCATTCGCTCTGGGCGTGGCTGGGAGTAAGGCGGTTGAACCAGGAATTACTCTGACAGCTTACTGGGGCTTGCCGATAGTCGAAGCGATAGTTGCCTAGAATTTGCGTATGCGACGGGTCGGCAGCCATGATCTCGGGCTGTCCATGGATAAGTCCATGCGGCTGGTAAAAGTTCACTGCCGCCGCGACGTTCTCAGGGATGGTTCTGTCTTGTTGCCAGAGCTTGCGGACGCTGTCGACCTGCACGGTCAGCAATACCGGGATTCCTGCACGTTTTAATTCGCGAGCCAGCAGCACCGCCGCGGACGCTCCCCAACTGTGACCGAAGAGAATGATTCGCGCCTGCCCTTTTTCCTCGTCACTGAGAATGTTGTCGTGATTGCGGTCGAGGAGGCGAAGAATCGTATTGTAGGCTGCCTTTCGATGCCGGTTCTCGAAAACTCGAACGTATGCGTCTTTGGGGTAAGCGCGCCGAATGAGCTCGGCGAACTGCACGGGTTCGTGATGCAGATTGTCATGACGCACAAAACCGCCCACAAACCCAATCACGATGTTGGAAGGCACTGGGCTGGGCCGGGCTCCCACCGCCCCGTCGGCCGCATGGGCAAGGGGTATGGCCAAAGCGAGGATAGTCAAGGCGAACAGCACCGCCACGGCTGGAAGAAACGGGAATCGCGCCGAGCCAGCCACGAAGGCTCCTACTCCTACAAGCGATGAGATGGTTCGGGCAGCCCGCGGGATGCGGCAAAAAATGTGGCGGGAGATATCCGATCTCGCCGTCGTCGCAGGTGGCGGGCCAAAAGCCTTGTCCAGCAAGGATTCTTGCTGGTTCGAACCCGGTGGCTAGTCTACACCTTTGTGTCAAGTCCGGCGACAGGTCGCGGGAGTTAATTCCCGTTTCTGGTTCGCAAGCGGACTAGATCACACTGGAATTTTCCGAGGTCCGCCGCCATGGAACGGGCTACGTTCCGGATCAGCAACATCTGTGGCCGAGCCGGCGAATCTTCAGGAGCCCTTTCTACGAAAAGGTCACAGGTGCCGACTATGACGGACAGCTTATTGATTAGATTATGAGCTAACGGGCAATCCAACTCGTACTTCCCCGTACTTGATTCCGCCATGCCACCCCCGTCTCTTTCCCGTCCTCTGCGTCTATTGTCACCTTAAGTGCGAGGGTAGGATGTGATTGATATCACAGCCGTTAACCCACTGAAAATCAAACTGACCTTCTCGCGTTGTACGCCCTCCGCACACGGCTGCTCACTTGAGACGTACTTTGCTTCCGGAGACGAATGGGTTGCCGGCGAGGAGGTAACGAAGAGGCCGTTCGGCGGCCTTGGTGATCCCGATTCGCGGCGTCAGGAGGACCCTGCCAGTATGCCGTCCATCCTCGCCGATCCAAAGGCTGCTGGACGCCGAAGTGAGATCGCATCCATTGTCACGCGTGCGAGTGATTCCAAAGGCCTCCGACAGGCGTCCGGGGCCGCGAGTGAGCTTCAGCAGGTCACGGCTGCTGCGGAGAGTGATTCCGCGCGCTATGGCCATTTCCTCGATTCCCGAAAGTGGCTCGAGCGCCCGGAACAGGACACCTCCCGCTTTACCTTCGGGTTCACAAGAGACGTTAAGGCAGTAGTGATTGCCGTAGATGAAATAGATGTAGGCGTGGCCCGGCGGACCGAAGAGGACGGCGTTGCGCAAGGTGCGGCCAGCTGCGGCGTGCGCGGCGGGGTCCTTCTCTCCCAGATAGGCTTCCACTTCGACGATGCGCGCGGCAAGCCGCGCGTGCGCGCTGTTCCGCACCAGCACCTTGCCCAAGAGTTCGCGGGCCACGCGTTGCGGGTTGCGTGCGAAAAAGGCGCGGTCCAGCGGGTGGATTGCGCCGGTTTGTATCGAGGTCAGCGACTTGCGCATGAAATAGAATCGCAAGCTTACCCAGAGTTCAATGTCCCGGGCCACACCTAGATTGGTTTGGGCTGCGTATTCCGCGCATCAGTAACGTTGGACGGCGCGTCGTCAAACGACTTGCCGGGTTCGTAGGCAAGTTTCTCGTGTTTGCTGCCGACCTTCCGAATGGCATCGTGCCAGCCATCGTCCCAGGCGATGCGCGCTTCGCCATCCACCAGGATCCAGGTTCCGTGGGCCGCGCCCTGCGATTTCGTTGCATCTCCCTCGGAATCGAGGGTGATGAAGAAATTGTGTCCACTGCCATCCCCCACTTCCCACTTGCCCACAAAGTGGGCCCGCCCGGGCGCCATCGCGCTGGCCGCCGAATCCCCGAATTCAATGCGGAGGATCTCGCCCGGAACCTTTTCCTGATGGCCGTCCTTGTAGACGATCATCGCGTGAGACGTAAAGTCGATGCGGGCGATCTCGCCCATGGCGAAACTTTGACGGTGGCCGTCTTTGAACACAACCACAATGGGGCTGCGATCCTCCGGCGATGCCGACGACCGTGGCGCGGCGGCAAAGACCAGCAGCAGGATCATGGAAACGGTAGCTGTCCTCCCTAGATTGCGCATGATTCCTCCCACGACACGGAGCTGTCTAAGGCAGAGTTTCTCAAACAACGCTACGAAAGAACCCAAGGGATTGTTCCCTGCCCGTCCGGCCGGGCTTTAGGCGGCTTTTTTCAGGTATTCCAACACCTCTTCGGCATGGCCCTCGGGCTTGACCTTTTCGAAAATATGCTGAATCTTGCCGTCGGGTCCGATGATGAAGGTCGTCCGCGCCACGCCCCAGACTTTCTTGCCGTACATGTTCTTCTCCTTCATGACTCCGAAGGCCTCGGCGACTTTCTTGTCCGCGTCGGCCAGCAGGGTGAAGGAAAGCCGTTCCTTCTCTGCGAATTTCTTCTGCGCTTGTGGCGTATCTGCGGAGATGCCGAGCAGCACGGCGCCCGTTTTCTGAATCTTAGTATATGTGTCGCGGAACCCGCGCGCTTCTACGGTTCAACCCGGTGTGTTCGCCTTCGGATAGAAGAAGAGTATGACGACCTTGCCGCGCTGGTCTTTGAGCGAGACTTCGTTTCCGTTCGCGTCCTGCAAAGTGAAGTCGGGCGCTTTATCATGAATATTCATGGCATTTTCTCAAGGGACATCGAAATCGAAATCTATTAACCATGCGAGGGCGGTTTCCGGTCCGCCAGGTCGCCACAAGATTTTATACCGAGTGGCGATCCTGGTGGCTTTGCTGGCTTGGACGGTCTCTGGGCGGATAGCCTTCGCTCAGGAGGAGCGCCCGCAAATCACCCCGGGAGAACGAAAAGCTCCGAGGAAGAAAGACGCGGAGCCCAGGGCCGTTGCCCTTCTGCAACTGACCTCCAATGGCAAGGCATCGCTTCTGCCTGTTGCAATTCTGATCAACGGCAAGTTCTGGGACGCAAGCGCATACAAGGCCACACCTGTGCCGATGGCGCTGGAGTCCGGTACCATTTACGAAGCCGAGCGCAGCGGGAGTTCGCAGGGGCTGTTCACCGTGAATACCGCGCTGCACAGTAACTCTCCCAACGCACAAAGCCCGTGGATCGGAACCGGCAGCTGGGTACCGGCTGGCACGGAAAAGCCGAAAACGTCGCTTCAGGCAGAAGCCGCTCCTGTTGGGCTTGACACCAGCGAAGGCCCACCACGGCTGACCAAGAACCCCTCAAAGGAAACACCGGCGGCGAGCACCCCGCCGGCTTCTGGATCAACTCCCGCTCCCTCCTCGCAGCCAAGTTCCGGGGATGAGCCGCCTCGTCTCACCAAGCCTGCGAACCAGGCGCCGCCGGCAAGTACAGCGCCAACTTCGACTCCGAGTTCAGCTCCGCCGCAAGGCGATTCCAAAGGCGCCCCAGGTTCCCCTCAATCGGAAAACAAGCCGGGAGATGCCAAGCCAGCAGATAAGCCGAAGGCACCCGAATCCGACAGCGGAGCCGATGTAGGCAACCGCCCCAGACTGCGCCGTGGAAAGCCCGCCGAGTCGTTTGCCGACGAGGAGATTCCCGGCTACAGCAAGCCCGGGGCTACGCCATCCAAGAACACGGGCAAAGCGTCGGAGGCCGCGCCCGGTGGTCCGGTTCAGTTGATCCCGGCCATCTCGGACTCGGGCGGCCCTGATCCGCATTCCTACGGATTCGAATTCCTGAAGGATGAAGAAGGCGAACGCCTTCAGCAGATGACTGCAATGGCCAAGCAGCAGGTTCGCGCGTACGTGGACGCGCAGGCTAAAGCGAGAATCACACCAAAACCGACGACGGCCCAGGCAACGCACCTTAGAACCGTGAAAAAAGGGCCGGAGCCGATCCTGAGCAATGTTCAGATGAAGGCCTACGATCTGTGGTCGTCGAATCAGCCCGTGCTCATTTTCAGCGCGCAGGCCCAGATGCCACCGGCGGTGCCAGGAGCCTCGACAGGATCCTCAGATGACCTGCAGTATTCGATTATTTTGGTGGCCTACCCGGACATCTATCACGACCTGCACAAAATCTATGCCGGCGTGACCGACAAGTATCATCTCGACCTCACTCCGCGACTCGAATTGATTGACGCCGTAGACGCCGACGGCGACGGCCGCGGCGAGTTGCTTTTCCGAGAAACCTCCGACGGAGGCAGCGGTTGGGTAATTTACCGGGCCACCGCCGATAAGCTGTGGAAGATTTACGACAGCTTGAATCCGGAATAGGACGGAGCGTCGTCAGGAACGGTCTCTTTACGACAAAAAACCGGGACGGGCGAAGGCGCCCGTCCCCACACATTCCACACACATTCACCACACATTCAGGCGCTACTGAGGTTGGGCCTTTGC
>DASQHY010000028.1:0-2180 GCA_035631855.1 Candidatus Acidiferrales bacterium
GGCTCCGGTGAAGTCGAGGCCGGGGATGCGATTGAGGGGTCCCGCGTACCAAAGCGCGGTGTAGACGGCTTCGAAGACTTTGGTTGTGCCGCTCCAGATGCCGAGCGACAACGCCAGGCTGGGAACAAACAGAGCGCCCGCAGCCCAGGCCAGGACCCCGGAGGATTGCCCGGCCAGCAGCAAACGCACCGCGGCTCCTGCTCCTATGAGCAGGGAAACCGCCACACCCGCAAGCCAGCACGCCGGGAGTTGCCGCTGGAGAATTCGCGCAGAAGAGAAAATGAGCTGATCCGTGGCGCAGCGAGACTCCCGCACGCCCATGGCGGACCAGACCAGCACCGGCCAGATCCATGCCGCGGTGAGCAACGGGCCGCGTGCGACTTCGAGAGGGCTGGCAAGCTGCGCGACCACCAATGCAGCCGCCACGGCATACCACCACCAGCGAAGTCCCTTCAGCGCCAGCCGGAGTTCCGCCAACAGGATTCGCGCCAAGCCGAACGCCGCCGAGGTTTTGAGGGGCGACAGATGAACCGGCACGGCCGGGCGCAGCAGCGCCTTCACCGGCAGCGCTTCGCGACCGGCTAACTTTTCGTCCGGTTTGCGAGAGCCGGGAAGGACGGCGCGCGAGCTATCAAAACGATCGAAGAAGGCCGCTGCCAAGAGTGCCAGCACAATCGCTGCGCCGATCCACATCAGCCGGATCAGGACCATGTTCTCCGTCCAGTGAATGCCGGCCCAGCGAAATCCATCGGCCACGGTGATCGGGTCATCGGTGATTCTCAGCGAAAACCCGCCCGTGTAGCCGGGAATGCCGGCGCGCGCCGCTCCTGCAATGTTCTGCATGACGGTGAAGAGCCCGAAGGGGTCAAGCCACGAAATCTTGGTAATCATCGCCAAGGTCATCGAGATGCCCCACAGGAAAAACCACAGCACGTTTCCCGCGCCGGCGCGCAGGACCGGCAGAGCCTCAAACAAGACCGCCAGGGCTGCGGTCAACGCCATGGCCGGCAGCGCGACCATGAGAAACGGCGAGAGCAGCGCCCATAAATCGAAGCGCGGATCTTCTCCGTGGAAGAGCTGCATGGCCACTGCAGCAACCGCCAGCGCCGCGACCATCAACGCCAGGATGGCGAAATTGCTCAGAAATTTGCCGACGGTATAAGAGTCTTTTTTCAGCGGAGTGCTGGCCAGAATTTCGCCGACACGCGTCAGGCGGTCGCGCTCAATCGAATTCTTTACGATGTAGAATCCCACGAGCGAAACGAAACACGTGGTCACCAGCGCCACCAGCGTGCCAATCCATGCGGAGGTGTACACGCCGCGATAGTCGCCGCCATCCCCGCGCAGGCGCATCATGATTTTTCCCGTCGCCGCCGCGTAGCCGAGATAGAGCGCAAAAAGCATGGTCAGCAGGAAGCTGTAGCGGCGGACGCGCTCGAGAAAATCGGCGCGGGCGACTTGATAGAGGACGCGCTGCGAACTCATGCGGAAACGCCTTCGGCGGCGCCGTTGGCCTGGCGATGCGCGGCGAGTGCGTGAAGATAGACGTCTTCGAGCGTCGGCTCAAGCGTGCGCGCCGCGGGACCCGGCGCGTCTTCGGACACGATGCGGGCGTGGACACCGTCGCCGCGGTGGGCGGTGCTGCTGACCAGGAATTCCCGCCGCAGCGTGGCAAGCTGCGCGCTCGGCACGACCACTTCCCAGACGCATCCGGAAAGCGGGGCCAGCAACTCCTCCGGCGCGCCGCGGGTGACCAGGCGGCCGTGGGCGATCAGCGCAATCTCCGTGGCTACCGCCTCGACGTCCGAGACAATGTGCGTTGAAAGAATCACGATCCGCTCGCCGGAAAGCTCGGAGAGCAGGTTGCGGAAGCGCACGCGCTCTTCGGGGTCCAGACCCGCCGTCGGCTCATCCACAATCAGGAGTTGCGGATCGTTCAACAGCGCCTGCGCGATGCCCACACGCTGCTTCATCCCGCCGGAATAGCCGCCCAGGGGACGGCGCGCGGCATCCGCGAGATTCACCAGCTCCAGCAATTCGCCGATGCGGCGCTTGGCGCTTGCGGCGTCCAGCCCTTTGACTGCCGCCATATATTCCAGAAATTCGACGGCATTCAGATTCGGGTAAACGCCGAAATCCTGCGGCAGGTAGCCGAGCACGGAACGCACCGCGTCGGGGTT